>CAJOMA010000042.1 GCA_905235655.1 uncultured Oscillospiraceae bacterium | reverse complement strand
GTTGGTGTCCACCACGACCAGCAGGCTCTTGGCGTCCGCTTCGACAAGGGCGTCCTGCCCGCTGATGAAGCAGCCGGCGTACTCCGGCATTTCGCGCAGAATGCTCAGCATGCTCTCGGCGGCATTGCGCTCGGGGTCGATGACGATGTTCGCCTTCTTGCCCTTATGCCGGCACAGGCAGCAGATACCCGCCGCCGCGCCGACCGCATCCAGATCCGCCATCTTGTGCCCCATGACGAAAATTCGGCTCGACTGCGTGATCAGCTCTGCAAGCGACGATGCCATCACGCGGGATTTGACCGTGGTGCGGCGCTCGGTCGACTTGTTTCTGCCGCCGAAGAAGGTAAAATCGTAGCGATCCTTGATGACCGCCTGATCGCCGCCGCGCGACAGCGCCATCTCGATGGACAGGGCGGCAAAGCTGTGATTCTCGCGGAAGTCCACGCCGTCCTTGCCGATGCCGATGGAAACGGTCGCGGCAACGCCGGCGGCATTCGTGACCTCGCGCATGGCTTCCAGCAGAGAGAATTTCGTGTCCGCCATCGCGGACAGCTCCTTCGCCTCGAAGAGCAGCAGGAAACGGTTGCGCTCCAGTCTGCGCAGCAGACCGTTATACTGATCCGCCCAGTCGCCGATCCGCTTGTTGATCTCCGCGTTGAGGCTGGAAATATCCGCCTCCTGCAGGTTGTTGGTCAGCTCGTCGTAGTTGTCCACCAGCACGATACAGACCATCGGACGCGAACGGATGTATTCGTCGCGCACCTGCAAAAGCTCCGTCAGATCCTGCAGATAGATCATGCCCATGACCACGCCGGCCTTCATGTCCTTGGCGGGCAGGACGGAGCCCGTCACGCGGAAGCGGCGGCCGCGGTAGCGCAGCTCATCCGGGCAGGTTGTCTTGCCGGAGGTCAGCCATTGCGTCGAGAAGCCCGGCAGAATATCCGTGACAAGCTGCGCCGACAGAGTATCCTTCACGTTCGTCAGCTCCGCAAAGGACTTGTTGTACCACAGAAGCTCGTCCTCGTTGAGCTGGATCAGCGCAACCGGGAACGGCACCTCGCTGTCCGCCGATTTGCGCAGCATTTCATTCGTCGCCTGCACATACGCATTGAGCGCATGGCGGCGGCGGGCGTTCGCCCACCGGTAGCCAGCCAGCAGGAGCAGCAGGACGACCGCCTCGCCCGCGGCAAGGTAATACTGCCGCAAAAGCGCCGCGGCGACGCAGAACAGCGCCATCACAATAAAGTAGGCGGTCATGCTCGGCTGCAGCAGTCTTCGCATATTCTTCTTGTGCAAAGGGCGGCACCCCTTTCAAAACATGATAGGTTTATTTATTATAGCACAAGCGTATGGTTTTTTCTACCGCTTTTCTCTATTTTTTCCAATGGAAGTCTGCCCTTTTCCAAAAAACAGTATACTTTACGGTTTTTTTGTGGTATACTTCCTGCGGCGGAGACACAAACGGCGGCTATAATTGACGATACGGGTCGTTTGACTCAATACATATTTTTACTTTTTTACCAAAGGAGTTGTCATAGATTGGCAGATAAACTGAAAATCATCGCTCTGGGCGGTCTGAATGAAATCGGCAAGAATATGACCGTTCTGGAATACGGAAAGGACATGATCGTCGTGGACTGCGGCCTCGGCTTCCCCGAGGACGATATGTACGGCGTCGATCTCGTCATTCCCGACGTTACTTATCTTGTAAAAAACCAAAAGAAGCTGCGCGGTATCTTTATCACTCACGGCCACGAGGATCATATCGGCGCGCTGCCCTACGTTCTGCAGGCAGTTTCCGCGCCCGTGCACGCCACGCCCCTGACCAACGGGCTGATCAAGCTCAAGCTGGAGGAGCACGACCTCACGGCAAAGACGCAGCTTGTCACCCATAAGCCCGGCGACGTCGTACGCGCCGGCTGCTTCAGCGTGGAATTCATCCACGTCAATCACTCCATCGCGGACGCGGTCGCCTTCGCCATCCGCACGCCGGTCGGCACGGTCATTATGACCGGCGACTTTAAGATCGACCCCATGGCGGAGGACGGCATGACCGACCTCAGCCGCCTCGGCGCGCTGGGCAAGGAAGGCGTCTACGCCCTCTTGATGGACTCGACCAACGTGGAGCGGCAGGGCTACACACCCTCGGAATCTATCGTCGCCGAGGGTTTGGACCGCCACTTCAAGGGCTGCAAAAACCGCATTATCGTCACAACCTTCGCCTCCAACATGCACCGCATTCAGGCGGTGCTCGCCATTGCGCACCGCCACGGCAGGAAGGTCGCCGTCACCGGCCGCAGCATGGAAAACATCCTCAAGGTCGCCATTGATCTGGGCTACCTGAACATCCCCGAGGGGACGCTTGTGGACATCAACCAGATCAAGTCCCTGCCGAAGGACCGGATCGTCATCGTCTCCACCGGCTCGCAGGGCGAGAACATGTCCGCCCTGTACCGCATGGCGTTCTCCGGCCACAAGCAGGTCGAGATTCAGCCCGGCGACAAGGTCATCATCTCCGCCTCCGCCATCCCGGGCAATGAAAAGGCGGTCTCGCGTATCATCAACGAGCTCTACCGCAAGGGCGCGGACGTCATTTACGACAAGCTGGAGGGTCTGCACGTCTCCGGTCACGCCTGCTGTGAGGAGCTGAAGATCATCCACGCGCTGACCAAGCCGCGCTACTTTATCCCCGTCCACGGCGAACAGCGTCACCTGCAGAAGCACGCCGCGCTGGCAAAGCAGATGGGCATGAGTCCGAAGAACATCATCATCTCCGATCTCGGCAAGGTGATCGAATGCACCGGCAAGACCTGCAAGCTCGGGCAGACCGTTCCCACGGGCAAGATCCTCGTCGACGGCGCCGGCGTCGGCGACGTCGGCAGCGTCGTGCTGCGCGACCGCAAGCATCTGGCGCAGGACGGCATGATCGTCGTCTGCGTGAACCTGTCCAGCGAGGATGGCTCGATCCTCTCCGGTCCGGACATCATCACCAGAGGCTTCGTCTACGCCAAGGACAACGAAGACCTGATGGACGCGCTGCGCATGATCGCCACCCGCTCCATCGAGGTCTGCCAGTCGCGCAGAATCTCCGACTGGGCGACAATCAAGTCTACGATCAAGAGCGACATCGGGCAGTACCTCTTCCGAAACGCAAAGCGCAACCCGATGATTTTGCCGATCATTATGGAGATTTGATTTCTTTTATCTATGTCATTGAGAGGTCGTGAAGCGACCGTGGCAATCTGTCCGTAGCAGGTATGGCACGTCTTTCGCATCCCGAGAAAGCGTCCTCTGTTGATACACACAGATTGTCCGGGCAAGCCGGGCAATGACATAATTTGGTGCATTCTGTACCACGGCAAACGTTCCGTATCGATACGGACGGATTGCACCCGCAAGGGGTACGCCGCATCCGTAAGGCGGCAAAGCCGCCAACGGCTGCGCAGCCACGCCGATTTCATCGACACGACGGGACGTTTTGCGTTATGAAAAACAAGCTGAGAAGAACGGTTTTTTCCCGTTTTCTCAGCTTGTTGTTTTTATTTTTTACAGCCGTTCGAACTTGCGCGGACCCTTTTTGATCAGCCACAGGGCGGAAAGGATCAGCCACACGGCGGCGACGCCGAGCGCGATCAGCAGGAAGGTCGTCGCGGGGAGAACCTCCTTGACGAGCACCAGCACGACGAAGCCGATAATCACAAGAAGCGAATACGCCATCGTCAGAAGCATCGTCAGCACGACGGACGCGCTCTGCTTGATCGGGACCGCCTCATTGATCCACTCCAGCTTCGGGAAGCACAGATTCATCATCAGCCCGAAGACGCCGACCAGCAGAACAAACATCTGCGGCACAAGCAGCAGTAGAAGCCAGCCCGCCGCGCCGGGTCGCAGGACGATTCCTGCCGCGATCGACAGGCACAGGGTCGGCAGCACGCACAGAAGCTCATGCAGCTTCAGCTTTGCCGCGAGGATCGCGTTCGACGGAACCGGAGAGGAGCGCAGTATCCACAGGTTTTTGCCCTCCAGAGAAACGGACGGCGCGGTGATCGTATTCATGCTGCAGAAGAAGGAGGTCAGAAGCGCCAGAATCAGCGCAAGATCGAGCTCGGACAGCGCAAGACCGGGAAAGCGCTCAAGCAGCGCCAGCAGGTCGCGCACCGCGTCCGCCTTGATCACCAGCGCGACGGCGGCGATGACAGCAAGGATCAGACCCATCCCGCAGTTGAGCATGTAGATCGCACTCGAGGTGAAGCGCTTGAATTCCTTGCGCAGGAGGGCAGACGAGAGCTTGCTGCTGCGAAGCTCCAGCTTGCCCGTCCTGCGCTTTTTGAGATTCTCGGGGGAGCTGACCTTTAAGAATCCCTTGCCGAGCAAGCCGTACACGGCGGCAAATACCGCAAGAGCGAGCACGGCGACAAGCAGGAACAGGAGCAGGTTCGGCTCGGCAATGCCCTCGCCGTACCAGAAGAACAGGAAGCCCCAGCCCGTCATGCCGTCCGCGACCGCCTGGTAGCGCTGCATCAAAGACGAGATATAACGCTGCGCGTTGAAATAGACGAAGAAGTAGATCGCCAGAAAGCCCAGCGAGAAGATCATCGTCACGAGGGTCTTGTTTCTGGCGCGGGCGGTCAGCCTGGCCAGCAGCCAGCCGACCAGACAGGCGACCGACGCCGAGATCAGCGGCAGGAAGGCGCTGCCGACAATATACAGCGCGAGCTGCGAGACGTTCAGCCCCGTCTTGTTGAACCATGCAATCCCCGCAGGCACCATGGCGAGCAGAGAGATCAGGTATTCTATGCCGAGCAGGATCGCCATGCGGCTTAATAGGATCGTGCGCGGTTTGATCGGCATGGAGAGCAGAAGCTCATTGTCCGTCGCCTCAAACAGCTCGCTCTTCGCGGTGAACGCCGTGAAGAAAAACGATATTCCAAAGGAGAACAGACCGACCAGCGCGAAATAGAACCAATGATACTCCGGTATGATTCCCTCCGCAATCAAGCCAAACACATGGTAGAACATAAAGCCGAACACGCCGACGCAGTACGCCATCAGCAGAGCGAACAGGATGAGCATGCCCCTGCCGTTCTTTCTGCGGGCGGTCGTGCGGCTGAGGATGTTCTGCAGACGCAGCTTAATCAGTTTGCCCAGCATGGTCGTCCTCCAATTCCATGAACACGTCCTCCAGGGACGCATCGCCGCGAACCTCCTCCATCGTGCCGGCGCGAACCAGCCTGCCGTCCTTGATGATCGCAACGCGGTCGCAGAGCTTCTCCGCAACCTCCAGAACGTGCGTGGAGAAGAAGATCGCGCCGCCGGCGCTGCAGTGCTCGTGCATCACCTGCTTGACCGCATGCGACGCCTTGGGGTCAAGGCCGACAAACGGCTCGTCCATGATCAGGAGCTTCGGCGCGTGCGCCAGCGCGGCAATGAGCGCGAGCTTCTGCTTCATGCCGTGGCTGTAGGACGCGATCGGCTGCAGCAGATCGTTCTCCAGCTCCAGCATTTTTGCGTACTTTTCAATCCGCTCTCTGCGCGCCTGCGCGCCGACGCCGTAGACGTCGCAGATGAAGTCCAGATACTTTTCGGCGGTCATGAATTCGTAAAGGTCTGGATTGTCCGGAACGTAGGCGATGATCCTCTTGCAGGCAAGCGGCTCTTTCCGGACGGACTTGCCGTCAATATAGATTTCGCCGCCGTCAAAGTCCAGAATGCCGACGCACGCCTTTAAGGTCGTGGTCTTGCCCGCGCCGTTGTGACCGATGAAGGCACACAGCTCGCCGGGGCGGATGTGCAGCGTAAGATGATCGACCGCGCACTTTTGACCGTAGTGCTTGGTCAGGTCGTTGATTTTGAGCATGGCGTATTCCCCCTTGCTGATTTTATGTTTTTATACTATCGCATTTTCTTCCGTTTGTCAAATGTTGCACGCTTTGCGGCAATTCTGTGTTTTTTGCGTCTTCGGGTAAGAAGGCGCGTTTTTTTGCGCCCAAAATCCATTCTTTGAGGTGATATCCATGAATCCCAATCTTCCTTCGGAAAAACGCCGCTTTGCCGCAGCCTATCTGCGCTGCTTTGACGCCGACGCTGCCGCCGCCGCCATCGGACGCATGGACGGCATAAGGCTGCTCTCCACACCGGCGGTGCAGCATGAGCTGGAGCTGCAGCGCGGACAGTGCGACGTGCGCCGTCAGGACGTGATCCGCAGGCTCGCGCAGCTCGCCTTCGGCCGCGCCAACGACTGCGTGCGTCTCGTGTTAGAGGACGAGCCGGACATCGACCGGCTGGATCTGAGCCTGCTCGCCGAGGTCAAGCGCAACGATAAGGGCACGGTGGAGGTCAAGCTGATCGACCGTATCCGCGCGCTCGAGCAGCTCCTCGCCGCCGGAACGGACGCCGCCGACTGCGCCGAGGCGTTCTTCGCCGCCGCAGGGGATGGCGACGGGGATTGAAATTCTCGAAACAGCAGCGCATCGTTCTCAACTGGTGGAAGCCCGGCAGCCCCTATTGCGAAAAGGAAGCCATTATCTGCGACGGGGCGGTGCGCTCCGGCAAGACCCTGTGCATGGGGCTGAGCTTCTTCCTGTGGGCGAGCGCGCAGTTTTCCGGCGCGCGCTTCGGCGTGTGCGGCAAAACGATCGCCTCCCTGCGGCGCAACGTGCTCTCGGAGCTTCTGCCCAAGCTCAAGGCGATCGGCTTCTCCATCACGGAAAAGCGGACGGAGAATCTCGTCCGCGTCTCCTACCGCGGGCACAGCAACGATTTTTACGTCTTCGGCGGCCGCGACGAAAGCTCCTCCTCGCTCATCCAGGGCATCACCTTCGCGGGGATTCTGCTCGACGAGGTCGCGCTGATGCCGCGCAGCTTCGTCGAGCAGGCGTGCGCCCGCTGCTCCGTTACGGGAAGCAGGCTCTGGTTCAACTGCAACCCCGAGGGGCCGCACCACTGGTTCTACAACGAGTGGATTCTCGGCGCGGAAAAGCGCAACTGCCTGTATCTGCATTTCACGATGGAAGACAATCCCTCCCTCTCCCCGCAGATTCGGCAGCGGTATGCGCGCCTGTATTCCGGCGTGTTCTACCGCCGCTTCGTCCTCGGGCAGTGGATCGCCGCCGAGGGGCGGGTCTACGACTTCTTTGACGCATCGAGCGCGCCGCCCGTGCCGTCGGGAGATTTTGCGCAGTGGTACATCTCCTGCGACTACGGCACGGTCAATCCCGCCTCCTTCGGGCTGTGGGGTCTGCAGGACGGCGTGTGGTACCGGGTTAAGGAATTCTACTTTGACTCCAGACGGGAAATGCGCCAGATGACCGACGCGGAATACGCCGACGCGCTCTTAAGGCTCGCCGGAGGCAGGAATATCGCCGCGGTCGTCGTCGATCCGTCCGCCGCCAGCTTCATCGAGCTGCTGCGCCGGCGCGGCTGGAACGTCAAAAAGGCCGACAACGACGTGCTTTCCGGCATTCGGCGCACCTCCGACCTGCTCAAAAGCGGAAAAATCGTCATCTGCGACACCTGCACCGACTGCCTGCGCGAAACGGAGCAGTACGTCTGGGACCTCAAGGCGGGAAAGGACGCCGTGAAGAAAGAGCACGATCACGCAATGGATGACATGCGCTACTTCGCCGCCACCGTTCTGGCCTCCAATTCCGCTCCCATCGCCGTCCGAGCCGTCACGCGCTGACCGAACTACGGATAACACGCTTTGCGTTATCAAATCTTGCGAAAGGAGGTTACCTATGAAACTCATCAAATCCAAACGCGCATCCGCTCCCGGCGCAGCCGTCGTCACGCAGCTTCGCAGCGACAGGGGACATCCCTTCGGCTCGCTCCGGTCGTATGTTTCCATTTCCCGCAACGAATACCGGCTCTACCAGTCCATGCGCGAGGCGCTGCCCGTGCTGGACGCGGCGATCGGCAAGCTCGTGCGGCTGGTCGGCGGCTTCCACGCCGAATGCGCACAGGGACAGGCACAGCTTGCGCAATTTCTGCGCACGGTTCCCTGCGGCAGAGGACAGCGCGGCGTCCACAGCTTTCTTTCCGCGTACCTCGACAGTCTGCTGCTCTACGGCAGAGCGATCGGCGAGATGGTCGTCACGGATCGACGCTTTTCCGCCCTTTGCTGGGGCGACGTGACCGCCGTGCAGATCGAGCAGGGCGACAGCCCGCTCGACTTTACCATCTGCGCGCCGGACGAAAACGGCGCGATCCGCCCGCTGCCCTACCAGCACCTTCTGCTGCTGACGGTTCTCAATCCGGAGCCCGCCAACCCATACGGCGTATCGCTGCTGCGCAGCATGCCGTTTTTGGCGGATATCCTAATGAAAATCTATCAGACGGTCGGCGTCAACTGGGAGCACGCGGGCAACGTCCGCTACGCCGTCGTCTGCAAGCCCGGCGGCGACAGTCTGGAACGATCCGCCGCCGCGGGTCACGCCGAGGCAATCGCCCAGGAATGGGCCGCCGCCATGCAGGACTCCAAAAACGGCGTCGTCCGCGACTTCGTCGCCGTCGGCGACGTTTCCGTCAAGGTCATCGGCTCCGACGGGCAGATTCTCGACTCCGAAATCCCCGTGCGTCAGCTTCTGGAGCAGCTCGTCGCAAAAACCGGCCTGCCGCCCTTCCTGCTCGGCTTAAACTGGTCGAGCACCGAGCGCATGAGCCGCCAGCAGGCAGACCTGCTGACGAGCGAGCTCTGGGCGATCCGGCGCGCCGTGGAGCCTGCGCTCGAACGCATCTGCGAGCTGTGGCTGCGCCTGAACGGCTACGGCTGCACGCCGCGCATCGTCTGGGACGACATCTGCCTGCAGGATCTGGTAGAGGAGGCGCATGCCGCGCTCTACCGCGCACAGGCGCACCAGCTCGAATCTTCAAAGGAGTGATCGCTTGAACATCCGCAAAGCCGCCGCTGTCGCAGAGGCCGCCACGCCGTCTGCACAGCAGCTCGAAAAGATCAATCTCTATTCCAAAACCCCGCTCAATGCCGAGCAGGTCTACTGCTTCAGCGTCCGTCTGTGCGACGATCAGCCGGATCGCGATTTTGAGCGCTTTGACACCGATGCACTGCCCGTACTGGCAGAGCTGTTCCGCGGAAAAACCGGGATCGCAGACCACGATTGGTCGGCTGAACGCCAGATCGCCCGCATCTTTGACACGGAAGTTCTCTGTGAAAACGGCGTGCACTATATCCGCGCGTGGTGCTATCTTCTGCGCACGGAGAAAAATGCCGACCTCATCGCCCAGATCGAGGGAGGCATAAAAAAAGAGGTCTCGGTCGGCTGCGCCGTGAAAAGCACGGTCTGCTCCGTCTGCGGCAAGCCCTATGGCTCGTGCGAACACCGAGGGGCTGACCTACGACGGCCGGCTCTGCCTTGCCGTCCTGCGTGACCCCGCCGATGCCTACGAATTTTCCTTCGTCGCGGTCCCTGCCCAGCGTGAGGCAGGCGTGATGAAGAAAGCAGAAGGAGGTGTTTGCATGACCTTGCAGGAGCTTGTTTCCAAATCCGGCACGCCCGATCTGTGCGACAGCCTCAACACGCTCGAGCGCGAGGCGCAGTTCGGCCGCGACTGCCGGAAAGCCATGCTTCGCGAGACGGTTTCGCTCGGTCTGCTGCTGGATTTCGGCGCAGACGAAGCGATTCTGCAGAAGGCATTTTCCGCCCTCGACAGCGCGGAGCTGTCCGCGCTGAAAAACGGACTGGCGCAGAAGGCCGCCGCGCTCTTCCCGTCCTCTGTCCAGCTTCCCGCAGCCAAGGGCGCGCCGGGCGCGCTTGACGCGGCTTACATTATTTAGGAGGTATTTTTATGTTGATTTCTTATGAGTCCATCGGTCAGGTGTGCGTCACCTGCTACAACAGCGGCGTGCAGGTCAATCAGCCCTGCAAGATGAGCACGAACTGCTCCATCGTCGCCTGTCAGGACACGAATGAAATTGAAGGCGTCGTCATCGCTTCCAGAGGCAGCCTTGCAACCGTCGCCATCAAAGGATTCGTCACCCTGCCCTACACCGGCACTGCGCCGACGGTCGGCTACTGTTCGATCGGCGCTACCGGCACGGGCAAGGTAAAGGTGGTCGACGGCGCACGCAAATATGTGGTGTTCAACGTTGACACCAACAAGAAAACCGTCACATTCTGTCTGTAATTCCGAAGGAGGCTGTATTATGTCTTACGAATCAATCCGTCTGGAAAAAGGTATGTACCGCGAAAGCGGGAAGAACTTCTCGCAGGTTCTGGAAGCGCTCGACCCTTCCGAAGCCTATCAGGGCACCGCGCTGGAGGGCACCGACGCCTTCCAGCGGCAGCTCAAGCGTTTCGGCATCCGCGTCCGCGGCGCAGGCTCCGACCGCGTGGAAAAGTTTTTCTCTACCTTTGAATCCGCCGTTCTGTTCCCCGAATTCATCTCCCGCATCGTCCGTCAGGGCATTGACGAGCGGAATATCCTGCCCTCCATCGTCGCCACCGTTACCAACATCGACGCGATGGATTACCGCAGCATTTATTCCGACGCAAAGACGACCGATCGCGAGCTGCGCTTCGTTTCCGAGGGCGCGGCGATCCCCGAGACCGTCATCCGCAGCAAGGAAAACCTGATCTCCCTGCGCAAGCGCGGCAGAATGCTGGTCGCATCCTATGAAGCGCTGCGCTTCCAGAAGCTCGACATGTTCTCCGTCATGCTCCGCCAGATCGGCAGCTACATCCAGCAGATGCAGATCGCCGACGCGGTGGACGTGCTCGAAAGCGGCGACGGCAACAGCAACAGCGCGCCGACATACCGTCTCGGCAGCGATCCGATCAGCGGCACCCCGGGCAATCTGGGCTATGAGCAGCTTGTGGAATTCTGGACGCTCTTCCACCCCTACGAGCTGAACACGATTCTGGTCACGCCGGCAATGATGGCAACGATCCTGAAGCTGCCCGAAATGCAGAATCCCGCCGCCGGTCTGAATTTCCAGGGCACCGGCAAGATCGGCACGCCGCTCGGCGCGGAGCTGATCTGCAGCAACGCCGTTCCCGACGGAAACATCTTCGGCCTCGACCGCCGCTATGCGCTGGAAATGGTGCAGGCAGGCGACGTCTGCGTCGAATACGACAAGCTCATCGACCGGCAGCTTGATCGCGCGGCGATCACGACGATCTGCGGCTTCAGCAAGATCTACGACGCCGCTACCAACATCCTCGAAGTCTGAACATGAGTGATTATCCTCAGATTGCGGAGCTTGCCGCTGGGCTGCTCGGTACGCTGACGGCGCAGGAAAGCGCGCTGCTGTCCCTCGTCGCAGACGCTGTGCGCAAGGAGCTTACCGCGCAGCTTCGGCCTGACGTCGATCCGGCGCAGTGCGCCGAGCCGCTGCGCCTTGCCGCCGTCCTGCTTACCGTTTCCGCCATGCGGCAGTTCAAGGATTCGGAGATTTCCGACTTCACTGCCGGAACGCTCAGGGTCAGCCTCCGCAGCGACCGCTCCGCTTACGCACAGATGGCAAACCGCCTGCTTGCGCCGTGGCGCGCGGACGCCTTCGCCTTTCGCGGGGTGAGCGGATGAAGCAGCGGATCAAGCGGCTGATCGAGGAGCACGGCTCCGACGCGGTTCTCAACTGCGACGGCGTGATCACGAACACCCGAATCTTTTTCCAGCTTGTCACCTCCAAAAGCTGGCAGAACATGGATCGCATGTTCAGCTCCGGAGGCGAAATCCCGAGAGGACAGTTTTTGTTCATCGCGCCGCCGGAGATCGCGCTGCGCAGAGCGGACCTTGTCACCATCGACGAGCGCACCTTCGTCGTGCGCCGTGCCGACGCAATCATATACCGCAATGAGCGGCTGTTCGTCTGGGGTCTGTGCGTAGAGGGAGGTGGGCCTGATCCGTGGTCGACTTAAAGCTTCTGGTGCAGCTTCTGCTTGCCAACGCCGGACTGCACTGCCTGTCGGAATATCCGTTCGCGCCCCTGCCGCGTCTGGAATCGCCCATGGTCGCGGTCGGGCTGGATTCGCAGCGTATGCTCCGCCCCGCCTTCGGGAATTTTATCGGCAATCTGGTCAACCGTTCGTGTACGGGCTTCCTGCTGGAGAGTGTGATCCGCCTTGACGTTTTCTCGCCGTATATGAGCGGCGGCGCGCCCTGCAGAGCGACCATGAACAGCGCGCTGCTTGCCGCCCTCAACGGCGTTGCCAATCACGCCCTGACGGATATTCGGGTCGGCGATATCCACTATGACCCCAAGGTCGACTGCATACGCTGCACCGCCAAGCTGACCTTCCGGGCATATATGTACCAATTCCCCGAATCGTGAGGTGTATTCTATGGCTATGTCATCCTTTCTTTCCACGCCGAGCGTCCCCGCGCTGTCGCTGGAGATCAACGGCGCGCCCGTCGGTCTGGTGCATGACTTCCGCGAGCAGATGACCGTCGAGGTATGGGCGGCCGCCGCACGCGGCAGCAATCTTCCCGCCGTTCTGCACGCCGGTTCGGTGCGCTATCGGGTACGGCTGAGCCGCGTCCTGCTCGACAACCCGCTGCTCTCCGACGGCATTACGCCCTACGGGCTGCACGCCTTCACCCTCTCGATCATCGGGCAGAGCAAGACGGTGCGCTTTACGGGCTGCGAGTTCACCTCCGTGACGGTGCACAGCGAGGCGGGCGCGTCCATGATCGAAGAAGCGGAGCTGATGGCGCTCGATCGCACCGTCACGGCGGGAGGTGGAAGCTGATATGCAGTTCGGAACGTTTATCTGGCCGAACGACCCCGAAATTTTCCGCATGAAATTCACGCGGAAGATCAAGGTGGCGGCGGGAGACGGCGATCTGTGGACGGTCGACAACGTCGCGCGTTTGGGACGCACCTTTGAATGCGAGGGTGTGTTCTGCGGAAGCGGCGCCTACAACAGTATCCGCGCGCTTGCGAGCCTCCATATCGCGGGACGTCCCGCAAGGCTCCTCCATCCGCAATGGGATCCGACGACCGCCCTGCTGAGCGAGATGGAGGTCACGGAGGGACCGGGAGAAAATCTCCTGCGCTACAAGCTGACCTTCGTGGAGCTTCCGCCGGCATAAAAAAGTCCCTGCTTGTGTTTGCAAGCAGGGATCATTTTTATACGCCGCGTGCATTGCACGCGCTATTTCGCTTCGCGACTCTTCCGCCGCGTCATTGCGTGCCGCGAAGCGGCGTGGGAGCGCAGCCGTTGGCGGCTTTGCCGCCTTACGGATGCGGCGTACCCCCTGCGGGTATTGCGGGTAGAATCTGTCCGTCGCAGGCATGGGATTTGCGCCGTTTTATGAGAAAGTGTCCCGCATCGAGGCGCACGTATTGCCACGGTTTGCTCCGCAACCCTCGCAATGACGCGGTAGGGGTGATATGCAGCGCATTACGGGAAAGTGTCCCATGTCGAGAGGCACAGATTGCCCGAGCAAGTCGGGCAATGACAGAATTGTAGGATATGCCTTATTACGAAAAATCGTCTTCCCTGTCATTCCCCGCAGCCGCAGGCTGCGAGGGAATCTGTCCGTCGCAAGTATGGCACTTGTATTGTATTTCGGTAAAGTGCCCCGTGTTGGAAGGCACAGATTGCCCGAGTAAGTCGGGCAATGACAGAAATGTGGTGGTGCACAGGAGATTACGCGAAAGTGTTCCGCGATGATACGCACGGATTGCCACGGTTTGCTCCGCAACCCTCGCAATGACGCGGTAGGGCAACGGTGAACCCCGCAATGACGCGGCAGGTGGATTTCTGTTACTTACGGCACTCTTTTGCTCGGCTTGAGGTAGCGTTCCTCTTCGGAGAAGACGCAGCCGCAGTATTTCTGGATATACATGCCCAATTCCCGCGCGCGCTCCTGTCCGGCGCGGAAATACGGACGGAAATCGCGATAGAGAAACGCCACGCCGACCTCCTTCGCCGCACGCTCCGCGACCTCGCGCAGCAGATCGTGATTCTGGTAGGGGCTGATGAACAGCGAGGAGGTGAAGCTGTCGAAGCCGCTGTCCTTCGCGGTCTGCGCGGCGGCGTACAGGCGCATTTCGTAGCACTTGACGCAGCGGCCTTCGATATCCGCAGCAACCTCGCGCACGAACGGGCGCAGCGCGTACTCATCCCGCTCCAGAAGCGGCAGCCCGACCGTCTGCACATACTCGCGCAGGCAGTTGCGGCGGCTGCGGTACTCGGTAAACGGGTGAATATTCGGATTGTACCAGAAGCCGGTCAGATCGTACCCGTCGGTGCGCAGAACGTCGATGCACTGATTGGCGCACGGCGCGCAGCAGATATGCAGAAGCGTTTTCATGCCGTTCCCTTCTTTCTCCCGCGATTATATCACGAAACGCCGATACCTGCAAGCCGTGATTTAAGTTGACATTATTTGCATAATCCATTATAATAAATTAGATTATTATGACATCGCGAAAGGCGTGATTGATATGACGGAACAACAACCCGCCGCAAAGAAACGGATGCTTTCCGGCATCAAGCCCTCCGGCGATCTGACGCTGGGCTCCTACCTCGGCGCGATCCGCAACTGGAAGGATCGGGCGGACGAATTCGACTGCTACTATTTTATGGCAGACCTGCACTCCATCACCGTGCGGCAGAATCCCGCCGACCTGCGCCGCCGCTCTCTGGAGCAGCTTGCGCAGTACATCGCCTGCGGCCTTGACCCGGGGAAGAACGTGCTCTTCTTCCAGAGCCACGTGCATCAGCACGCGGAGCTCGGCTGGGTGCTCAACTGCTACGCCATGTTCGGCGAGCTCAGCCGCATGACCCAGTTCAAGGACAAGAGCGCGAAAAACGCCGACAACATCAATGGCGGGCTCTTCACCTATCCCGCGCTGATGGCGGCGGACATCCTGCTGTATCAGGCGGACTTTGTTCCCGTCGGCGAGGATCAGAAGCAGCACGTTGAGCTCACGCGCGACATCGCAAAGCGCTTCAACGGCATCTACGGCGACGTGTTCAAAATGCCGGAGCCGTATATTCCGAAGGTCGGCGCGCGGATCATGAGCCTTGCCAACCCCGAGGCGAAGATGTCCAAGTCCGAAAACGACGACCCCGGCCGCGTCTGCCTGATGGACCGTCCGGAGGACATCATGCGCCTGTTCAAGCGCGCGATCACGGACTGCGACGCCGAGGTGCGCTATGACCCCGAAAACAAGAAGGGCATTTCCAATCTGATGACGATTTACTCTGCCGCGACGGGCAGAAGCTTCGCCGAGATCGAAAGCGAATTTGCAGGCCGCGGCTACGGCGATTTCAAGAAGGCGGTCGGTGAAGCCGTCGTCGAGCTGCTCCGCCCGATCCGCGAGGAGGCGACGCGTCTGCTGGCGGACAAGACGTACCTGCAGAAGGTCTGCGAGGAGGGCGCGCAGAAGGCGTCCTACGTCGCGGAAAAGACGCTGCGCAAGGTTTACAAAAAGGTCGGATTCGTCGCGCGTTGACGCGGGGAGGGAAAGACAATGGTTTTAGACCCGAAATTTTTGCTCAAGGTCGGTCTGGCGATGCTATCTGCCGCCGCGATCTCTCTGGCGCTGACGCCGCTGGTCAAGCTGCTGGCGAGAAAGGTCGGCGCAATGGATATCCCGAAGGATGAGCGCCGCATGCACCGCACTCCCATCCCGCGCATGGGCGGGGTTGCAATCTTTTTTGGCTTTCTGATCAGCGTTCTGATCTTCCAGAAGCTCAGTCTCAGCAGCGAGCTGTCGGGCATTCTGCTCGGCTCGGTGATTATCGTGATCTTAGGCGTGCTGGACGACATTCTGACCCTCCGCGCCCTGCCGAAATTCCTCGTGCAGATCGTCGCGGCGATCATCGTCGTGCTCTCCGGCTGCCGGATCGAGCATTTCATGGGCTTCACCCTGCCGGACTGGCTGTCCTACCCCGTCAGCGTGATCTGGATCGTCGCGATCACCAACGCGATCAACTTCATTGACGGTCTGGACGGACTTGCCGCGGGCGTGAGCGCAATTTCCGCCGGCACGATGCTGATCGTCGCCCTCCTGCTCGTTCCCGACCCGACCGCCATGGTCTGCGCGATTTTGCTTGCCGCGCTGGTCGGCGCTTGCGTCGGCTTTATTCCCTATAACTTTAATCCCGCCACGATCTTTATGGGCGACACCGGCTCGACCTTCCTCGGCTTTATGCTGGCGTCCATCTCCATCTTCGGTCTGTTCAAGACCTACGCCGTGATCTCGTTTGCCGTGCCGTTTCTGGTGCTGGGGCTTCCGATCTTTGACATCTGCTTTGCCGTCATCCGCCGCGTGGCGCACGGACAGAGCCCCATGCACGCCGATCGCGGACACGTCCATCACCGTCTGATCGACATGGGCTTTTCGCAGAAGCAGGCGGTCGCAATCTCCTATCTTCTGTCCGCGATTCTCGGTCTTTCCGCCGTCGTGCTGACCGACCGGGGCGAGGTGCAGGCGATGATCTTCCTGATCGCCGTCATCGTCGTCGGTGCGATCGGCGTCGGGCTGATCTTTACGACGCATCACGCGAAGAAGCCCAGCACAGAAACCGCCGCGCACGAAGCGCCGGACGCTTCGCCGGAGGCGCAGAACGACATCGCGCAGCAAGCCCCGCAGGAGGAAACGAAGGATGAAGAAGCTTAAAATCATGTCCGTCTTCGGCACGCGGCCGGAGGCGATCAAAATGGCGCCGCTCGTCCGCGCGCTGGCGGAACGCGACTGCTTTGAAAGTCTCTGCTGCCTGACCGGTCAGCACCGCGAAATGCTGGACTCCGTGATGGAGATTTTCCGCCTGCGCGCGGACTTTGACCTCAACATCATGCAGAAGCAGCAGACGCTCTCCTCCATCACGACCCGCGCCCTTCTGGGTATGGACGAAGTGCTTGACGAGGCGAAGCCCGATCTGATTTTAGTCCACGGCGACACCTCCACCACCTTTGCAGGCGCGCTTGCGGCGTTTTACCACAAGATCCCCGTAGGCCACGTGGAGGCGGGGCTGCGTACCTACGACCCCTATTCTCCCTTTCCGGAGGAAATGAACCGCACGCTGGTCGGTGACATCGCCGCCCTGCACTTCTCCCCGACGGAAGCCAACGCGGAAAACCTGCGCAAAGAGGCGGTCAAGGGCGAAATTTTCATCACCGGCAACACCGTCATCGACGCGATGAAAACCACCGTCCGCAACGATTACCGCTTCACCACGCAGGCGCTGAACGAGCTTGACTTCGCGAGAAAGAGGATCATCGCGCTCACCTGTCACCGCAGGGAAAACTACGGCCAGCCGATGCACGACATCTTCCGCGCCGTGCGCGAGGTCGTCCGGACCCATCCGGAGGTCGAGGTCGTCTACCCCGTCCACTTAAGCCCTGCCGTGCGCGACTGCGCGCAAGAAGAACTCGGCGGCACGGAGCGCATCCACCTCATTGACCCCGTGGACGTGGAGGAAATGCACAACCTGATGGCGCGTTGCTATTTCGTGATGACCGACTCCGGCGGCCTGCAGGAGGAGGCGCCCGCCATGGGCAAGCCCGTCTTAGTCCTGCGCCGCGAAACGGAGCGCCCCGAGGCGGTCAAAGCCGGCACAGTCAAGCTCGCCGGCGTGGAATTTGAAAACATCGTCCGTCTGGCGAACGCCCTTTTGGAGCAGCCTGCGGAATATGAAAAGATGGCGCACGCCGTCAACCCCTACGGCGACGGCAACGCCTGCCGCCGCATCGCCGACGCGATCGAATGGAACTTCGGTCTGCGCAGCGAAAAACCCGCCGATTTCAAGGCGTAATCCTATAGCGTAATACTGCTGCGTAATTCTACATAGTGAAGCGCCGCAGGCGATCTGCCTGCGGCGCTGCAGACTGTCAAAAAACGTAGAGAGTGGGTAATTCGGAGGGAAAGAAAGTGTAGGGTTGTCTTTCACGTTCAATAAAACAGGATTTTCAAACTTTTTTGAAAGTTTGAAAATCCGCACGAGCGTGTCAAAAAGACTTTTTTGACACGCTCAAGCGCCGCAGGCGATCTGCCTGCGGCGCTGTTTTTATCAAATTCTTTACCAATCCATCGTCCGCGTCATTGCGAGGCTGAGGAAGTCAGCTGTGTCAATCCATCCGCCCACGCTTGGGAACCGTGTCGTATTTCACGGCAAACCCGCCAACCGTGTCATTCCCCGCCGATGAAATCGGCGAGGGAATCCGTCCGTTGCTGGTATGGCATTTGTTTCGTTCTATGAGGAAGTGTCCATGCTGTTACGCACAGATTGCCCGAGCAAGTCGGGCAATGACAGGAATTGTGGCGGTCCTCAACGCATTTTGTAAAAGTGTCCCACATTGAAACGGAAAGATTGCCGCGGTTTGCTCTGCAAACCTCGCAATGACGCGGCGGGGAGACGCGCAATGACGCGAGGCGGAAGCTTTGTTCATTGCCTGCGGGGAATTAGTTCCCCGCCGCATCCGTGCCGCGCGGGTGCGGCTGCACGCCCCACTCCGGCAGCGGCAGACGCTGAATCGCGCCGAAGACGCGCTCCTTGAGGTCGGGATAGTCCTGCGAGAGCCGCGCGACGAGCCGCTTGATCTCCTCGCGCTTGGTATGCTTGTCGGCGAGGCAGACGTTATGCACGACCGGTAAATGCTGTTCCTCCGCGAAGCGGCGCACCATGCCCTCCGTCAGATAGAGCAGCGGGCGGATCTGCGTCACGCCCGTGCGGTCGAGGTAGGTCACTGGCTGGAAGCAGCTCAGCCGTCCCTCGTAGATCAGGCTCATGAAAAAGGTCTCCACCGCGTCGTCGTAGTGATGCCCCAGCGCGACCTTGGAAAAGCCCTGCTCCTGCAGCGCCTTGTTCAGCGCGCCGCGGCGCATTTTGGCGCACATCGAGCAGGGGTTCTTCTCCTTGCGGTAGTCGAAGATGATCGGACCGATCTGCGTCTTGACAATCTGAAACGGGACGTTCAGCTTTGCGCACAGCGCGCCGATCGGGGAAAAGTCCATTCCCTCCAGTCCCATGTCAATTGTGATCGCCGTCAGTTCATAGGGCTGCGGATAGTACGCGCGCATGGCGGCGAGCAGGTACAGTAACGTCAGAGAATCCTTGCCGCCGGACACACCGACCGCGATTTTGTCGTTCGGCGCGATCATGCGGTAATCGTCCGCACAGCGGCGCACCAGACCCATCAAACGCTGCATAACATCACCCGATTTCGTGAAAGATTGGAAGAGCTCGAAAAAAGACGTAAACTTAAAAGTGAGAAAACGAGAGAAAAAAAGAGAATGCGCGAGAATAAAAGAGCTCTTTCGAAGAAATTTAAAATTTCGAAAAATTTCGCTTGACATTCGGTTTTCACCATGGTACTATGACGAAGCTGTGCGTATATTGTACGCAATCAGCTCCCATTTGTCAAAATATTTATTATCATATACGGAGGAAACATCAATGTCCACTACTCTGGTCAGAAAAGAAGACGTGCAGCGCAAGTGGTACGTTCTCGATGCCGCCGGCAAGCCTCTGGGCCGTACCGCTGTCATCGCTGCGAACATCCTGCGCGGCAAGGTCAAGCCCGACTTCACCCCCAACGTTGACTGCGGCGACTTCGTCATCGTCATCAACGCCGACAAGGCCGTCCTCACCGGCCGCAAGCTCGATCAGAAATTCTATCGCCGTCATTCCGGTTGGATCGGCGGTCTGAAGGAAGTCAAGTACAAGACCCTCATGGCAGAGCGTCCCGAATTCGCGTTCGAGCTGGCTGTCAAGGGCATGCTTCCCAAGAACACCCTCGGTCGCAACGCCATCAACCGTCTGAAGGTTTATTCCGGCGCTGAGCATCCCCATGCCGCTCAGAAGCCCGAAGCCTGGACGCAGGACTAATGCAGGAGGTAACAGACTATGTACGAGAGCAAGAGACAGTATCAGTACGGCACCGGCAGACGTAAGTCTTCCATCGCCCGCGTTCGCGTTTACGAGAACGGCACCGGCTCCATTATCATCAACGGCCGTGATATCGACGATTACTTCGGTCTGGATACCCTGAAGCTGATCGTTCGCCAGCCGCTGGTCGCCACCGAGACCGTCGGCAAGGTCGACGTCATCTGCACCGTCAAGGGCGGCGGCGTGACCGGTCAGGCCGGCGCCATCCGTCATGGCATTTCCCGCGCCCTCCTCGGCGTCAACGTGGAATATCGCGGCACCCTCAAGGCCGCGGGCTATCTGACCCGTGACCCGAGAATGAAGGAGAGAAAGAAGTACGGTCTCAAGGCCGCACGTCGCGCTCCGCAGTTCAGCAAGAGATAATTTATCATATTTAGAAAAAGTCCGAAACCGTTTGGTTTCGGACTTTTTGCATTAGAATTGCAGAATCAGCCAGAGGATCAGACCGTAGAGGACGCTCGCGCTTGTGCCGTAGACCAGCACGGGACCGGCGATGGTAAACATTTTGACCGCCAGACCTGTGACGAAGCCCTCGGTCTTGAACTCGATCGCCGGCGCGACCACGGCATTGGCAAAGCCGGTGATCGGCACAAGGGTGCCCGCGCCCGCGAGCTTGGCGATGTCGTCGTAAACCGCAAGCCCCGTCAGGATCGCGGACAGCAGGACAAGACAGACGGCGACGGCTGCGCCGCTCATCTTTTCGTCCAGACCGAGCGAGGTGAACCAGTTCAGCAGAAGCTGCCCGAGCACGCAGATCAGTCCGCCGACCCAAAAGGCGTTCAGACAGTTTTTCAGGCATTTGCTCTTCGGCGCGTATTGGTCGACCAGTTTCCCGTATTCCGCTTTTGTCAATTTCATGTTTTCAGCCCCTTTTCGCGTAGGATTCCACGCGCGCGACGGATTATTCCGAAAAAAGGCTGCATGATTTTCTCCCGACTGCGCAAACTATGCACGGACACAGACGGAATTTGCTTTCGTTTCGTTCGGCCAAATGAAATGATCCAAAATCCATACGTGTCAAGTGTACCGCATATGATCGGCGCGAAAAAGGACAGGCAGCGCGCTGTCTGTCCTTTACATATTTCTGACCTGCTCCGCGTTTCGGAGGATTTCGGCTTTCAATTCGTCAAGGGAGGAAAACTTCCGCTCCGGTCGGAGAAAATCCAAAAGCTCCAGCCGGAGCGCATGCCCGTAGAGGTCGCCGTCGAAGTCCAATATCCACGGCTCGACGGTGACGTTCTTCCCGTTCACGGTCGGTCGCGTGCCGATATTGACCACGGCGCGTCGAATCTGCCCGTCGAAAACCGCGTTCGCGGCGTAGACGCCGAACTTCGGTACGAGCACGCCGTCCGGCAGGACGAGATTCGCCGTCGGGATGCCGAGGGTGCGCCCGATC
>CAJOMA010000041.1 GCA_905235655.1 uncultured Oscillospiraceae bacterium | reverse complement strand
CGGGGCGTGGATCGCGCAGGAGGGACGCCGCTATATGACGATGGCGTCCTGCCCGGAGCACGGCAGATATCTGATCCGCATCCGTCTGCAGAAGGAAGCGGACGGCACGCTGCGCGTCAGCCGCCTGATCTACGAGGGCGCGTCCGACGCAGCGCAGAAATTCGACGAGCTTGCCGCGCGGCGCAAGCCTGCCCGCCGCAGAAGAAGAAAGAGAAAACCGGCGGAGAATAAGTGATTCGAGCGGGGACTGGCTCTTAGTGAGGCAGTCCCTTTTTCGGAGAGGAGGAAGCAATGCTGCAATCGTTACCCGAACTGCTGCTGCCGTGGTTTGAGAAAAATCGCCGCGACCTGCCGTGGCGGCGCGACCGCGAGCCGTACCACGTGTGGCTCTCTGAGATCATGCTGCAGCAGACGCGCGTGGAGGCGGTCAAGGGCTATTACGAGCGCTTCCTGCAAAGGCTTCCGACCATAGAAGCGCTCGCCGCCGCGGAGGAAAACGAGCTCTTAAAGCTCTGGGAGGGACTCGGCTATTACAGCCGCGTGCGGAATCTGCAGAAGGCGGCGCAGATCATCGTCCGCGACTGCGGCGGCGTTTTTCCGCGCGACTATGAGCGCGTGCGCGCGCTGCCGGGCATCGGCGCGTACACCGCCGGGGCGATTCTCTCCATCTGCTTCGAGCAGCCGACCGCCGCCGTGGACGGCAACGTCCTGCGCGTCGTCTCCCGCGTACTCGCCTCCGAGCAGCCGATCGGGGATGAACGTGTCAAGCGCGGCGTCGCGCGGGAATTGGAGAAATGCTATCCTGCCGGATGCTGCGGCGACTTCACGCAGGCGCTCATGGAGCTCGGCGCGACGGTCTGCCTGCCGAACGGCGCGCCGCTGTGCGGCGCATGTCCGCTCAAGGATATCTGCAGGGCGAATCTAACCGGAATGCAGGAGAAATACCCCGTCCGCGCGGCAAAGAAGCCGCGCCGCGTCGAATACCGGACGGTATTCTTTCTGGAATGCGGGGACAAAATCGCCGTCTGCAAACGCCCGAAGACGGGGCTGCTGGCGGGACTCTGGCAGCTTCCGGACGTTCCGGGCGAGCTGACCGTCGGTCAAATGCTGCGACAGGCGGAGGACTGGGGCGTGCATCCGCGCAATATCCGAAAAACGGTGCAGCGCGTCCATATCTTTACGCATGTGGAATGGAAGCTGACCTGCTGCTGGCTCGACTGTGCGCAGGAAAACGGCTTTACATGGGTAACGCGGCGGGAGCTGGAGGAAAAAATCGGTCTGCCGACGGCTTACCGCCAATTCTTGGCAGAATAGGCTTGCACTTTTTAGTAATAGGGGCTATAATGACAGTACAAACTTAACAGGAGGAATTGCTATGGAAGATAAGCGCGCACAGTACTCGGAAGACGAGATCATTGCACTGGAATTTGACGAGGGCGAAAGCGTAGACTGCGGCATCATGGGTATTTTCGATCTGGATGACAAGCAGTACATCGCGCTCGAGCCGTTTGACGAGACCAACGACGTCTATCTCTACGGCTATGTGCCGACGGAGGACGACTTTGACCTGCTCGACATCCCGGAGGAGGACTTTGACCGCGTCGCGGCGGAATTCGACCGCCTGATGGACGAGCCCGTATAATTTGGCAAGAAAAGACACCCGCGTTTCCTCAATGGAGACGCGGGTGTTTTTTACGGCAGTTCCGCCAGCTCGGCGGTGATGGCGGAGATCTCGTAGGCGGTGCGCTCCTCGGCGACGCCGTCCGTGACCTTGATATACGCGCGGCTCTGCAGCCGACCGGTTAAGAAAAGCGGCGTGCCGACAGGGTAGGCGGCGACTTCCTGCGCGCAGCGTCCCCAGAGGATGCAGGGCAGATAGTCTGCGCGGTGATATGCACGGTTGACGGCGAGCATCACGTCGCATATCTCCCTGCCCAGAGGGGTGCGCCGATAAATCGGGTCTTTGCAGATAATCCCCTGCAGGCTGACGCGATTGTCGTGCGGCGCGTCCGTGACCTGCATGCTCTCGGCAAGCACGGAGATGATGAGGCGTCTGCCGTTCGGCGCGCGGTTGTTGTACGAGCGAATCTGCCCCTCGATCTGCAGGGCGTTTCCCTCACTCGCTTCCGCTGCGAACAGCAGCTCCTCCGGCGCAAGAATCTGCAGGCGGTCGATCGCGCCGGACAGACGCGCGACCTCCAGATAAAACGAATAGAAACGCCGCCCGTGATTGCTGTGCGAAAACGCCGGAGCAGACGCGAGATTGCCGGTCAGCGCGATATGATTTACGGTTTGTTCCATTCTCCCACCTCGTTGTTCAATGCTTATGGGAGAGTATATTCCGGGGATAGGACAGATATGATAGGCGCATAATAGGGGAGAAAAACTGTTTGCGGAAGGAAGCGGCGAAATTGAAGAAACAACGGCTTGCGCCGATTTTGAGCGGCGCGGCGGCGGGACTTGCCAACGGTCTGTTCGGCGCGGGCGGCGGTATGCTGCTGCTTCCGCTGCTTTCCAAAACGACAGACCTCAAGCAGCACGAGCTGTTCGCGTGCAGCGTGTGTATCATCCTGCCGCTGTCGCTGGTATCCGCCGGTGTCTATCTGCTGCGCGGCGGCGGTTTTCTTCTCGACTCCGTGCCGTATCTCATCGGGGGCGCAATCGGCGGCGTGATCGCGGGGCTGACGCTGAAAAAGCTTCCGACAAAGTGGCTGCGCCGCGCGCTCGGTGTGTTCATCCTCTGGGGCGGCGTTCGCCTGCTGATAAAGTGAGCGCGGTAATCGCCGGTCTTGCCGGCCTGATCTGCGGCGTGCTGTCCGGTCTCGGAGTCGGCGGCGGCACGCTGCTCATGGTGTGGATGACCGCCGTCATGGGGATCGCGCAGAAAAGCGCGCAGGGGATCAATCTGCTGTTCTTCCTGCCGACTGCCGCCTGTGCGCTTGTGTTCCATATAAAAAACCGCCTGATCCGCCCGCGTATCGTCCTGCCCGCGATCCTCGCCGGCTGCGTGTGCGCCGCAGGAGCGGCAGCGTTGGCAGCGGCAATGGATACGGGGGCGCTTCGCAGGCTGTTCGGCGGTTTTCTGATTGTTGTCGGCTTGCGGGAGCTGGTCGCCGCTCAGCGCGACAGGAAGGCAAGATAGCCCTCCAGAATCAGCGACGCGGCGACGGCGTCCACCGTGTTTTTGCGCTTCTTTCCGCGGTAGTTACAGTCGGAAAGGATATTGTGTGCCTCCACGGTCGTGCGCCGTTCATCCCACAGGACGACGGGCATGGCGCAGGTCTGCTCCACCAGAGCGGCAAACGAACGGTATAGCTCCGCTCTCGGTCCTTCGCTGCCGTCCATGTTGCGCGGGAAGCCCATCACGAGCCGCTCCGCACCGCTTTCCTTTACGAAGCGCGCAATCTCGGCGGCGGTCTTTTTTGCGTTGTAGCTGTGGATCACGGCGGTCTGCCCGATGATCGTTCCGCTCGCGTCGGAGATCGCGATGCCGGTGCGCGCGTCGCCGTAATCAATGGCAAGTACTCTCATGTAATACGCTCCATCTGTTGATTATCCACATTATAACGGTATCGCGGCATAATTACAAGTTTTTTTCATCGCCCGCTTGATTCAATTACGTCCTTGTGCTATCATTTACGCAGAAAAACAGACAAGTTCGGAGGATGAGAGATGACGCTGAAGGAACTGGCGGTTGGAAAAAGCGGACTGATCACCGCGGTCGGCGGGGAAGGCGTACTGCGCTGCCGACTGCTGGATATGGGGCTGATCCCGAACACGAAGGTGACGGTGCAGAAGATCGCCCCGATGGGAGACCCCATGGAGATCCGTCTGCGCGGCTACGAGCTGACGCTCCGGCTGGAGGACGCGGCAAAAATAGAGATTCTGCCGGAGGTGAGCGCAACATGATGTTCGCCTTGGTCGGCAATCAGAATTGCGGAAAGACGACCTTATTCAACCAACTGACCGGCGCGAATCAGCACGTCGGCAATTTCCCCGGCGTGACGGTGGACAGCAAGATCGGCCAGATGCGCGGCGCGAAGGACTGCACGGTGGCGGATCTGCCGGGCATCTATTCCCTGCGCCCCTATTCGAGCGAGGAGGTCGTTACGCGCGACTTCCTGCTCGACCGCCATCCGGACGGGATCATCAATATCGTCGACGCGACGAATATTGAGCGCAATCTCTACCTGACCCTCCAGCTTTTGGAGATGGATATCCCGATGGTGCTCGCGCTGAACATGATGGACGAGGTGCGCGGCAACGGCGGCACGATCGACGTCAATAAAATGTCCGCAGAGCTGGGCATTCCCGTGGTGCCGATCTCCGCGGCGAAAAACGAGGGTATTACGGAGCTGATCGAGCTCGCCGTGCAGACTGCGAAGGCGAAGCGCCGCCCTCTGCGCGCGGACTTCTGCGATGACGGACCGGTACACCGCTGTATCCACGCCGTCTCCCACCAGATCGAAGACCACGCGCGCAACGCGGGAATCGCAAGGCGATTTGCCGCGACGAAGATGATCGAGGGCGATACCGACATCATCGAGCGCATGATCATTGACCAAAATGAAATGGAGCTGTTAGAGCACAGCATTGTGCAGATGGAGGACGAGGGCGGTCTGGACCGCAACGCCGCGATCGCCTCCATGCGCTACGACTACATCGAAAGACTTTGCGCGAAAACGGTCGTCAAGGCAAAGCAGAGCAGGGAACACCTCCGCTCCGTCGCCATCGACCGCGTGCTGACGAACAAATACGCGGCGCTGCCGATCTTCATCGGCATTATGCTGCTGATCTTCTGGCTGACCTTCGACGTGATCGGCGCGTTTTTGCAGGACGCGCTTGCCGCAGGCATCGATCGGCTCTCGGTCGTCGTGGACAGCGGGCTGAAGTCCTACGGGATGAACCCCGTCGTGCACAGTCTGATCATCGACGGCATTTTTGCCGGCGTCGGCAGCGTGGTCAGCTTCCTGCCGATCATCGTCGTTATGTTCTTCTTCCTGTCCATCTTGGAGGACACGGGCTACATGGCGCGCGTCGCGTTTGTGATGGATAAGCTGCTGCGTAAGATCGGCCTGTCCGGACGCAGCTTTGTGCCGATGCTGATCGGCTTCGGCTGCACCGTTCCGGCGGTCATGGCGACGAGGACGCTGCCGTCGTCGCGCGACCGCAGGCTAACGATCCTGCTGACCCCCTTTATGAGCTGCTCGGCAAAAATCCCGATCTACGCGGTGTTTTCTGCTGCATTCTTCCCGAATTACACCGCGCTGGTGATGGGGCTTCTGTACTTCGGCGGCATGCTCGTCGGCATTCTGGTCTCCCTGCTGTTCAAGAAGACCCTCTTCCGCGGCAAGCCCGTGCCGTTCGTCATGGAGCTTCCGAACTACCGCATGCCGTCCGTCAAGAGCGTCGCCATGCTGCTGTGGGACAAGGCGAGGGACTTCCTGCAGCGCGCCTTTACCATTATTTTTATTGCAACGCTGGTGATCTGGTTCCTGCAGTCGTTCGACACGCACCTCAATTTCATAGAGGACAGCGCGAACAGCCTGCTTGCGTGGGTCGGCAAGGTACTGACGCCGATCTTCCGACCGCTCGGCTTCGGCGACTGGCGGATCACGACCGCCCTTGTGACCGGCTTCACGGCGAAGGAGGCCGTCGTCAGCACCCTCGGCATCCTGACCGGAACGGGCATGGAAAACCTCTCCGTCGGACTGGCGTCGCTGTTTTCCGTCGCCTCCGCGGTCAGCTTCCTGACCTTTACCCTGCTCTATACGCCCTGCGTCGCCGCGACCGCCGCGATCGGCAGAGAGCTCGGCGGCAGATGGCGCGGCGCGGTCGTCGCTGTGTTCCAGTGCGTCGTCGCGTGGGTCTTCGCCGCGCTGATCTATCAGGTCGCAGTGCTGGTGTTCTGACATGGGCTGGCTGGAAATCGTCCTGCTGTGCGCCGTCGCCCTGTGGCTGATCGCCACGGTGATCTACCTCATCCGGCATAAGGGCAAGACCTGCGGCGGCGACTGTGAAAATTGCAGGAAAGCCTGCAAAAGGGAGTGAGCGAACAGCTCACTCCCTTTTGCAAAAAAGACTGAAAAAACAAGAAAAAATGCTTGACCTGGTAGACTTCGTGTGTTAAAATGTCTCTACCTGCGAAAATTGGGTTTTCTTTTTGCGCCCATTTTCACCCGCGGATGACGCCCTGTAGTTTCGGCGTCAGCTAAATTTTCGATAGCCGCGGACATACAGGGAGGCAAAATTAAGGAGGTGCCGAAATGCGAGTAAAAATCACCCTTCGCTGCAACGAGTGCAAGCAGAGAAACTACAACACCATGAAAAACAAGAAGAACGACCCTGACCGCCTGGAAATGAAGAAGTATTGCAGGTTCTGCAGAAAGCATACCGTTCATACCGAAACGAAGTAAGGAAAGGAAGAAAAAAGATGGCAGAAGCTAACAAGAAGCCGAATTTCTTCGTCCGTACCGGCCGTAAGATCGCCAAGTGGTTCCGCGAAATGAAGAGCGAGCTGAAGAAGGTCGTTTGGCCCGATGGCAAGCAGCTGTTCAATAACACGCTGATCGTTCTGGCGTCCGTTCTGGTCGTCGGCATCATCGTTTGCCTGTTCGACTTCCTCGCAGGCAAGGGAGTTGCCCTCCTGAAGGATCTGTTCCTCTGATTCGGTATGGCAGAAGAAGCAAAATGGTATGTTGTGCATACCTATTCCGGTTATGAAAACACCGTAAAGGCGACCATCGAAAAAACGGTGGAAGCCAGACAGCAGGACGAAAAAATCAAGATTTATCAGGTCTCCATCCCGATGGAAACCGTCACGGAAATCACCGATAACGGTCCGAAGACCTATGACCGCAAGCTCTTCCCCGGCTATGTGCTGGTAAAGATGGTGATGACGGACGAAGCCTGGTACATTATCCGAAACGTCCGCGGTGTCACGGGCTTTATTACCTCGGGCAGCGAGAAGGCGACGCCTCTGACGGAGGACGAAACCTACAAGCTCGGCGTAGAAAAGCGCGAGATCGTTGTCGGCTACGACGTCGGCGATACCGTCACGATTGTGGACGGCGCGCTGAACGGCTTTAACGGCGTCGTCGATATGCTCGACATCGAGAAGAACAAAGTTCGCCTGACCGTTTCCATGTTCGGTCGCGAAACACCGGTTGAGCTGGAGCTCGATCAGGTGGAGGTTGTCTCCGAATAACTGCACATTCGGTCACTAACGTGGGAGGGGACTGTCCCCGCCAAAAATACGCGAAAGCGTATCACCACATTTTTATTTGGAGGTGCTTATCATGGCACAGAAAGTTACTGGTTATATCAAACTTCAGATTCCGGCCGCCAAGGCGACCGCTTCGCCCCCTGTCGGCCCGGCTCTCGGCCAGCACGGCGTCAACATCGCACAGTTCATCAAGGAATTCAATGACCGCACCAAGGATCAGGCTGGTTTCAAGATCCCCGTTGTGATCACTGTCTATTCCGACCGCAGCTTCTCCTTCATCACCAAGACCCCCCCGACCCCGACCCTCATTCTGAAGACCATCGGTCAGGAAAAGGGATCCGGCGTCCCCAACAAGGACAAGGTCGGCACGATCACCAAGGCGCAGGTGCGCGAGATCGCCGAGAGAAAGATGCCGGACCTCACCGCTTCTACGATCGAAGCTGCCATGAGCATGGTTGCAGGCACCTGCCGCTCCATGGGCATCACTGTTGTTGACTAATTAAGCTGCCGAGGCGATTCGCCTCAATATGTGGGAGGAACATTTCCGCATTTACCACTTTAAGGAGGATAAAACATTGTTTAGAGGTAAGAAATATAAGGACAGCGCGAAGCAGATCGACCGCTCCGTGCAGTATGAAGTAGCCGACGCCCTTGACCTGGTTGTCAAGACCGCTCCGGCAAAGTTCGACGAGACCGTCGAAATCCACATCAAGCTCGGCGTTGACTCCCGCCACGCCGATCAGCAGGTCCGCGGCGCCATCGTTCTTCCGAACGGCACCGGCAAGACCCGCAAGGTCCTCGTTTTTGCGAAGGACGCAAAGGTTGACGAAGCGACCGCAGCCGGTGCAGACTATGTCGGCGGCATGGAGCTCGTTGAGAAAATCACCAAGGAAAACTGGTTCGACTTTGACGTCGTCGTCGCTGCCCCCGACATGATGGGCATCGTCGGCCGTCTCGGTAAGGTTCTCGGCCCGAAGGGCCTGATGCCTTCTCCCAAGGCCGGCACCGTGACCCCGAACGTCGCCGCCGCCGTCAAAGAGATCAAAGCCGGTAAGATCGAGTACCGTCTCGACAAGACCAACATCATCCACTGCCCGATCGGCAAGGTTTCCTTCGGCGCTGAGAAGCTGACCGAGAACATGAACGCGCTGCTGGCTGCCGTTATCAAGGCGAAGCCCGCCGCCGCGAAGGGTCAGTATATCCGCTCCTGCGTCGTCGCCTCCACCATGGGCCCCGGCGTCAAGGTTGCAACTTCCAAGCTGTAATTGAACAAATTTAAAAGCGTGCGGCTCCAACGGAGCTGCACGCTTTTTTTAGTCTTCCACGCAGCCGATTTTTCGCAGCTTTTCGAGAAAGACCTCGACGCAGTCAACGGCTGTGTTCCGATCGGCGTCGTATTCTTCGAGGATCGCCTCCGCGATGTCTTCCGCGTCCATGCCTTTTTCAAGGCATTTCCAGATCAGCGCGCCGCTTTCATTCAGGGTGATCATCCCGTCAAAATCCATGCGGCGCCTTCCGACCGGCACGACGCATTCTGCGCCGTCGATTTTTACGCGCTGAAAGCCTTCTCTGATTTTCACGGAAGCTCACCTCCTGCAAGTTGGCGGAAATTTGAAAAAAACCGACCGGACGCAAGGTCGCATCCCCAAGCGGCCGGTCGGCCGCCCTTTCGGGCTTAAGGAGAATGGTCTTACGACCTGTATAACAAGGGCGTCCTTAGCAGCACCCCGTATACCGAGTTTTCCGGCAGCTTCAAAACCGAAAGGGAGTCAATCCTGCCGACATCTTTTACGCATATATAGGCTTATATCTATATAAGAGAATATAACCAAGCGTTCTGCAACACAAAAAATGAAAAAACCATATAAATAATTATACACGAGATATCATGTAATGTCAATACATGACATCTCGTGTATGCTATATTTGCTCCGTCATGGGAGCGTGAGAAAATGTATCTGTATCCGAGATTGCGGGATTACCGGGAAGACAAGGACCTCTCGCAGCGGGAAGTCGCGGAGTTGATCGGGACGACGCAGCAGTACTATTCCGAATATGAGCGCGGCGTCCGGGAAATACCGCTTCACAGCTTTATCAAGCTGGCAAGGGCTTACGGCGTCAGCTTGGATCAGCTTGCGGAAAATTTTAAAGAAATATAAAATATGTAGGTTTGTCAATGATGTGTTACACTTTTGGGAAAGAAAAAAGGACAGATTTGGGAGACCTCCAGTTGAGAGGACGCATGGGGAAATGGTTATAGGC
>CAJOMA010000040.1 GCA_905235655.1 uncultured Oscillospiraceae bacterium | reverse complement strand
GGCGATCCGCAAAAAGAAGCGCATCGCCCTTGCCAACAAGGAAACGCTGGTCTGCGCCGGCGAGCTTGTCATGGCGCAGGCGCGAGAATACGGCGCGGAGATCATCCCCGTCGATTCGGAGCATTCCGCGATCTTCCAATGCCTCATGGGAAGCAGAGACAGAAGCGAGATTCGCCGGCTGATCCTGACCTGCTCGGGCGGCCCGTTCTTCGGCAAATCGCCCGAAGAATTGAAAAATGTCACGAAAGCGGACGCTTTGAAGCATCCGAACTGGAAGATGGGGAATAAAATCACCATTGACTGTGCTACACTGATGAATAAGGGTCTGGAGGTCATCGAGGCGATGCGCCTGTACGATCTGCCGCTTTCCAAGGTAGACGTTGTCATCCATCGGCAGAGCATCGTCCATTCCCTTGTCGAATACCGCGACGGCGCCGTGATGGCGCAGCTCGGCGTGCCGGATATGCGAATCCCGATCCGCCTTGCGCTGACCTATCCGTACCGCGCGGAGAATCCCGCCCCGCCGCTCGATCTGCTGTCCTGCGGCGAACTGAGCTTTGCCGCGCCGGACGAGGAAGCATTCCCGTGCCTTGCTTTGGCGAAGGAGGCCGCCGCGCGCGCGGGCAGCGCCTGCGCCGTGATGAACGGCGCGAACGAGGCGGCGGTGGCAAAGTTTTTGAATGACGAGATCGGTTTCTACGACATTGCGCGCCTTGTGCGCCGCGCGATGGATACCGTTCCCCATACCGAACATCCCGACCTTGCGGAGATTCTCGAAGCGGATCGCGCCGCGCGGGAGGCTGTAAATCATCTGATTTGAGGTGCCGAAATTGATCGTTTTCTATATTATTCTCGCGGTTCTGCTCTTTGGTATTCTGATCCTTGTTCATGAATTCGGGCATTTCTTCACGGCGAAGCTGTCCGGCGTGCAGGTCAACGAATTCTCTCTGTTCATGGGTCCCGCGATCTGGAAAAAGCAGAAAGGGGAGACCCTCTACGCCCTGCGCTGCGTCCCCATCGGCGGCTACTGCGCCATGGAGGGCGAGGACGGCGACAGCGACAATCCCCGCGCCTTTACCAACGCGAAGGTGTGGAAGCGGCTGATCATCCTTGCGGCAGGCTCGACGATGAATTTCCTGACGGGGCTTCTGATCGTCGCGCTGCTATTTACCTTCGCGTGGGACGTGATTCCCGGCAAAACCGTGGCGGGTATCCATCCGGGCAGACCCTTTGAGAGCGTGCTGCAGGTCGGCGACGAGTTTGCTTCCATCGACGGCGAGCGTGTTTATACGCAGGCAGATATCACCATGCTCTTAGACCGCGATACGGACGGAAAGCACGATATCACCGTGCTTCGGAACGGCGAGAAGCTCGAGCTGACCGACGTGCCGATGCAGCGGGATCAGCTTGATGAAAACGGCGACTTAAAGTACGGTTTTTTGATCGGGAGTCAGGAAAAAACGATCGGCAGCGTCCTTGCCTACACATGGAATCAGAGCATGGATTTTGTGCGGTTGGTGCGGCTTGGACTTTCCGACCTGTTCACCGGAAGAGCCGGAATCAGGGATATGTCCGGTCCGGTCGGCATTATTACCACCGTTGCCGAGCAGGGCACGCACTCTGCGACGGTCGGCATCGGCGTCGAGAACGTGTTCTATCTCTTCGCCTTTATCGCGATCAACCTTGCGGTGATGAACCTGCTGCCGATCCCCGCGCTGGACGGCGGGCGTATCGTCTGCCTGCTCGTGACGGCGGCGATTGAGAAGATCACCCGCCGCAAGGTCAACCCGAAATACGAAGGCTATCTGCACGCGGGCTTCATGGTTCTGCTGCTTGCTTTCATGGCGTTCATCACGTTCAAGGACGTGTTCCAGATGATCGGAGGCTGAGATGACAAGACAGATTTCCGTCGGCGGCGTGAAGATCGGCGGCGGCGCGCCGGTTTCCATCCAGTCCATGCTGAATAAACCCAATACGGATATCGAAGGCTGCCTCGCGCAGATCGCCGCGCTGAAAAACGCGGGCTGCGAGATCGTGCGCCTGTCCGTGCCGGATGAGGAGGCGGCCGCAGCATTTGCCAAGATCGCGCAGAAGTCGCCGCTGCCGCTGGTTGCGGATATCCACTTTGACTACCGCCTCGCGATCTTAGCCGCGGAGGGCGGCGCGTCGAAAATCCGCATCAATCCGGGCAACATCGGCTCGGAGGACCGCGTCAAGGCGGTGGTGGACTGCTGCAGAGCGCACCGTATCCCCATCCGCATCGGCGTGAACGGCGGCTCGCTGGACAAGGCGCTGCTGGAAAAGTACGGTCATCCGACGCCGGAGGCGCTGGTGGAGAGCGCGTTTTCCCATATCGCGCTGCTGGAAAAGTACGGCTTTTATGACACCTGCGTTTCGATGAAATCGAGCAACGTGCCGCTGATGATGCGCGCCTACACGCTCATGCACGAGCAGTCGGACTATCCGCTGCACGTCGGCGTGACCGAGACGGGCACGGAGTACATGGGAACAATCAAGTCCGCCATGGGCATCGGCGGACTTCTGTGCATGGGCATCGGCGATACGATCCGCGTGTCGCTGACCGCCGATCCCGTGCGGGAGGTCGAGGCGGCGAAGGCGATCCTGAAGGCAGCAGGACTTCGCAGAGGCGGCGTGAATCTGATCTCCTGCCCGACCTGCGGCAGAACAAAGATCGACCTGATCGGTCTGGCAAATCAAGTAGAAGCAGCCCTGCGCGATTGCGAAAAAAATCTGACCGTCGCGGTCATGGGCTGCATCGTCAACGGCCCGGGCGAGGCGAGAGAGGCGGATATCGGCATCGCGGGCGGCGACGGCTGCGGCGTCATTTTCGTCAAGGGTGAGCGCAAGGAGAAGCTACCGTATGACGAGCTGCTTCCCGCACTGTTACGATACATAGACAAGCTTTAGGAGTAAAAAATGGCAACTGCATTCCCGTTTTTGGAAATGTTTTATGAATATCAGCCGGACGAACCGCTGCGTGCTGTCTTGGAGCAGGCGGCGGTTTGCCATGCCGAGATCGACCGCGAGGCGAAAACCATCGAACTGCGGCTGTCCATGCAGACCTACTGCCCGGAGCAGACGCTGGAGACGGTCGGCGCAGCCCTGTGCGAGCTGTACGGCTTTCGCAGCGCGGCGCTCCTGCCGCAATACCCCGCAGCGCTGCTGTCCTCCTGCGATCCGGCGGACTTAAGCCGCATTTTGATCGGCGCATATTCTCCCGCCGCCGCTTCGCTGGCAGGCTGCCGGTGGGAGCTTGGCGAAGGCGAGAGCACGCTCTACCTGCGCGCCAACGGCAAGGACGGCATTGCGCCGTATCTTCCGCTCGCGGAGCGTTTCCTCGCAGAGCGGTTCGGCGTACAGACGAAGATCACGGCGGTCTGCGGCAGCGAGAAGGAGGGCGACGAGCTCTTCGCGCAGACTGAGCTAATGCGCCGCGAGGCCATGCAGAATATCCCGCAGCCGGTCTTCGGCGCGGCGGAGAAGAAAAAAGAAGACAACGGCATGATCTACGGAAAGCCGATCAAGGGCAGGTCCAGTCCAATCGGCCGGATTTCAATGGATCGGCTGGGCGAGCAGGTGATCGTCGAGGGGAAAATCTTTGCCGTGGAGCACCGCGACTACAAAAACGGCTACGCGACGATCATCGGGTTCGATCTGACAGACTTTACAAGCTCCGTCCACGTCGGCGGCTTTTTCAAGGGCGATTCCGGCAAGCCGATCGCAGAGCGCGTGAAAGCGCCCGGCATGTGGGTACGCGTACAGGGCAAGATCGAATTCGACACCCACAGCAAGGAAATCGTCATCCTGCCCGCTGCCATTATGCGGCTTGAGACGCCGAAGCGCGAGGATACCGCTGAGCACAAGCGCGTGGAGCTGCACCTGCATACGACGATGTCCCTGATGGACGCGCTGACAAAGACGGAGGAAGCCGTCGCGACTGCGGCGCGGTGGGGACATAAGGCGATCGCCATTACCGACCACGGCGTAGTATCCGCCTTCCCGACCGCCCTGCATGCCCTTACCCCGAAGGGAAAGGCGCCGCTGGATATCAAGATCCTTTACGGCTGCGAGGGCTACTACGTCAACGACGTGGACGACCGCATCGCCGTACACGGCGGGCAGAACATGCCGCTTTCGGGCGAATTCATCGCCTTTGACCTCGAAACGACCGGACTTTCGTCCGTTCACGATACGATCACGGAGATCGGCGCGGTCTTGATCCGCGATGGGGAGGCGGTGGAAACCTTCTGCACCTTCGTCGACCCGAAGCGGAAGCTCGATCCGAAGACGATCGAGCTGACGGGCATTACTGACGAAATGCTGCGCGGCGCGCCGGATATTGCCGCAGCGCTGCCGGACTTCCTGCGCTTTTGCGGCGACCGCCCGCTCGTCGCGCACAACGCGGACTTCGACGTCGGCTTCCTGAAGGTCGCCTGCGAGCGGCTGAGCATTCCGTTCGCGCCGACCTATATCGACACCCTGATCCTCGCGCAGAACCTTCTTCCGCATTTGAATAAACACAAGCTGAATATTATCGCGGACGCGCTGAGCCTGCCGGAGTTCAATCACCACAGGGCGTCGGACGACGCGCTGACGTGCGGACTGATCTACCTCCGCCTTGCCAAAACGATGGCGGAAAGCGGCGTTGCAGATATTCAGAGCGTCAACGCGGAGATGGAAAAGCTGCGCGCCGGCAGCCGCATCGCCGACCGCCGCACCCGCCATATCATCGTCTTTGCGAAGAATCAGATGGGTCTGCGCAATCTGTACCACATCGTTTCCGACGCGCATTTGAAGTATTTCAAGCGCAATCCGCGCATGCCGAAATCGGAGCTTCTGCGCTACCGCGAGGGCTTGATCATCGGCTCGGCGTGCGAGGCGGGCGAGCTGTTCCAGGCGGTCGTCGCGCATAAGAGCCGGGACGAGCTCAAGCGCATCGCGTCGTTCTATGATTTCCTTGAGATCCAGCCGCTCAGCAACAACCGGTTCATGCTGGAGGACGGCACGGCGGAGAGCGAGGAGGAGCTGCGCGACTTTAACCGCACGATCGTGCAGCTCGGTGAGGAGCTGGGCAAGCCGGTCTGCGCGACGGGCGACGTGCATTTCCTCGAGCCGGAGGACGAAATCTACCGCCGTATCCTGCTGGCAAGCAAGGATTACAAGGACTGCGACCGTCCGAATCCGCTCTATTTCCGCACGACGGATGAAATGCTCGAGGAATTTTCCTACCTCGGCGCGGAAAAGGCGTTTGAGGTGGTCGTAACCAACCCGAATTTGATCGCGGACATGTGCGATACCGTCCGCCCCGTGCCGCACAATCTGTTCGCCCCGAAGATTGAAAACTCCGTGGAAGACCTGAAATCGCTTGTCTACGGCAAGCTGCGCCGTCTCTACGGCGAGAATCCGCCCGAGATTATCACCAAGCGCGTGGAAACGGAGCTCAACGATATCATCACCTGCCACTATGACGTGATCTACATGTCGGCGCAGAAGCTGGTGCAGAACTCACTGGAGAACGGCTATCTGGTCGGTTCGAGAGGCTCGGTCGGTTCTTCGCTGGTCGCGTTCCTGTCCGGCATCACCGAGGTCAACTCCCTGCCGCCGCATTACCGCTGTCCGAAGTGCAAATACTGCACCTTTGAGGTGCCGGACGGGATCAACTGCGGCGCGGACCTGCCGGACGCCGTGTGTCCGGACTGCGGTGAAAAACTGGAAAAAGACGGCTTCAACATCCCGTTCGAAACCTTCCTCGGCTTCGGCGGCGACAAGGTGCCGGACATCGACCTGAACTTCTCCGGCGAGTACCAGTCCAGAGCGCACGCCTACTGCGTGAGCATGTTCGGCGCGAGCCACGTCTTCCGCGCCGGCACGATCGGCACGGTCGCCGAAAAGACGGCGTTCGGCTACGTCAAGCACTATCTGGACGAGCGCAATCTCACCGTCAACCGGGCGGAGGCAAACCGCTTGGCTGCCGGCTGCGTCGACGTGCGCCGCACGACGGGTCAGCACCCCGGCGGTCTGGTCGTCATCCCGCAGGAGAACGAAATCTGGGATTTCTGCCCCGTGCAGCACCCTGCGGACGATATCCACACGGACATCATCACGACCCATTTTGAATATCACTCCATGGAGGAAAACCTCCTGAAGCTCGACATGCTCGGGCACGACGACCCGACGATGATCCGCATGATGGAGGACATCACGCATGTGAACGCGCAGGAGATTCCGCTCGACGACAAGGACACCATGTCGATCTTTACCTCGAGCAAAATTCTCGGCTACGAGAACGATCCGATTTTGTCGAAGGTCGGCTCGGTCGGTATCCCGGAGTTCGGCACCAGCTTCACCCGCGGCATGCTGATGGATACCATGCCGACCCAGTTCGACACGCTGATCCGTCTGTCCGGCTTTTCCCACGGCACGGACGTGTGGCTCGGCAACGCGAAGGAGCTGATCCTGAGCGGCACAGCGACGGTCGGTCAGGCGATCGGCTGCCGCGACGACATCATGCTCTATCTGATCAAATGCGGCATGCCGGAAAAGCGCGCGTTCAAAATCATGGAGTCCGTCCGAAAGGGGAGAGGTCTGCCGTCCGGCGCGGAGGAGGAGATGATCGCTGCGGGCGTGCCGGAATGGTACATCGGCTCGTGCAAGAAGATTCAGTATCTCTTCCCGAAGGCGCACGCGGCCGCTTATGTGATGATGGCGTTTCGCATCGCGTGGTTCAAGGTGCACCACCCGCTGGCGTATTATGCCGCCTATTTCTACCGCCGCAGTCAGAAGGACTCCTTCGACGCGGTCATGATGACCCACGGTATCGACACGGTCAAGGCGCATATCAAGGCGATCTCCTCCAACCCGGATCACACGGCGAAGGACGACGACCTGCTGACGACGCTGGAGGTCTGCTACGAATTCTATCTGCGCGGTTTCGACTTTGCGAACATGGATCTTTACGAATCCGACGCGATCAAGTTTGTGATCAAGGACGGAAAGCTTCTGCCGCCCTTTGTGGCGGTGTCCGGACTGGGCGATACGGCGGCAAAGGACATCGTCGCGGGCAGAGAGGGCAAGCATTTCATCTCGATTGAGGAATTTGCCGCCGCCTGTCCGAAGGTTTCCAAGACCCATATTGAAAACCTGAAAGCGGCGGGCGCGTTCGGCGATCTGCCCGATACGAGCCAAATCACGCTGTTTTAACGATTCTACTTGCTATTTTCGGCAGTATGCGCTATAATTAACATACCAAACTATGAATTAAGGAGTGTCATATCATGCAAAAGCTCGAAAAACAGTTCCATATCCACTGCGTTGAGGGCGATGTCGGTCGTTACTGCATCCTGCCCGGTGATCCAGGCCGCTGCGAATCGATAGCGAAACTCTTTGATAACCCCGTGCATGTTGCACAAAACCGCGAGTATAATATCTATACCGGCACCCTGCTCGGCGAAAAGGTCAGCGTCTGCTCCACCGGCATCGGCGGCCCGTCCGCTTCGATCGCGATGGAAGAGCTGCACAACATCGGCGCGGATACCTTTATTCGTGTCGGCACCTGCGGCGGCATCAATCTGGACGTCCAGTCCGGCGATATCGTCGTCGCAACGGGCGCAATCCGCTTCGAGCATACCTCCATGGAGTATGCGCCGATCGAGTATCCGGCCGTTTCCAATCTGGACGTTGCCATCGCGCTGCGTCAGGCATCGCTGGCAATGGGCAAAAAAACCCACGTCGGCGTCGTGCAGTGCAAGGACGCCTTCTACGGTCAGCACAGCCCCGCGAAGATGCCGGTCTCCTATGAGCTCCTGCAGAAGTGGGAAGCATGGAAGCGTCTCGGCGTGCTTGCCAGCGAGATGGAATCCGCCGCGCTGTTCGTCGTTGCAGACGCTTTGAAGTGCCGCTGCGGCTCCTGCTTCCACGTCATCTGGAATCAGGAACGCGAGGCTGCAGGTCTGGATCAGAAGATGAGCGAGGACACCTCCGCCGCCGTCCGCGTCGGCGTCGAGGCGCTGAAGCTGCTGATTGCACAGGATAAGGCCGCAAAATAATTTCGGAACTTTTCTGACGCTGCCGCGTCAAATGCCTGAAAGGAGGGAGCAGGATGCGCCGCTATTGGTGGACGGTCTGGATCAAGGTCGCCGTGCTGGCAATTGTTTTGCTGATCGGCTTCTTTGCAGCGAAGAAGTATGTCCGCGGCTTCTTTGAGCCGTATCTGCTCGAGGACGAAAGCGCCGAGGAAGAGCCCGAGGTCGCAGACGACTCCGATCCCGTAAAGGCGATTTTCGGGAAGGTGCAGGATAAGCTCGGCTTCCGCTTCCGCTATGAGGACATGATCTTCGACTATGCAAACGGCTTTGCAAAGGACATGATGGAGGACTCCGTGGAAGAGCGTAATGTAATCAAGGAGCCGCTCTCCTGAACGAAACGATGCACCCCTGCCTGTTCGGGCAGGGGTGTTTTTGAGGTAACGTATGGAACGAAACAGACAGATCGCCGCGATTGCGGAAGGGGAAGAGGAACGGATGCTTCTGGTACGGGTGTACGACCGTATTGAGCGCGCCATGCAGCGGCAGACGCCTGCGGCGACCGCGTTTTTATCGCAGCGGGAGCAGGCGCTGGTCAGACTGCTGCTGCCGGAATGCCGCTTTTTCGGCGGGATCGCCGCGGCAGAGCGCAAGGTTGCCTACTGGCTGCCGGACTATATTGAGGAAGAGGCCTATTTTGCAGACGGCCCGATCGCCTGCATTCGCGCGACGTTCTACGAGGCAAACGCGCTGACGCACCGCGACGTTTTAGGCGCGCTCATGGGCGCGGGGATTCGCCGCGACGCGGTCGGGGATATCTGCCTGCACGAAACGTCCTGCGATATGTTTGTTCTTGCCGAGCTGGAACGCTACCTGCTTGACAATCTGACCGGGGCGGGACGGCAGCATCTGCATCTGGAGCCGATCGCGCTCGGCGAGGCGAGGAAAGCGCCGCAGAAGATGAAAGAGCTTCGCGTCACGGTGTCGTCTCTGCGCCTCGACGGCGTGATCGCCGCCGCCTTCCGCCTGAGCCGCGGCAGCGCGTGTGACGCGATCCGCGCGGGCAAAGCCGCGATCAACAGCCTGACCTGTCTCAAGCCGGATCATGCCGTGAAAGAGGGGGACGAGCTGTCCGTGCGCGGCTGCGGCAAGGGGAGAATCATACAGATTAACGGCGAAACGCGCAGGGGAAGACTTGCGCTGACCGTCGGAATTTATGGTTGACAAGCCGCGTGTTTCCTGCTAAAATGACAGCGTATAATGTGAAATATGCGTTGAGGAAGCCAATCTGTGCGAAAGGTGGCAGCGAGTGGGGGATCGGTGCAAGCCCCATCGCCGGAATCACAGACCGCCACTTCCGAGCCGCCTGCGACGAGCAGGACGCCTCATCCGCGTTATCGGATGACTAAGACGTTGCTTTGCAACAATTAGGGTGGTACCGCGACTGACCTCGCCCCTAACCTCGGGGCGGGGTATATTTTTTATCCGGAGGAAAAATCCATGGCAACGAAAAAATACGGCGTAAACGAACTGCGCGAGATGTTCCTGTCCTTCTTTGAGAGCAAGGGACACCTGCGTCTTCCCAGCTTCCCGCTGGTTCCCCAGCACGACAAGTCCATCCTGCTCATCAACGCGGGCATGACGCCGATGAAGCCCTACTTCACCGGCGAGGAGGAGCCGCCCCGTCACCGCGTCTGCACCTGCCAGAAGTGCATCCGCACGGGCGACATCGACAACATCGGCAAGACTGCCCGCCACGGCACCTATTTTGTGCTCGGCAACTTCTCCTTCGGCGACTATTTTAAGTCCGAAGCGCTGCGCTGGTGCTGGGAATTTCTGACCGAGGTGTGCGGACTGGAGAAGGATCGCCTGTATCCGTCCATCTATCAGGATGACGAGCAGGCGTTCGAAATCTGGAACAAGGAGATCGGCATTCCAGCCGACCGCATTTTCCGCTTCGGCAAGGAGGACAACTTCTGGGAGCACGGCTCCGGTCCGTGCGGTCCCTGCTCCGAGGTCTACTACGACCGCGGCGAGAAGTACGGCTGCGGCAAGCCGGACTGCACGGTCGGCTGCGACTGCGACCGCTATATGGAGGTCTGGAACAACGTCTTCTCCCAGTTTGACAACGACGGCAAGGGCAACTACACCGAGCTCAAGCAGAAGAATATCGACACCGGCATGGGTCTGGAGCGTCTGGCGGTCGTCTGCCAGGACGTCGACTCCCTGTTCGATATCGACACCGTCATGAACATCACGAACAAGGTCACGGAGCTGACCGGCGCGTCCTACGGCAAGAGCCATAAGATGGACGTGTCTCTGCGCGTCATCACCGACCACATCCGCGCCGCGACTTTCCTGATCTGCGACGGCGTTCTGCCCTCCAACGAAGGAAGAGGCTACGTCCTGCGCCGTCTTTTGCGCCGCGCCGCGCGTCATGGCAAGCTGCTGGGCGTGAACAAGCCCTTCCTGTTTAAAGTCGTGGACACGGTCGTACACGAAAATGAGTGCCAGTATCCCGAACTGCGGGAGAAGCAGGCGTATATCACCCGCGTCATCAAGACCGAGGAGGAAAACTTCTGCAAAACAATCGACGGCGGTATGAAAATCTTCGCCGAAATGCTCGAGGGACACAAGGCGAAGGGCGAGACGGTCTTCTCCGGCGAGGACGCCTTCAAGCTCTACGACACCTACGGCTTCCCGATCGACCTGACGAGCGAGATGGTCGCAGAGGTCGGCATGCGCGTCGACGAGGAAGCGTTTGCCAAGCAGATGCAGGAGCAGAAGCAGCGCGCCAGAGAGGCTCGCAAGGCGCTGGGCGATCTCGGCTGGGCAGGCATCGAGTTCGGCAAGGAAGTGCCGGAGAGCAGGTTCGTCGGCTACGAGACGCTGAGCGCGGACGGCAAGGTCGTCGCGATCATCTCCAACGAGGAGCTGTGCGGCTCCGTTTCCGAGGGCATGGACGCGATCATTGTGCTGGATCAGACCCCGATGTACGCGGAAATGGGCGGTCAGGTCGCTGACCACGGCACGCTGAGCGCGGACGGCGTCGAATTCCTCGTGAACGACGTGCAGAAAAACAAGGGCGGCAAGTATATGCACTACGGCAAGGTCGTCAAGGGCGCGGTCGCGCTCGGCGATACGCTGACCGCCGCGGTCGACGCCGACCGTCGCAACGCCATCCGCCGCGCGCATACGGCGACGCACCTTTTGCAGACGGCGCTGACCCGCGTGCTCGGCGAGCACTGCCATCAGGCGGGCTCTCTGGTCGAGCCGGATCATCTGCGCTTTGACTTTACGCATTTCTCCGCCGTGACCGATGAGGAAATGATGAAGATCAATCTCGCGGTCATGGATATGGTCCTGAACGGCACGGACGTCGAGACCCTCGTTCTGCCGATCGAAGAGGCGAAAAAGCTCGGCGCGACGGCGCTTTTCGGTGAAAAATACGGCGATACCGTTCGCGTCGTCAAGATGGGCGACGATTCGCTCGAATTCTGCGGCGGCACACACCTGGACAACACCGCGAAGGTCGGTCCGTTCCGCATTCTCTCCGAGGTTTCCGTCGCCTCCGGCGTGCGCCGTATCGAGGCGTACACCGGCAAGCGCGTCCTTGCGCAGATGGAGAGCTTCAGCCGCACCATTCTGACGGCGGCGGAGACGCTCAAGACCACGCCGAAGGATCTCATTTCACGCGCGCAGGGCGTTATGACCGAGATTAAGGAGCTCAAACAGGACGTCGACCGCATGAAGGACAAGCTGCTCGGCGGCGACATCGACCGCGTGCTGTTCTCCGCAAAGACCGTGAACGGTCTGCGTGTTCTAACTGCGCTGCGCAACGATCTTGCGCCGAACGATCTGCGCAAGATGGGCGACCAGTTCCGCGACCGCGCGGACGACGTAGTTGCCGTTCTGGCGAGCACACAGGGCGAGAAGATCACGATCCTCGCCGTCTGCGGCAAGGAAGCCGTGGCGCGCCGGGTCTGCTTGTCAAGGAGGTCTGCGCGGCGTGCGGCGGCTCCGGCGGCGGCAAGCCCGATTCCGCGATGGGCGGCGGCAAGGAGATCAATAAGCTCGACGACGCGCTGGCGATTGTCGACGACTATGTCAGCGCGAACGCGAAATAAGGAGATTACGATGGATAACTGCATTTTCTGTAAAATCATTGCGGGGGAGATTCCCTCGAAGAAGGTCTATGAGGACGAGCTGTGCTATGCGTTCTACGATATTCAGCCGCTCGCGCCGCAGCATTTTCTGGTCGTGCCGAAGCAGCATATCGCCGCGGCGAACGAGATCACTGATGACTCCGCCGCGCTGGTCGGTCATATCTTCGCGGTCATCGCGAAGCTGACGGCGGAGCTCGGCTTCGCAGACGGCTTCCGCGTCGTTACCAACTGCGGCGAGGATGCCGGACAGACGGTAAAGCACCTGCATTTTCACGTGCTTGGCGGCAAGACGCTCGGCAGCTTTAATTGATTCGGATTTGAGGGACGGGGAAAGCCCCGTCCCTTTATGCAAGATGCAAAAAAGGAGGGCGTAGATGTGCGCAGGCTGGCGATCTTTTCCTTTTCCTTCGCGGCGGCGGCAGCGGCGTATGTCTGGCTGCTCCCGCCCGCATGGGCGATCCTCGCGGCAGGCATACTGCTTGCCGGAATGCTCGTTCTTTTGGCGTTCAGCACGGATGCGGTCAAGCGCGTGCGCATTGCCGCGCTCGGCGCGGCGGTCGGGCTGCTCTGGTCGTGGGGCTATGAGCGCCTCAAGATCGAGCCGCTGCGCGAACTCTGCGGCAAATACAGGAACATCACCGCGCAGGTATGCTCCGTGCCGGAGAAAACCGGCTACGGCTGCCGCGTCCATGTGAGGCTGGACGGCGGCAGGATGATCCTTTATCTGAACTGCCCGCCGGAGGAGCTTTCGCTCGGCGATACGGTCGTCACCAAGGCGGACGTAATCGACGTATCGCGCGGCAGCGGCGACGAGAACAATCTGTACTATCAGTCCAACGATATTTCGCTGCTCGGTCTGCAGCGCGGCGCGCTCGAGGTCGAAAAGGCGGAAAAAACGCCGCTTTCGTGCTATCCTGCGTGGATCGCTGCGGAGCTCAAGGATCGCGTGGATCTGATCTTTCCCGCCGACAGCGCGGGCTTTGCCAAGGCGATCCTTACCGGCGACCGCAGCGGGCTGTCCTATCAGACGCGCAACGCGCTTTCCGTGACGGGTATTGCCCATGTTGTCGCCGTGTCCGGCATGCACGTCTCGCTTTTGATCGGCATTCTTATGGCGCTCTGCCGCCAGAGGCGGAAGCTTGCCACGCTGATCAGCATTCCCGTGATGATCTTCTTTGCGGCAATGCTCGGCTTCGGCGCGTCGGTGACGAGAGCCGTCATCATGAACAGCGTCCTGCTGATCGCGCCGCTGGTGCGTCGGGAGAACGACGCGCCGACCTCTCTGGGGCTTGCGCTGCTGCTCCTGCTTGCGGTCAATCCGTGGGCGATTGCGAACGTCAGCCTCCAGCTTTCTTTCGCGTGCATGGCGGGCATATTCCTGCTCGC
>CAJOMA010000039.1:14734-18654 GCA_905235655.1 uncultured Oscillospiraceae bacterium | reverse complement strand
CCGTTGCCGAACTTCTTGGCGTAGGTGATGCCATGATAGCTGTCGTCCGGGGTGCACAGGCCGGGGAACTTGTCCGCGTGGGCCATCCAGTCGAAGTTTCCGCTGTCCACGATGGCGCCGCCCACGTGCACGCCGTGGCCGTCCATGTACTTGGTGGTGGAGTGGGTGACGATGTCCGCGCCCCATTCGAAGGGCCGGCAGTTCACCGGCGTGGCGAAGGTGTTGTCGATGATCAGCGGCACGCCGTGGGCATGGGCCGCCCGGGCGAACTGCTCGATGTCCAGCACCGTCAGCGCCGGGTTGGCGATGGTCTCGCCGAACACGGCCTTCGTGTTGGGCCGGAACGCGGCGTCCAGCTCCGCGTCGGTGCAGAAGGCGTCCTCGATCACGCTGACGTTCTGCATGTGGAATACCGTGCACTGCGCAAGAAGATTCACGCTGACGATCAGCCTGCGCGAGCCGAATTGGCTGTCCGGCTCCGCCTCCGCGCTTGTCAGGGTCAGCTCCGTGCGCAGGTCGCCCTCGTCCATTTCCCGCTCCAGCTCCGCATATTGGGAAAACGGAACGCTCCAGTCGTAGGTGTAGAGCGCGTCGTCCTCGCCCGCGTAGAGCGCATGCACCGTCAGCGCGCCCTTGAACACCGCCTTGTTGCCGACCATGCGCTGTTCCTCGATTTCCGTGCGGTACAGGCATTTCAGCAGCCGACCGATCTCCTGTCTGCCGTTCGGCAGCTCCAGCACCTCGTTGATTGCGAAGCTTTTTTCGCCCAACTGCGCCGGCGTCCGAAGCGGAAGCACGCTGCGCTTCAACTGCAGATTCGGCGCGGGCTCGCTGATATCATAGCTGGTGCACTGCTGCGGCGCATAGACGCTGATTGTGCAGGAAACGCAAATACGGAGCAGCACCTTTCTGGAATTGAGCAATCTCGCGTCCACACTGCGCAGGGCGCAATTGCTCTGCATAAAGCATTCCTCTGCCCGCTTCGGAAAGTCCCGCCGCACGGAAAACGGAATATCCGCCTCGACCCGCTGCACGCTCCCGTCCTCGCAGACCACCAGCGCACCTGCCTGCACCGTGCCGGAGACCGCCGCGCTGTCGCCGCTGCATTCCTCCGCGCGGATCAGCAGTGTTCCGAAGGCGTCCACCACGCGCTCCGCGTCCGGTACGCTGTCAGGGATAATCACGTCCGCGGTCTGCTCCTGCGAGACCGTATCACACAGGATTCTGTTTAGGATTTCCAGCCTCTGCTCCTGAAAAACAAGCTCCATTGTCCTCACTCCTTGTTCGTTCTACGGAATATATACGCGCGCATGGACAACTTTAGCACAACTTTTTTCATACTGAAATTCAATTAAAATCTTTCATTGAATTTTGCTGTGCTGCGCACCGCCTTTTCAGCGCATCGCGCTGAAAAGCCGTCTCATGCAGACTTCGACGCGCCATTGGCGCTGTAAAATGCTTTTTTAAGTATTTTATCAAAGTCTACTATCAGTGCCTTCGCGTGCAGAACAGGCCGCCGATCAGAAAGCCGATGCCGATCAGCGCCATCGCAAATTCCGAGGTGAACAAAAGCGACAGAAGAAGCCCCGCACCGCATGCCATCAGCGCCGAGCCGATCAGTTCATTTCGTCTACACATAAAAATTCGCCCCCTGCAACCCTATGTGCAGGGGGCGGTCATTATGCTTGTTTGTGCTCCCAGAGCTTGATGTCCTTCGCGCTCTCGTAGAGGCGGGCATAGCTTGCGTGGCGCGTCGGCTCGATTCTTCCTTCCTTCAAAGCGGCAAGCACGGCGCAGTCCGGCTCATGCAGATGGGCGCAGTCGTGATAGCGGCACGCGCCGAGATACGGCGCAAAATCCGGAAACGCATACTGCAGGTTTTCCTTCAGAATCAGCTCCATCTGCTCGGTGTCAAAGGAGGAAAAGCCCGGCGTGTCGATCACGCAGGTGCCGTCCGGCAGGCAGTACAGCTCGACGTGGCGCGTCGTATGGCGGCCTCTGCCGAGCTTCTCCGAAACCTCGCCGGTCTTGACGGAGAAATCCGGCTCCATGCGGTTGAGGATACTGCTCTTTCCCACGCCGGAATTGCCGGTGAACGCCACGGTCTTACCGCGGATCGCGTCATAGAGCGCGTCGATCCCCTCGCCGGTCTGTGCGCTGGTCGGATAGACGGCAAAGCCTGCGCGGCGGTAAATCCCGATCAGCGTATCGGCGTCGTTCAGATCGACCTTGTTGACGCACAAAAGCATGGGGACGTTCCGGTCGCCGGCGATGGCGGTAACGCGGTCGATCAGAAACGGGTCCGTCACAGGATTCGCTTCCGACGCCAGAATCACCAGCGCGTCCAGATTGCTCACCGCCGGACGTACAAAGCTGTTGCGGCGCGGCAGAATCTCCTCCACCATGCCCTTGCCGCGTTCCAGCGAAACCGTGACCAGATCGCCGACCAGCGGCGTGATCCGCTCCTTGCGGAAAATGCCTCTCGCGCGGCATTCGATCCGCTTCCCGTCCGGTAACTGCACATAGTAAAAGCCGCTGAGCGCTTTTACGATCCTTCCGTTCTGATTCATAGATTACGGCGTCTGCGCTGTTTCGTCCGTCGGCTTATCCGCAGGCTCGGTCGGCCCGGTTGCCGGCGGCTCGGTCGGCTCGGTCTTGCTCGGATCCTTGCCCTTGGAAACGTCGATCGTGATTACCGTGCCTTCCTTCACCTCCGTGTCCGGAAGAATGCTCTGACTGATGACGGTGCCCTGCGGCTCCACGTCGTCATAGACCTCGACGATCACAACGGAAAGCTTAAGGTCGTTCAACGTCTTTTCCGCAGCGTCTCTGCTCTGACCGATCACCTTCGGGACGCGAACCTTGCCGCTGCCCTTGCTGACGTACAGGAAAATCTTCTGATTCGGCTCAAGCTGCTCGCCCGCCTCGGGATCGGTGCGGAACACTCTGTCCTTTTCGAACTCGTCGCTGGTGTCATAGAGCACCTCGATCTGTACGCCGATCTTCAGCGCGTTCAGCCTTGCGCGCGCATTTTCCTCCGTATCGCCCTTCAGATTCGGCATCTTGTTTTCGCCGAGGCTGACATAGAGGATAACCTCCTGTCTGATCTCCAGCGTTTCATCCGCCTTCGGCTCCGTGCGCACGATATTGCCCTGCCGGATATCCTTGCTGCTCTCGTCCTTTATTGTGATTTTCAGCCCGAGATTCAGCGCCTGCAGCGTGGCCATGGCGGAATCGTCCGTCATATCGACCAGATTCGGCATTTTGATCTCTTCCTTGCCCATGCTGACGGTCAGCTTGATTTCGCGGCCGCTCTTGACGATGTCGTAGGCGCGCGGCGACTGCTCCATGATATATCCCTTTTCATACTTGTCGCTGTATGCCTCTTCGACATGCTGCAGATTGATTTTCAGATCGGGATAATCGTCGGGGTTGATGTTGTCCAGCCGCTCGCCGACAAAGTTGGGCACCTGAACCTCTCCGGCTCTTTCCGTAGACGTTGTGGTGTCCGCAGCGCTTCCGCCGCCGGACCTCGTTGCAATCAGAACAATAACTGTAATCAGGACAAGCGCCACCGCAGCGGACAGGATCGCAATGATCATCGTCTTTTTTCTCTTCTCCGCCGCCTTTTCGGCCTCTCTGCGCGCGCGCTCGGCGCGACGCTGTTCCGGCGTCATTGCGCCGGTCTTTGCGGCTCTTGCCGCCGCGTAGCGTTCCGCCTCGGAGCGCGTCATGCCGCCGCCCGAACGGACGGCTGCGGTCATTTTCGACACGACCGCCGTCGCCCCGTCCATGGCGGGCATGAAGGTCAGGGACGGATTCTTGCGGAATTCTTCCATATCATGGAGCATATCCGCGGCGGATGCGTAGCGTTTATCCGGGTCGGCGCTCATGGCGCGCATGGTGATGTACTCCAGACC
>CAJOMA010000039.1:4677-14697 GCA_905235655.1 uncultured Oscillospiraceae bacterium | reverse complement strand
CGTTAATGTGCTGAATCGCGACCGAGACGGGCGTTTCGCCGTCATAAGGCGTGCGTCCGGTCAGCATTTCATACATCACGACGCCGAGGGAATACAGATCGGAACGGTTGTCCACGCGCGCACCCTTCGCCTGCTCCGGCGAGATATAATGCACGGAGCCGAGCGCTTCGCGCGTCAGCGTATTTTTTGCCGAGCCGACGCGGGCAATGCCGAAGTCAGCGACCTTGATGCTGCCGTCCTTCAGGATCATGATGTTGTGCGGCTTGATATCGCGGTGGACGATGCCGCGGCTGTGCGCGTGATCCAGCGCCTTGGCGATCTGCATGGAGAAATGCAGCGTCTCGCGCCAGTTGAGGTTTCCCTTCTTCTCAAGGTACTGCTTGAGAGAAATGCCCTCGATCAGCTCCATGACGATATAGTCCGCGTTCTCCGAATGGGAGACGTCGTAGACGCTCACGATATTCGGGTGCGACAGCATGGCGACCGCCTGCGATTCGGCGTGGAATCTGCGGCGGAATTCGTCATTTCTCGAGAATTCATCTTTCAGTATTTTTATCGCAACGGCACGATTCAGGCGATGATCCAGCGCGCGATAGACGACTGCCATACCGCCCGTGCCGATGACCTCCAATATTTCGTAGCGATTGTCCAGCAATCTTCCGATATAGTTTTCCATGGCAACTCCCTACTCCGCATAAGCGGCCCGTCTTGCTCGGCGAACGGGTGCCGAGATGTATCTTTCTTCTCTCATGTCAGGCTGATCAGCACCGCGGTGACGTTATCCGGCGCGCCGCGATCCTTTGCAATTTCCAGAAGCCGCTGACAGCAATCGTCCAGCTTCGCGCCGTGAACGACCTCAAACAGCATTTCCTGATCAGCCATCAGGTTGGACAGGCCGTCTGAACAAAGCAGAATGCAGTCTCCCTTGTCCGCCTTGACGCGGAACACGTCCGCTTCGACCTGTGCGCCCGTTCCGACTGCGCGGGTAATCAGATTCTTACTGGGATGGCTCTTCGCCTCTTCCGGCGTCAGCTCTCCGCGTCGAACCATCATCTCGACCACACTGTGGTCCGTCGTGACGCACTCCACGCCGTCGGGGCTGAAGTGATATGCCCGGCTGTCGCCGATGTTGACCACGAGGATCGCCCGCGGGTAGATCAGGCAGGCAACCAGCGTCGTCCCCATGCCGGAAAACTCCTCGCTGAGCTGCGAATGCTCAAAAACAGAGATGTTCGCAAGCGTCGCCGCGCCCAAAAGGACGCGCTCGATCTCCTCCGGCGTCTTGTCCGGCGAGAAGGTGCGCTTGACCTCCTCCGAGAAGACTTCCGTCGCAAGGTTGCTGGCTACGTTGCCGGCCTTTGCGCCGCCCATGCCGTCGCACACGACCGCAAGCAGGCAGTCGTCGCCCAGACGCTCCGTGCGGAAGGAATCCTGATTCTGTTTTCTGACATTTCCCGGATCCGTCAGTCCCCAGACATCCATAGAGCCTCACTCCTTTTCCGATGTGTTCTCGCGTTCATATTTCCTGCGCAGCTGACCGCACGAGGCGTTGATGTCGCTGCCCAGCGTTCTTCTTACGGTTGCCGGAATGCCGCTGTCCTCCAGCTTTTTCTGAAAGGCGCGGACGGTCTCCGGCTCGCTCGGCTTGAGCGGGCTTTCCGCCACGTCGTTAAGCGGAATCAGATTGACGTGCGCCTCAATGCCACGCAGCTTGCGCATCAGGATATCTGCCGTCTCCGGCGTATCGTTCACATCGCGGATCATGGCGTATTCAAACGAAATTCTTCTGCCGGTCGCTTCAAAATAGCGTCTGCAGGCGTCCAGCAGCGCGTCGACGTTGTATCTGCGGTTGATCGGCATGAGCTGCGAACGCACCTCGTCCGTCGGCGCGTGCAGCGAGACGGAAAGCGTCAACTGCAAATTCTCCTGCGCCAGGCGGTCGATCTTATCCACAACGCCGCAGGTAGAAAGCGAGATATGGCGCATGCCGATGTTCATGCCCTCCGGCGAATTGACCAGCTCCAGAAAACGCAGCACGTTATCGTAGTTGTCCAGCGGCTCGCCGATGCCCATCAGAACAATGTTGGAGATCGGCAGACCGGAGTCGAGCTGCGTATAGAGCACCTGATCGAGCATTTCCGAAGGCGTCAGGCGGCGCACCAGACCGCCGAGGGTGGAGGCGCAGAAGGCGCAGCCCATCGGACAGCCGACCTCCGAGGAAATGCAGACGGTGTTTCCGTGATGATACTGCATCAGTACGCTTTCCACACAGTTGCCGTCCTTCAGGCGCCACAGATACTTGATCGTTCCGTCCTTCTTGGAACGCAGACAGCGCGCGACCGTCGGATAATTCAGTTCATACTGCCCTCTCAGCTTTTCGCGCAGCGGCTTGGACAGGTTCGTCATTTCATCGAAGCTCCGCGCGCCGCGGTGCAGCCACGAATAGACTTGTCCGGCGCGGAATTTCGGCTCGCCGAGCGCAAGCAGGTCCTCGGTCAGCTCGGCAAGCGTCATGGATTTGATGTCCTTCAAGCGTTCCTCCTGAATTTGCAGATAAAGAAGCCGTCCGTGCCGTGATCGCACGGCAGAAGCGTCGTCATGGCGGCGTCCGGAATGCCGGAATCCGGCGGGAAATGCACTGTTTCCGCGGAAAACGCAGAGTTTTCCGTCAGGAATTGTTCTGCAACCGTCTCGTTCTCACGCCGCAGAATCGTGCAGGTGCTGTAGATCAGCACGCCGCCCGGCTTGACGTAGGACGCCTGCTGCTTCAAAATCGCAAGCTGCAGTTCCGGCAGACGTTCGGTCTGGGTCAAGTCTTTGTAGCGGATGTCCGGCTTCTTGCGGATCACGCCGAGGCCGGAGCACGGAACGTCCGCCAGCACCGCGTCCATTTTGCCTTCCCATTCCCCGACAGGCTGAGAAGCGTCCTGCAGGCGGGTATGGATAATAGAGATATGCAGACGGCTTGCGCCGTTTTCAATCAGCTTTAATTTATGCGGGTGGATATCACAGGAGAACAGCTTTCCCCGATTCCCCATCGCGATCGCCGCGGCAAAGCTCTTGCCGCCGGGCGCGGCGCAGCAGTCGAGCGCCTGCATTCCGCTTTGCAGCTCGGCGGCGTTTACCGCCAGCTTTGCAGCAGCGTCCTGCGCGTAAAACCAGCCGTTTTTGTAGGCGTCAAGCTGTTCCAGATCACCCGTGCCGCTGACCGTGATACAGTTTTCCAGCCACGGATGCTTTTGCGCATCCGCGCCGTGCCGTTCCAATTCGTCCAAGACCCGCTGCACGTCCGCGACAAGCGTGTTGACCTGCAGAACGGTATCCGGGGCTTCATTATGGCTATGCAGTAGCCGTTCCGTCTTCTCCGCGCCGAACTGCGCTTCGAGCAAATCCACCAACGCCTGCGGATGGCTGTACTTCGTCGCCAGATCCTCCGGCGTCGGGAGCTCCGTGCGGAGCATGGCGCGCAAGACGCCGTTCACCAGCCGCGCGGCGGCGGGATTGGCAAGCAGTTTTGTCTGCTCCACCGCCTCGTTGACGGCGGCGGAAGCGGGGATCTTATCCGTAAAGCGGAGCTGATAGACCGCAAGGCGCAGGATATCCTGCACGACCGGCTGGAGCTTTCCTTTCGCGAATGCGGCGATCCAGAAATCCAGCAGCATGCGGTTCTGCAGCACGCCGTAGCAAAGTCTGCTTGCCAGCGCTGCGTCTCTGCGCTCCATGCCGGTCAGCAGTGACTTCAGCGCGCCGTCCGACCACGCCCCGTCCCTGCGGCAGGCGATCAGCGCTCTGAGCGCCGCGTCTCTCGCCGTCGTCGCCATATCAGATCGCAATCGGATGCCCGCGGAAATAGTCCGGAGCAGCCATGCGCTTGCCGCCGTCCGCCTGCAGAACGGTGATCGTCAGAACGTCGCCGCCGCCGACCGCGATCTGCAACCCCTGCTTGGTCAGCGCGAGGAGCGTGCCGGGGGTTTTGTCGGTCTTTTGATCAGCGGGACGCACCTCATAAATTTTGAATCTTGTGCCGTCGAGCTCCGTCGTAGCGACCGGCCACGGATCAAGTCCGCGCACGTGGTCGATGATCTGACGGCTCGACTTCGTCCAGTCGATCGGACAGAGCTCCTTCGTCAGCATCGGCGCATAGGTCGCCTTGTCATGCTCCTGCGGCGTTCTCGTCGCCGTTCCGGCTTCGACAGCGCGGAGCGTATCGCACAAAAGCTCACTTCCGATCTGCGCCAGACGGTCGAGCAGGCTCTGCGCGTTCTCGTACGGCTCGATCGGCGTTTTGCGTATCTCAATAATATCGCCGGCGTCCATTTCCGCCGACATAAACATCGCCGTCACACCGGTTTCGTCCATGCCGTTCAGGATCGCCCACTGCACCGGTCCGGAGCCGCGCAGCTCCGGCAGGATGCTGGCATGGATATTCACGCAGCCGAGGCGCGCGATATCCAGCACCCGCTGCGGCAGAATCTTCCCGTAGGCGACCACGGCGATCACATCCGGCTGCAGAGCACGAAGCTCTTCCACCACCGCGTCGTCCTTGAACGTTGTCGGCTGGAAAACGGGCAATCCCGCTTCGACCGCGACCTTTTTGACATCGGACATTTCCAGCTTCATGCCGCGATTTTTCGGCTTATCGGGTTTCGTATAGACGCCGACAATCTCGAACTTTTCGTCGATCAGTCGACGCAGGCAGGTCGCCGCGATATCCGGCGTGCCCATAAAAACGATTCTCATGCTTCCTCCTGCCTTGCAGATATCATTTCCTCGATCTCCTCGTCGCTCAGCTTGCGATAGGCGATCTCCGTATAAACGTGGCCGTTCAGATGATCCGTTTCATGGCAGATACAGCGCGCCATCAGACCCTCGCACTCGATCTCAAACCATTCGCCGTTGCGATCCTGCGCCTTTGCCTTGACCCAGCTTGGACGCTTGACCATCCAGAAATCGCCCGGCAGACTGAGGCAGCCCTCCATACCGTCCTGCTCCCCCTTTGTCTCCAGAATCTCGGGGTTGATGAGCTCGACGATGCCGTCGCCGGTATCCATGATAAAGACGCGGCGCAGAATGCCCACCTGCGGCGCGGCAAGACCGGCGCCGTTGGCATCGATCAGCGTTTGCGCCATATCATCCAGCAGGGTATGCAGCTTTTCGTCAAATTTCGTGACCGGACGGCAGACCTTGTGCAGGGCTCTGTCCTCGAAGGTCAGAATTTTTCTCAGTGCCATGAAGCTTTACTCCTATTCATTGCGGTTCACGTCGGCAAACACGCCGACGCCGCTGTTCTGTTTATCCTTGGAAAACTCCCGCATCAAGTGCGCCAGCAATTCGCGCAGAGAGCGGGTGTTTTTGCAGCTCAGCGTCAGGCAGCAGCGGTAGCTGTAGTTGAGCTTCGCCACCTGCGCCGGGGCGGGTCCCAAGAGCTGCGCCTGCTCCTGCCGGTAAAAGTCACTTCCCAACTGCGCCTTTAAGACGGCGCGGAAGCGCTGCGCCGCCTGCCAGACGCGCTCTTCCTCTCTGCCGTGGAAGGTCAGCGTCAGAAGATCGCGATACGGCGGGCAGCCGCGCAGCTTGCGCAGCGGAAGTTCCGTTTCATAAAATGTATCGTAATCCTGCCTTGCGGCAAGGACAATGACCTGATTCTTCGGCGTCATCGTCTGGATCAGTGCGCGGCCGTTCTCCGCGCCGCGCCCTGCTCTGCCGATCACCTGCGTGATCATGCTGAAGGTCGTCTCTGCGGCGCGGTAGGAGCCGACGTAGAGCGACATATCCGCGTCCAGCACGCCCACGAGCGTGACGTTTTCAAAATTCAGTCCTTTTGCTACCATCTGCGTTCCCAGAAGGATCGGGATATTCTCCTCGCGGAAGCGCGAGAGAAGTTTTTCATGCGTGTTGACCGCGGAAACCGTGTCCGCGTCCATGCGCAGCACCTCGCTGTCCGGCAAAAGGTTGCGCAATTGCTCCTGCACCTTCTGCGTGCCGAAGCCGATCTGCTTGAGGTGACCGCCGCATTCGGGGCAGCGGGCAGGCAGGATCTCGGAATGACCGCAGTAGTGGCACATCAGCCTGCCGTTTGCCTGATGGTAGGTCAGATTGACCGTACAGCCCGGGCAGGTCGGCACATAGCCGCAGTCGACGCAGGCGACCATACGCGAAGTACCGCGGCGGTTGAGAAACAGGATCGCCTGCTGCCCGTGCGCTCTGTTTTCTTTCAGTGCAAGCAGCAAAGGCTCGCTGACGGCGGAGGCGTTGCCCTCCTTAAGCTCCTGCTTCATATCCACGATCTCGACCGGCGGCAGTTCCTTTTGATTATAGCGGCGGCGCATCTCGCACAGGCGATAAACGCCGGATTTCGCGCGGTACATGGTCTCGATGCTCGGCGTCGCAGAGCCGAGCAAAACCTGCGCGTTTGTCCTCGCCCCGCGGTAGATCGCGACCTCGCGGGCGTGATAACGCGGCGCGTTTTCGGATTTATAGGTGTGCTCCTGTTCTTCATCCACGATCAGAAGACCGAGGTTTTGCACAGGCGCGAAAACTGCCGAGCGCGTCCCGAGGATGACGGTCGCTTCCCCGCTGCGGATGCGCTTCCATGTATCGTAGCGCTCCGTAATGCGCAGGGAGCTGTGCAGCACCGCCGTCTTTTCGCCGAAATGTGCGGCGAACAGCGACAGAAGCTGCGGGGTCAGCGCGATTTCCGGCACAAGGAGCATTGCGCTCCTGCCGCGCGACAGGCAGTCGTAGATCAGCTTGATATATACGGAGGTCTTTCCGCTTCCGGTCACGCCGTAGAGCAGCGCAACGCCGGGCTTTTCCTGCAGACTCTGCTCGCGCAGGGCGTCGAAAACGCGCTGCTGATCGTCGTTCAGGAGCAGCGGACCGTCCAGCTTTGCAGGCTCCACGCGGCCGATCCGCAGGCGCTCCTCCTCGGAAAACGAGAGAAAGCCGAGCTTCTCCAGCCGGTTGAGCGTCGCGCTGTTCGCGCCGGTAAAATAGCAGAGCTCCTTTGCGGCGCACTGCCCGAGCGTGACAATCAGCTCCAGCGCCGCCGTCTGCAGGGGCGCGGATTTCCGTTTGCTCTGCGCGTAGGCAAGCGCTTCCTCCGCAGGTGCGGCAAGCGTTACGATCCGCTCGGTTTTGTCCTGCACGCGGCGCTTGTGATCGGTCTGGCAGCGCAGCAGCTTCTTTTTCATAAGATAGCGCAGCGCGCTGCGCAAAGCGTCCTCGTCAAACTGCTTTCGCAGCGCGTCGTAGTCCGCTTCGCCGCCGAGCTCTCGCACGGCGTTCAGCACCGCCTGTGCAGCCGGCTGCCGCTGTATGACGGTGTTCTCCGCTTCCTCGCAGAGAAAGTACCGCTCCTGCTCGCGGAACCACACGCCCGCAGGCAATATCGCCTTGACCGCCTCATAGAAGGTACAGAAATAGCGCTCGCGCAGGAACCCCGCCATGTGCAGCAGGTCTTCCGTCAAAAGCGGCGTTTCGTCCAGCACCCGGTCGATCGGCTTTAGTTTGCTGTCGTCGCCGCTCTCGATGCCGAGAACGATGCCCTCGCAGCGTTTGTTCGAGCGTCCGAAGGGTACGCTGACGCGCGCGCCGACCGCAGGCTGCATTCCGGTCGGAATGCGGTAGCTGTAGGGCTTGTCAATGGCATATATTGCGGCAGAAACTGCAATCTTCGCAATCATTCACAGCCCTCCTCCGTCGATAGTTTCTTATTTGTCGATAGACGCGACGAGCTTGCCGTCCGCGACCTCGCGGATCGCCAGTGTGACGGGCTTGTCGCTCAGCGGCTCATGGAAGGTCTCCGACTCAATGGAGAGCTGGCGGGCGCGGCGCGCGACCACGTTCACCATTAGATAGCGGCTGTCGATGTTCTTCAAAAGATCAGCCATAGCGGGATAAAGCATAGATATGTCCTCCTTGCGTTAAATGGTCGTGTATTCTGATCTGCAGGCCTCTGCGGTCAGGATCGCGCGGATCTTCGCAGCGGCTTCAGAAACGGTATCGTTGATAATCGTATATTTGTACTGCGGCGCGTTTTTGCATTCCTCCACCGCGATGCGCAGGCGCTCCGCCGCGACGTCGGGCGAGGTGTCTCCCCTGCCGTTTAAGCGGCGCGTGAGTTCCTCAAAGGACGGCGGCGCGATAAAGATCGAGATTGCGTCCGGTCTGCGCCGCATGACCTGCAGGGCGCCCTGCACCTCGATCTCCAGTATCACGCTGATTCCCTGTGCGAGCGCGTCGTCGACCGCCTTTTCCGGCGTGCCGTAATAGTTGCCGGCGTATTCGGCGTGCTCAAGCATTTCGTTTCCGGCGAGCATGGCTTCAAAGCGCGGCTTGTCCATAAAAAAGTAGTGCACGCCGTCGATCTCGCCTGGTCGCATGGGGCGGGTGGTAGCGGACACAGAGAAGCGCAGCGAGGGGTCGTCCTTCATGACCTCCCTGAGCACCGTGCCCTTGCCGACGCCGGAGGGGCCGGATACAATAATAATTCTGCCCTGCTTCATGGCGTATCCTCCTCGTCGTGATAGGCTTCGCCGTCCTTGTCGTTCAGGCGTTTGGCGACGGTTTCCGGCGGGATCGCCGAAAGAATGACGTGGTCGGTGTCCATCACCAGCACCGACTTCGTCTTGCGGCCGAAGCTCGCGTCGATCAGCATGGCGCGCTCCTTCGCCTCCTGCACCAGCCGCTTGACCGGCGCTGAGTCCGGACTGACGACCGTCAGCAGACGTTCCGCCGACACTAAATTTCCAAATCCGATATTGATCAGTTGCATGGCAATCACTCGATGTTCTGAATCTGTTCGCGGATCTTCTCCAGCTCCGCCTTGATCTCAACGACGTTATGCGCCTGCTCCAGATCGTTGCCCTTCGAGCCGATCGTATTCGCCTCGCGGTTCATCTCCTGCAGCAAAAAATCGAGCTTTCTGCCGATCGCGCCGCCGGCGGTCAGCAGATCGTCCAACTGGGCAAGGTGGCTGCGCAGGCGGACAGTTTCCTCGTCCACCGCGACCTTATCGGCGAAGATCGCCGCCTCGGTCAGAATACGACCTTCGTCGATCGTCGTACTCTCCAGCACCTCGCGGAGCTTGTTTTCCAGACGGGCGCGGTACTCCGCAACCGTGGCGGGACTGCGCGCCTCGACCTTTTCCACATAGGAAAGGACGACGGCGGCGTGACTTCTCAGATCGGCAGCCAGCGCTGCGCCCTCCTTAGCGCGCATGGCGTTATAGGCGGAGATCGCCTCCTGCGCGACGGAAACGATATCCGCCGTGTTGCGCTCCTCGTCCTCCTCCGGCTTTTCGACCGTGAAGACCTCCGGGAAACGGGCAAGATTCGCCGCGCTGATATCGTCGCGCACCGCATAGTCCCGCGCGATCGTCTTCAGCGCGTCAAGGTAGCCCTCCAGCACCGGACGGTTGAGGGAAATTCTGACGTTTTCGCTTTCGACGGTATTGACGCCGATAAAGACGTCGACCTTGCCGCGCGATACGCTTTCCTTCACCTTCTGCTTGACCGCGTCCTCCGCATAGGAAAAGGCGCGCGGCAGCTTCACGGTGCAGTCCAGAAAGCGGTTGTTGACCGAACGGAGCTCGACCGTGATCTCCCGTCCGTTCAGCGTTTTTACGGCTCTGCCGTAACCGGTCATGCTATGGATCAAATCAATTCACTCCCGTAATCAGCGGCAGCCGTTGCAAAGGCAATTCAGGCACATCAGCGTGCTGCAGAGATTGCACAGATCGTCGTTTCCGCCATAGTCGTTGTATTGTGTCTGGCGGTAGGTATAGCCGCCGCTGCCGGCGGTGTTCGCCGCCCGCGTATACTCAAAATTCCCCGGCTCCATGTTCGCGGCGATACGGAAATTCTGCGCCGCCTCGTCCATCCAGCCGCGTTTCTGCGCGATCACGCCGCGAAGATAGTACCACTCCGCGTTATGCGCGGCAATGCCGTCGAGCTTTGCCTCCGCAGCGTCCAGATTGCCGAGCTGGATCAGCCTTCGCACCTCGCCGAGATCGCCGCC
>CAJOMA010000039.1:0-4670 GCA_905235655.1 uncultured Oscillospiraceae bacterium | reverse complement strand
CGAGCCGCCATAGGAGGACGAGCCGCCGTAAGACGAACCGCCGTCCGTCGGACAGCCCTTGCTCAGGATGTCGTACGCTTCGTTGATTTCCTTCATCTTCTCCTGCGCAAGATCGGCGAGCGGGTTGTTCGTATAGTTATCCGGATGGTACTTTCGCGCCAGCTCGCGGTACGCCTTCTTGATTTCTTCCTCCGACGCGCCGTGCGGAACGCCCAATACCTCGTAGGGGTCTTTCATTTGCCGTTTCCTTTCTTTCGGAAACTGCCGTCTGCAACGCTTTTCAGCACCGCAGGCAGTCCGTAGTAAATGATATTGTTCAGGATTTCCCGATCTGCCGTCTCCGGCAGCAGCTCCAGGGCGGAGGCCGCCATGCTGATCGAGGCGTCCACGGTTTGCGTGAATTGTTCCTTATCCTCCTGCGTCAGCGCACCGTCTTGCAAAACGTAGCGATAGCGCAGCGGATTATACGCGCCGCTCTTGTTGTCCTTCGGCAGGTCCTCCAGCGCGTCCGTCAGGTAGAGGAATCTTCCGACATGGTACAGAAGAAGCTCCTTCATCCGCCGCAGAGACTCATCCGAATGATAACCGGCGCACGCCTTGAGCAGACTCGCAAAGGCGTCCGCCGCGCGGTCAAGACTCGCGCAGCGCCGATCCTCCAGAGCGGAAAGGCGCGCCAACTGCTCTGCGAACACGCGGTTTTCCTCCTGCCGCGCGGCGGCGGCTTTACGGAACGGTCTCCGGAAGAGCAGCAATCCGAGGCCGGCAGCCCTTCGCTTGAAAAAGCCGTCGTCCCGCTTTGCGTCGCGCAGCTTCCAGCAGGACAGCAGAACGCTCAGATCCGCCGCATAGTCCATCGCGCCGTCGGCCGGCAGGCAGTCCTTTTTGCAAAAGGGTCTGGCGGGGCAATAGCAGCGCTCCGGCGGCTTTGCCTCCCCCTCCTGCAGCAGAAAATACAGGAAGGTCATATCGTAGTTGACCAGAAATCTCGCCCGAAAGCAGTAACGCTTTTTAAGGTCGCGGCACAAGCCGCAGTAAGCCGCGCGGTAACGGGCGTTTTCCGTCCCGGAGAGCTTGTCCTTGCGCGGCAGAACGTATCCAAACATGTTATTTCACAAATCCTATGATCTTATATACAGGCGGCTGCTTCTTTACATGGCGGTTATAGGCGAACGCGGGCAAAAGCCCGAGCAGGAAGGCTGCCGCTCCGATCGCCGCCGCCCATGCGCCGAGCCGCATGCTTAAAAGATAGCCTGCAAGAAACAGCAGCAGCGGCAGCGTATACACGAGCGCCGCTGCCCAAAGGACGGGCGCGCTTTCGGACGAAATATAGACGACGTCTCCCTTCTGCGCGCCGATCGGATTCTCCGCCGTCAGGCGCAGGGTCTGTCCGACCGTGCCGCAGCCGCCGCAATGATGGCAGTCGCCGCTGCAGGCGCTTTCGCGCTGCACCGCAAGCTCCGCCCTGCCGTCCGCCAGGATCGTCTGCACCGTTGCTTTTCTCTGCATTGCGGTCAGGCGGCGGTTTCTATGATCTGCACGACGTAGGGCCCGCCGATCACGCCTGCCGTTGTATTCTTCGGAAGCTCGATTCTGAGCGTGACCGTCTTCGTTGCGGCGTCATATCCGTTCGTCATATCGGCAAAGACCTTGATATCTTCCGTGCGGATCGCCGCGAGCGCCTCTTTTGTGCCGCGCAGCGTGATTTTTACGCTCGGCTCGCCGAACTCCATGCTTTCCACGTCGTTTTCACGTTCAAAATCCGCGCAGGGAATCGTAAACGTTTTCGTCTGAATGCCGACAAACGTGACCGTGACCGTCACGGTCTTTTCCGACGCGCGATTGGAAACGCCTGCTGGGAGCTCGGGCGTGAGCGTCCACGACTGGGAATCCTTCGTGATTTCCGCAAGGTCAATCTCTTTGATGATGAGCTCGTCTAAATCCTGCAGCGCTTCCTCCGAGCCGGTGACGCCGATGGTCTTCGGCTCTATGGTCAGCTCGACGTCGTTCTGCGTTGCGCCGCCGCCGTCAATGATTCCGACCTTCAGGTTGATCTGCTTATAGTAGGAAATCGGAACGGTAATGTAAACCGTCGGATCGGCGATCGTCACATATTCGCTCAATTCCAGCGCTTCGCCGTTCTCATCCACAAGACGATATTCCATATCCTCGGCGAACGAATCCGTCGCGCCGTCCTGATCGACGGTAATGACCGCCTTGGCGATCTTGCCGACCTCCTCGGCAGGACCGCTGACGGCGACTGTTTCCCGATCCAGCTCCGCCGGATCGCGGACATAGCCGTCCGGCAGTACGCCGACGTATTCTACCTCGACCGGAATTGCCGGACGCTCCTTATACTCGCTGACCGCCACTTTGATTCTGGTGGAGCTTGCGCTGACAATGTTGATATCGCCGGAAGCGACAGTCGAGGGAAGGCCGATTTTCCAACTGACCTCGTAAGTACCCGGGCTGTCGATATTGCTGACATCCGCCGTCGCTTCAACGGTAGAGCTGTTCAGCTCTTTCAGATCGGAACGCCTGCCGGCAATCTCAATGTTCACCGTCTGGTTCTCGCCGCCGGTCAGCATCAGGCCGTCGCTTGTCAGCGCGCTCGCGCCGGTGATGCGGACGCGTACGTCGCGGATGTAAACGGTATCGTCCGGATTGACGACAGTAACAGCATACACCCAGAGACCGATCGACACGATCAGCGCCAGAAGGAAGGCTAATATTTTATGTTTCTGCATCCGTCTCATCCTTTTCTTTTTTGTTGCGCTTCCTCTGCAGAAGCTTCAGCGGGTTGTAGGTCTTCGTCTCCGTCTTGGGCGCAAGCTCGTTGAGCAGAAGCTTTTCCAGCGTCTGCGGCGCAAGATGGCGCTTCAGCATGCCGCCGATCGCGACGGAAATGGTGCCCGTTTCCTCGGAAACGATGACGATCACAGCGTCGGTCGCTTCGCTCATGCCGATACCGGCGCGGTGGCGCGTACCGAGATCGCTGCTGATATTGCGGTTTTGCGTCAGCGGCAGAACGCAGCCTGCCGCCGCGATCCTTTCGTTGCGAATAATCACTGCGCCGTCGTGCAGAGACGCCTTCGTAAAGAAGATATTGCGCAGCAGCTCCGAAGAAACCTGCGCGTCAAGCACCGTGCCGGACTTCTGATAGTCGATCGTCGAGTCGTCACGCTCGAAGACGATCAGCGCGCCGGTGCGGCTCTTCGACATGGTCTCGCAGGCGGCGACCGTCTGCGAGATCACGCGGTCGATTTCGCGCTGTTCTTCCTTCATGTTGACGATCTCCCGCAGGTTTTTTCCTCCGAGCTTCTCCAGCATGCGGCGCAGCTCCGGCTGGAACATGACGACCAGGGCGATCAGACCGATCTCCAGAATTTTTTCCAGAAGATAGTGCATCAGATACATGTTCAGAATCTGCGTCAGCAGGAACAGCACCAGAATGATGATGATGCTCTTGGCGATTCTTGCCGCGCCCGTGGTCTGGATCATGACGATGATCGTATAGATCACAAAGGCGACCAGCAGGATGTCGATGATGTCCATGAGCTTTACCGTCGGCAGCATCGAGGCAGTGTCTTTGAAAAAATCAATGATTGTACTCATAAGCAATACTCCGCTTATACTTAGTCTATTTTATTGATTATAGCCGATTTCGCTTCCAATAGCAAGTAGAAAACGATTCTTTTTCTATTGCGGAAACAGTTTTTTGCAAAGGAAGCCGAAGCGCTGCGCCTCGCGCGCCGTATTGAACGCGGAAAAGCTGAGACGCACCGTTCCCGTCTCCGAGGTTCCCGCCGACCGGTGCGCCAGCGGCGCGCAGTGCAGACCCGCGCGGACGAATATCCCCTCCTGCGCCAGCGCCTGCGCAGCCTCCTCGCAGTCCGTAGCTTTGACAAGGAACGACAGTGCCCCCGCCTGCCCCTCTCCGGTAAACAGCCGTATATTTTCCTGTTCGCTCAGCTTCTGCTTTATTTGCTCAAGCAGCTCCCGCTCATGGCGGAAAATCGCAGCCGGCGTCTGCTTGCGGACGAAGCGCATTCCCTCGGTCAGTCCCGCAATGCCACAGACGTTGTGCGTTCCCGCCTCCAGACGGTCGGGCAGGAAGTCCGGCATTTCCTGATCCTCGGAATTGCTGCCCGTCCCGCCGAACATCAGCGGTCTTCCGCCATCGGCGCAGAGCAGGATGCCGGTTCCCTGCGGGCCGTAAAGCCCTTTGTGCCCCGGCATGGCGACAAAGCTTGCGCCCGTCTGACGCAGGGAGACCGGCAGAGCTCCCGCCGACTGGGATGCGTCGAGAATGAACGGGACGCTCCGCTCGCGGCACAGTGCGGCGATCTTTTCCACAGGCAGGATATAGCCGAACACGTTGGAAACGTGCGTACAGACGACCGCGTCCGGCTTCTGTGCGATCGCGCGTTCAAAGGCGCGCAGGGTATCGTCCGCGTCAAACAGCTTCTCCCCTGCTATTCGAATGTCCGCGTGCAGCGCATGCAGCGGCCTTGTCACCGCGTTATGCTCGAAGCCGGAGATCACGACTCTTGCGCCGGGCTTGAGCAAGGAGAAAATCGCCATGTTCAGCCCGTGCGTCGCGTTCATCGTGAAAACGACCTGCTCCGGCTCCGCGTCAAACAGGTCGGCAGCCATCAAGCGGGCGTTGTAGA
>CAJOMA010000038.1 GCA_905235655.1 uncultured Oscillospiraceae bacterium | reverse complement strand
GCGAGCCGGTATCGCCCATAAAAACCTTCGCCGGATGGAAGTTGTAGCACAGAAAGCCGCCCAGTCCGCCGAGCAGCGCAGCCGGGAAGGTCGCAAGACCTGCCCGGTTCATGCCCATGGAAACAAGGACGAAGAACAACATGACCGGCATCGTCACGCCGGAGGCCAGCCCGTCAATCCCGTCGGTCAGATTGACCGCGTTCACGCAGCCGACGATGGCAAAGACCGCCACCGCCAGATACAGCACGGTCGGCACATGCGCGACCGGCTCCTTGACAAAGGGGATATAAAGATCGTATTTCAGATTGCCGGTAAAATGCATCGCGGCGAGGAAGATCGCGGCGGCAAGCACCTGCAGCAGAAGCTTCTGCGTGCCGGTCAGTCCAAGATTTCTCTTCTTTTTCACCTTGATAAAATCGTCGTAGAAGCCGATCAGTCCGAACATCACAGCGAGCGCAAGCACGAGCAGATGACCGTAGTCGCCCTCGCGCATGGCAAGCCAGCCGGTCAGCAAGCACAACACGGACGCGGCTATGAACATCAGACCGCCCATTGTCGGCGTACCCGCCTTGCTGTTGTGCCACTTCGGACCGACCTCGCGGATCGACTGCCCCGCCTTCAGCGCGCGCAGCGCGGGAAGCAACACCCTGCCGAGCAGCAGCGCAAGCACAAAGCCCGCAGCGACAGAGATCAGCGCCGTCAAAAGTGTTCTATCCATTCTCTTTCCCTCCGATTTCGCTTGTGTCAAGGTTTTGGAGCACCCGCTCCATCTTCATGCCTCGGCTTCCCTTGAACAAAACGGTGTCCCCGGGCAGCATCGCCGCCTGCAGCGCGGCGGTCAGCTCCTCGTGGGTGTCGAATGTTCGCGCAAATTCGATTCCCTCTTCCGACGCCCCGCGTACATATTCCTCGCTGTATCCGCCGTAGGCAAAGAGCAGATCGGCGGCTTTCGCCGTCTCCTTGCCGACGAGATAATGCGCCTGCGGCGCAAGGCTGCCGAGCTCGAGCATACCGCCGAGCACCGCGATTTTCCGCCCTTCCGCACGGGCAAGGACCTTGAGCGACGCCCGCATGGACTCCGGACCGGCGTTGTAGCAGTCTTCAATGATATGCACGCCGTTCAGATCGTACATCTTCTGCCGCATGCCATGGTTTTGGAATTGCAGCAGTCCTTCTCGAATCTGCTCCGGCGTCAGATCGCAGCACAATCCCACCGTCACTGCGGCAAGCGCGTCGACGACGTTGTGCTCGCCAACCGTTTTCAGAGTGATCGGAATGCGCTTTCCGAAGCCGATTGCGGTAAAATCGGTCTGATTCTCCCGCGTTTCGACCCCCTCGGCGTAAACCGTGTTCTGCCTGCCAAGACCGAAGGTCAGCGCGTGATGCCGCGCTGCGACCGCCGAAAGCAGATCGTTGTCGCCGTTGAAGATCGCAATGCCGCCCGGTCGCAAGCCCTCCAGAATTTCCAGCTTCGCCTTGAGGATGCCCTCGCGCGAGCCGAGATTCTCAATGTGCATTGTGCCGACGTTGGTGATGACGGCGATATCCGGCTGCGCGATATGCGTCAGGAGCGATATCTCTCCGAAATGGTTCATGCCCATTTCCAGCACCGCCGCCTCGCAGCTTTCGTCCATACCGAGCAGGGTCACGGGCAGTCCGATGCCGTTATTGAAGTTTTCCTCCGTCCAGTACGTTGCAAGCGCCGTCTGCAGCACGGAGGCGATCATGCCCTTTGTCGTCGTCTTGCCGACGCTGCCGGTGACGCCGACGGCTTTGAAATGCAGGCACTCGCGGTAGCTTCGCGCGATGTACTGCAGCGCATTGACCGTATCGTCGACGTAGATCGCGGGGATCGCGGGATCGAACGGCTTGCTTGCCAGCAACGCCGCCGCTCCGTTTCGGATCGCGGCTTCGGCATAATCATGCCCGTCTCTCGCGCCGACGATGGCGACGAAGAGCTCCCCTGCCTGCAATCTTCTGGTATCAAAATTCGCGCCGCTGAAGGCAGTTCCGGCAAACTCCGGCGCAACCCTTCCGCCGCACCACTGCGCCGCCCGGCTGAGCGTTATTCTTCCGTTTCGCATAATGCGACGGCCACCTCCTCGCGTTCGTCCAAATGCGTTTTTTCCGTACCGATGATTTGATACGTCTCATGTCCCTTGCCCGCAAGCACGATTACGTCGTCCTTCTGTGCAAGGCGCATGGCAAGGCGGATCGCCTTGCGGCGGTTTTCCTCCACCTCATAGGGCGTTTCGGTATCCTTCATACCGGCAAGAATCTCACGGATGATTGCCATCGGTTCTTCCGTTCTGGGATTATCCGAGGTCACGACGACGAGATCGGCGAGCTGCGCCGCGATTTGACCCATAACGGGGCGCTTGGCGCGGTCGCGGTCGCCGCCGCAGCCGAATACTGCGATCAGCCTGCCCTTGCAGAAGTCGCGCACGGAGCGCAGCACCTTTTCCAGACCGTCCGGCGTGTGCGCGTAGTCAATCAGAACGGTGTAATCCTTGCCCGGCGTCGGGACGATTTCAATGCGTCCCTTGACCGATTTCGCAAGGCTGAGCGCCTGCGCCGCGCTGCCCAGCGGAATGCCGAGCTGACGGGCAATCCCAAGAGCGATCAGCGCGTTGCTAACCGTGAAGCGTCCGGGGATGCCGAGGCGGACGTGCGCCCGCTGCGACCCCTCGCAGACGTCCATCGCAACGTGATCCGCGCCGAGCTCAATATGCTCCGCGCGCAGATCGGCGCTGCTCTCAACTCCGACAGTATACACGCTGCAGGTCGATCCGTCAATCATCGTTTCGCTCGCGGGATCGTCGGCGTTGAACACGCCGCGCTCACAATTGCGGAACAGGATCGCCTTCGCCTTGGCGTAATTCTCCATCGTGCCGTGGAAGTCCAGATGATCCTCGGTCAGATTGGTGAACGCGCCGACGCGGAAGTGAATATTCGCCGCGCGGTGAAGATAGAGCGCATGGGAGGACACCTCCATCACGACGTGCGTACAGCCCGCCTCCTGCATTCTCGCAAGCAATCCCTGCAGCTCGAAGCTCTCCGGCGTTGTGCGCTCGGTCGGCAGGACTTCGTCGCCGATCCTGTTGCAGATCGTGCCGATCAGCCCGACCTTTGCGCCGGCTGCGTGTTCCAGCAGCGTCTTGAGCAGGTAGGTCACGGAGGTCTTGCCGTTCGTGCCCGTCACGCCGATCACCTTCATTTTTTCCGACGGATCGCCGTACCAGTTCGCCCCGAGCTTCGAGAGCGCCTCTCTGGAGGAGCGCACCCGTATCCACGGTACGCTATCCGGCATATCCCGCTCGCAGAGCACCGCCGCCGCTCCCCTCTGCACGGCGTCTGGAATGTACTTGTGTCCGTCCGTCGCATAGCCCGGAACGGCGACAAACAGGTCGCCCGGCTGAACGTCCCGGGAGGAATAGCGCACGCCGCTGATCTCCAGTTCCATCGGTGCGTTGGTCTGCAGTATTTCGATGTCGTGCAGCAGCGATTGTAATTTCATGTCTAATCTCCTAATCCATATCCGTTGTATCGGCAAACAGCACCGTCACGGTCGTACCGCGCTCGACCTGCGTGCCGGGCGGGATATCCTGCGCGGTCACGACGACGTGTCCCTGAACCGAATCCGTACCCTTTGCCTGCAAATACAAGCCGGCGTCGTTCAGCGCTCTTGTCGCTTCCTCCACCGATTTTCCGCGCAGGTCGGGGACGCTCACCTTCTGGGTCGGCATGGAATCGTCGGTATACAGAAGGACGGTGGAGCGTCCCGGCACTTCCTTTCCCGGTGCGGGAAGCTGGCTGACCACACGGCTGCCGGAGCCGATCACGCGGCAGTCCAGCGAGACTTCCTTCAGCGCGGCGGCTGCTTCGCTCTTTGTCATATCTCTGACATCCGGCATGCGGACGCTGACGCGGCTTAAGTCGCCGTCCTCATACTCCGGCGCGATGCCGAGATAGGGTAAAATGTCTTCAAACACGGCGGCGACGGTCGGCGCCGCCATCACGCCGCCGGAAATATAGATTCCGCTCGCAGGATTCGGCGTGTCCAGCGCGATCAGGATCACATAGCGCGGGTTCTGCATCGGCGCCATGCCGACGAAGGAAACGATCTTGTCGTTCGTGAGCTGTCCGTTTTCCTCACGCTGATCGGTCTTTTCCGCCGTGCCGGTCTTGCCGCCGATGCGGAAGCCCGCTACCTTGGCGTTCTTTGCCGTACCGTCTGTGACGACCGATTCGATCAGCTCGCACATCGTCGCGGAGGTTGCTTCGGAGATGACCTGCCGCACGACCGTGCGCTCCTGCTGTCGGACGATATTGCCGTCTTCGTCAATCACCTGCGAGACGACGTAGGGCTTGAGCAGGTAGCCGCCGTTGACGATCGCGCAGACGGCGCGGACGAGCTGGATCGGCGTCGGCTTGACGGTCTGCCCGAAGGAGGTCGCGATCAGATAGCTCGTGCCGTAGGCGTCGTGGTCGGAGAGGCGTTCTCTCGTGTGGAAAATGCCGCCGGATTCGCCGGGCAGGTCGATTCCCGTCCGCTCCATCAGTCCGAAGGCTCTGCAGTAATCATACAGCGTTTCGCCGCCGGTTTTCAAGCCGATATGCGCAAAGGCGAGGTTGCAGGAATTCTGCAGCGCCTGCGCCGTTGTTTCCGAGCCGTGCCCCTGATGCCGCCAGCAGTTCAGCGGCTGGGAACGACCCTCGAGCTGCTCCCTTCCGCCGCAGTAGAAGGTGTCGCGCAGCGTCACTGCGCCGCAGTCCAGCGCCGCAGCAAGAGTGATGAGCTTGAAGGTCGAGCCGGGCTCATAGCCGTCGGAAACGCAGCGGTTGCGCCACTGTCGCAGGCGTTCCGAAGCGACGGCGCTGTTGTACTCGTCGATCGCCTGCTGCCGCCCGGGACTGTTCTCCGGCAGCTCCATGGCTGCGTCGTAGAGCGCTTCCAACTGCGCGTCCTTGCGCGGATCGAATATCTCGAGGTATTGATTGGGGTCGTAGCCGCCGAGCGTGGACATGGCGACGATCTCGCCGGTCTGCGCGTCCATGACGATGCCGAACGCGCCGTTTTTTACGTCGTAACGGTCGATCGCGTCGCGCATTTGCTTTTCGAGCGCACGCTGCACCGTCAGGTCGATCGTCAGCACCATGCTGTCTCCGTCCGTCGCCTCGTAATAGGTTTCGTAGGAATACAGCATTTCGGTCTCGTTGTTGCCCTTCGTCGTGATAACTGCGCCGGCAGTCCCCTCCAAAATGCTGTTGTAATAAGCCTCCAAGCCCTCCGAACCCTTGTTTTCCACGTTGGTAAAGCCGAGGAGCTGGGAAGCAAGCTCATGATTCGGATAATAACGCAGGGAGTCCGGCTCCAGATGAACGCCGACAATCCCGTTCTCGCTGACAAACCGGCGCACCGCGTCGCAAACCTCCTGCGGCTGCTTGCGGCGCAGCACCTTGTAGCGCATGGAGATATCCGCCGCCTGCTTTTTGATGTACGCCTCGTCCAAATCCAGAATTCTCGCAAGATTGCTCGCCAGAAAGTCGAGATCGACCTTGTTCTGAGAAAGCTCCAGCGGGTCGAGGAAGATGTTTTCCACGCTGACGGACGCCGCCAGCACTTCCATATTGCGATCATAGATCGTGCCGCGGCTCGCCGTCACGCTGGTCGAGCGCGTCTGATTGCTGATCGCCTTGGACTGGTAATACGCATGGTCGATCAGCATCAGCTTGACCAGTCTGCCCGCCGCCACCGCAAACGCCGCAATGCCCAGAAGGAGCAGCAGCGCAAGGATTCCTCTGCGAATGTAGGTATCGGAAACGCTCTGCTGCCTGCGTATACGCTTCCTGTTCAGACTGACTGCCGTGTGCTTCATGCATTTCCCCGCCCCGGAATATAGTCCAAAAACATGGGCGGCTATTTGGTTCACCGCCCATGCTCTGCTTGTTTACTATATGTCGCAGGCTATGAGAAGTATTCCACCATGTCGCGAAACAAGCTCTGGAATGCGTCAAAGACCTGCTCAAATATATTGCGTTCTTCCGGTGCGTCGAAAACCCGCGTGGTATCGCCGGCTGCAATTTCTATTTCGCGGATCTGTGACGGCCGAACCTCGCGCATTCCGAGCTGTCGGGCGCGCTGCTCGATCTGTTTCAGATCCAGAGATTGCTCGTAGGTCGCCGTCAGGCGTTCCTGCTCCTGCGTCAGCGCCGCGCGCGTGTCCTGCAGGGCGCTGACCTTGCCCTGCTCCTCAAACATGCGCACAAAGCTGAAAACGACGAGGAGCAGCATTAGAATCGCGGCGACACCGCCCACGATCGTGAACGGTGAGACGACCAGACGCAGCTTCTCCTTCGGCTGCGTCTGCGCCGGTGCGTCGGGAAGCTTCCGGGGACGCTCCAGCGGCCGCGCGGCGCTTTCCTGCGTGTAGATACTCAGCGCAGCAGACCCGTTCATGCGGAATTGCTCTGCCACCGGAATTGCCCCCCCTTTCATCATAGTCAGATTTTTTCCGCGACCCGAAGCTTTGCGCTTCTGGCGCGGGGATTGTCATTCAGTTCCTCTTTGCCCGAGAGGATCGGTTTTTTGGAAATCATGCGGATGACCGGCTTCCTGCCGCAGACGCAGACCGGAAAGTCCGGCGGGCAGATACAACCTCGCGCCGCCTGCTGCATTTCGCTTTTTACGATGCGGTCTTCCAGAGAATGGAAGGTAATCACGCACAGCCGTCCGCCGGGCTTGAGGCGGCGAAACGCCGTTTTCATCAGCTTGCCGACCGCGCCGAGCTCGTCATTGACCGCGATGCGGATCGCCTGAAAGCTCCGCTTCGCCGGGTGCTGCTTTTCCCGCAGCGCCTGCGGCGGCATCGCCCTGCGGATCACGTCCACAAGCTGCAGGGTTGTCTCGATCGGCGCAGCTTCCCGCTTTTTGACGATATTTGCGGCGATCTGCGGGGCGTAACGCTCCTCGCCGTATTCATAGAGAATTCTGCGCAGGTCCTCCTGCTGCCAGCTGTTTACCACGTCGTAGGCAGTCAGCGCGTCCTCGCGGTTCATGCGCATGTCCAGCGGCGCGTCCGCCATATACGAAAAGCCGCGCTGTGCGTCGTCGAGCTGCGGCGAGGAGACCCCCAGATCGAACAGCATGCCGTCGACCGCGTCAATACCAAGGTCGTCCAGAATCCGATCCAGCTCGGAGAAATTGGAATGCACCGTCGTCACGCGGTCCAGAAACGGCGCAAGCCGCTCCCGCGCCGCCTGCAGCGCGACGGTATCGCGGTCGACACCGATCAGTCTGCCGGTCGTCAGCCGCTTCGCGATCTCATAGGAATGACCCGCGCCGCCGATCGTTCCGTCCAGATAAAGCCCGTCCGGTTTGATCGCCAAGTTTTCAATGCACTCGTCCAAAAGGACGGATTTATGTGCAAAGTCCATCAGAAGCCCAGCTCTTCCATCACAGAGGCGATCGCCTCGGGCGTGAGGAACTTCTCCTCCTCCGCCGCGTAGCGTTCCGCCGACCATATCTCCGCGCGACCGGCCTGTCCGAGGAAGACAACCTCCTGCTGAATACCGGCATAGTCGCGGAAGGATTCGGGCAGCAGAAATCTTCCCTGCTTGTCCGGCTCGCATTTGGCGACGTTCGCAAAGAAGAAACGCATGGCGCGCGCCTTGGAAGACGGCAGTTCGTTGCAGTGATCGAGCACCTTCTGCCACTCAGCCTCCGGATAGACCGTCAGGCAGGCGTCCGGCGCTTTGGCAACGTAAAATGCTGCGCCGAGCTCGTCCCGGAGCTTCGAGGGAACGAACAGTCTTCCCTTCGCATCCAAAGCATGATGGTATTTTCCGTACATTCCCTTCACCTCGCTCCATTTTACTCATTTTTCATCCATTTTGCTCCACTACGCATTCAGTATACAATCAATCGAAGAAAAAATCAATCACTTTTTCGCATATTTGATGGCAAATTTATGATTTTTTTCGGAGTTTTCTGCCGGTAATCCGTATTTTTTGAACATACGTTTAGCTTTTGGGTAAAAAAGACGCCGTATCTCGTTACAAGATACGGCGTCTTTTTTTGGATTGATTTAGATTTTTCCCAGCGCACGGAGAATCTTCTCGGGGGTCATCGGCCAGTCGCGCAGCCAGACGCCGACCGCATCATGGATAGCGATGCCGATGGCGGGCGCCGCGCCGTTGCAGGCGATCTCGGAGATCGACTTTGCGCCGAAGGGACCGAACTTATCGTCGACGTCGATCAGCACGGACTTGAAGTCGTCCGGTGCCTCGTTGATCATCGGCGCGCCGTAGTCGGTCAGGTTGGCGTTGATGCACCTGCCGTTTTCATCGAGATACATGCCCTCGTACAGGCTGTGACCGATGGACTTCATCACCGCGCCGTAAATCTGCGTCAGCGCGCATTCGGGATTGATCGGCGTGCCGGCGTCCTGCAGCGCGTAGAATTTCTGCACCTTGATCTCGCCGGTCCTGACGTTGACCGCGACCTGCGCGAAATGCGCACCGTATGGTACGGAGGAGGCTGTCGTAACGAAGCTGCCGTGCGCGATCATCTGTCCTCTGCCGCCGCCGGAGGTGGCGGTATGCGTCAGCTCATAGTAGCTGATCGTCGCGCCGGAAGCCTTGGAATAGACCTCGCCGGGCGCACGAACGTCCAAGTCCTCGACCTTTTCATTCAACTGCAGCGCAGCCTCTTTCAGGATCAGCTCCTTCAGCTTGGTCGCTGCCGCGAGAGAGGCGTTGCCGGAGAAGAACGTACCGGAGGAGGCGTAGGAGCCGGTGTCGAACGCGCACGAATCGGTATCGCCGGAGACGACCGTGATGCGATCCATCGGGAGCTTCAGCACCTCGGAGACGATCTTTGCGGAGATCGTGTCCAGACCGGTACCGAGGTCCGCGCCGCCGCTGTTTAGGATGACCGTGCCGTCCGTTTCCAGCTTCGCAATCGCCTCTGCGTGGTCAAGACCCGGCAGGCCGCTGCCCTGCATGATCATGGCAAAGCCCTTGCCGATCTTCCAGTCGGGATCGTCGGAGACTTCCTTCTTGCCCCATTTGATCATCTTGCAGCCCTTTTCGATCGCCTCGTCCAGTCCGCAGGAGCCGACGGGAACGACCGCGCCCTCGCGACCTTCGCCGAGACCCTTCAGAATCTCCAGCATGTAGCCCTCTTCGACGTGATTCTTTTCGATCATCAGCTTGAAGTCAATGCCCAGCTTATCCGCAAGCTCCGCCATCGCCATCATGATACCGTAGTTACCCTTGGGCGTGCCGTAGCCCTGATAGGCGCCGGCAGGGGGGGTGTTGGTATAGAATACCTTGAGGTCGTATGCCATGTTGTCGACCTTGAACAGCGGCAGCGTCTTCGAGCAGCTGTTCATCGGAACGGTCAGGCAGTGGTTGCCGAAGGGGCCGGTATTCGCGCAGACCTCCATGAAAATCGCCGTGATCGTGCCGTCCTTCTTGCCGCCCATCTTGACTCTGACGCGCATCGGATGGCGGGTGGAGTTGGCGATAAATTCTTCCTCGCGGGTGTTTCTGTAGTAGACGGGTTTTCCGGTGATCCATGCGGCGTAGCCGGTGAGTTCTTCCACCAGAATATCCTGTTTTGCGCCGTAACCGCCGCCGACGCGCTCCTTAATGACGTGGATCTTATTCTCGGGGATGCCGCAGACCCAGCTCACGATCCTGCGGACGTGATACGGAACCTGCGTGGAGCAGTTGAGCACCAGTCTGCCGTGCTCGACGTGGGCATAGCAGACGTGCGGCTCCAGCGGGGTATGCTGGATCTGGCTGGTCTGATAGGTGTGGTCGACGATCGCATCCGCCTCAGCGAAGCCCTTTTCCATGTCGCCGATGCCGCCCTTGTTGGACGCCGCGATATTCTTCTGGATGTTCGCGCCGAGCGGGAACTGATAGACGACCTTGCCCTCGCGGGGATCGCCTGCTCTGGCGTTGAATTCGTCCAGATCGGCAGGCGCGCCGGCGTTATACTGCACGGGGCCGTTGTGCACCAGCGGCGCGCCCTCTGCCATCGCTTCTTCCAGACGGTCCCCGTCCTCATATTTATTTG
>CAJOMA010000037.1 GCA_905235655.1 uncultured Oscillospiraceae bacterium | reverse complement strand
GTAGATGACGTATGACGCGCGCGGGTCGCCGTCGCGCGGCTGGCCGACGCTGCCTACGTTTATAAAGTATTTGCGGCCGATCGGCAGAGTGAAGTCCTGCGCGTCGATGCGGTAGACGCCGCTTATCTGCTTCTCGTATATCATCGGGCAGTGGGTGTGGCCGTGGAAGCAGAGAGGCGTCGGCTGCATTATGAAGTTCGCCTCGGCCTGAAGATGATCGAACACGTAGCCGAAGGTCTCTGGGTTGTCCCACGTGGCATGAACGATCGACATGCCCATCTTGCGCTCGGTGAACGGCAGATCCCTCAGCCACTGCAGCTCCTCCTCGGCAAGCTGCTCGCGCGTCACGGGCGCGTTCGGCTCGAAGGTAGTCGCGGTCATGCCGTTGACCACGCCGGCGTTATACGCCCACTTGACCGCCTGCGTATACCACGCATACGATTCGCCGTCCGGCACGTCCGTAAACGGGCAAGACACCGCGCCGCCCGGCTCGCCGAGCAGACGGAACAGGACGGTGACGACCATGGCTCTGGTACAGGTGCCGTTCGGGTCAAACACGCCGTCGTCCACGCCGTTCATCATCATATTCTGGTAGACGTATTCCACGTCCTTATAGAACCAGTCGGCGGGTGTGACGTCCTTGAAGTTCATCTTGATCGGCACGGTCTTCGGGTAGCCGAGGTAAAGATTGAAGTACAGCGCGCCGTCTTCCTTCACGCTGACGTCCTCGATCTTCCAGCCGTCCAGATTCATGACGGTTACCGTCGGGAGATTGCCGCCGTCGAAGATTTCGTATTGATTCGCGGGATAGAGCCACAGCTCATAGCGGTACGCGGTTTCAAACTCAAAGGTGGGGAGCACCGTTTGTTTCCAGCCGCCGCCGTTGTCATAGTAGATGTTCATGCCCTTGATCTCGTAGTCGGCGTCCTTGAAGGTGTGCAGATCGAGCGCGTCAATCTCTGCGCCGACCTCGAACTTGCCGCCGCAGAGGATGGTAACACCCGTGATGATGTCCACCGCAGAGGCGGTCGTCGCAAAGAGAGCGACAAAAATGCAGATTACTAACAGAGCGCAGATGAGTTTTTTCATGGCAGTATCTCCTTTCAAAAATACAAAATAGCTTTGCCCTCTCTCACCGAGACGGTTTTTCCCGTTTCAGAATCCTCGCGCTGAGGAAGGCGACCAGCGGCACGGCAAGAATCATGCCGAGGCTGCCCGCAATCGCGCGGATCAGCTCTATGGAGAGGAATTCCGCGTTCATGAGCTGCTCGAAGGATGCGTCGTAGGCGTAGATCAGCAGCATGGCGTTCAGCCCCGTTCCGGCGAAGGCGAGCACGAGCGTATTCGCCATCGTGCCCATCGCGTCTCTGCCGATGTTCATGCCGGAGCGGAACAGCTCCTTCGTTGTAAGCGAGGGGTTCACGCAGTGCAGCTCGTCGACCGCGGAGGCGACGCTCATGGAAATATCCATGATCGCGCCCTCCGCCGCGATCAGAATGCCGCAGATCAGCAGTCCCCTGACCTTCAGTCCGCCGTCGGACGCCGTCAGAAGCAGACTTTCAGCCTCGTCCATGTTCAGTCCGGAAATATGCACGATGCGTCCGGCAATAAAGGCGAACAAGCCTGCAAGCAGGACGCCGCCGAAGCTGCCCAGCGCCGCGGCCATGGACTTCGTATGCAGCCCGCCGATGAAGATGAAGCTTACGAACATGGTCAGCGCCACGATCAGGAGGGTCGTCGGCACGGGCGGCCAGCCGCGCTGCACCAGAAGCGGCAGCAAAGCAAAGATCACGCCGCCCATCGTAAAGAGCAGTCCGAAGACCGCGCTGATCCCCTGCCTGCCGCCGACGACGATCAGCACAAGCAGGAAAATCCCGATGAAGATCAGCAGCCACGGCGTTCGCTCATAATTGTAGACGGACACGTCGTACTGATTGTCCCCCGTCGTGATGATCCGCACCGACAGCGTCATCCCCTCCTCCGCGCGGATGCTGAAATATGGGCTGAGGTAGTTGGTGACCTCCACCTGATCGGCAATATAGCGGCCGCTTGTGATCTCCAGAAACAGCTTCTGCGTGCCGACCGGCGTGTTCTCCACGTCCGGGTTGACCTGCGTGTTGTCCTCGAGCACGTCGAGCACCCGCGCCGTCTCGTACTCCACGCCGCTTATCGGGGTGATCTCATAAACCGACCGCCCCTGCACGGCAAAGAGCCGCAGCCCGAGCAGCAGCGCAAAGCCGATCATGCCGATCAGCGCGCGCGTCAGAAGTTCCTTTTTGTCAAAACCTTTTCGTCTCATAAGCTCGCACGTCCTGCCCGAAGCGTCGCCTCGGGCAGGCTTCATTTCAGATTATTCTTTTGTGAGGAAGCGGCTGAGCATCGTCGCGCACTGGGCGCGGGTCGCGTTGCCGGTCGGGTCAAGGATGACGACGCCGTGCTCCAGCGTGCCGTTGATTACGCCCTCATTGACCGCCCAGAGCATCGCGTCCACGGCATAGCCGCTGACCTTGCCCGCGTCCGGGTACTTGCCGAGGCTGCCGGTGACCTTCCCGCTGCCGGAATAGCGGTAGAGGATCGCCGCGATCTGCTCGCGGGTGATAGCGGCCATCGGTGCGAATGCGGTCGGACTCATGCCCTTGACAATCCCGTTATCCGCCGCCCAGATGACCGCGTCGGTGTACCATTGCCCCGCGGGCACGTCCTTGAACGGATTGCGCAGACCGGCGACGGACGGGCTGCCCTCCTGACGGTAGAGAATGGTGACGAGCATCGCGCGGGTCAGCGTGCCGTTCGGATCAAAGATTCGGTCGCCGACGCCGTTCATCAGCCCGTTTGCGATGACGTAGTCCGTGCCCTCGTGATACCACAGAGTCGGGTCGAGGTCCCTGAACTGTCTGGACGGGCACGGCACGGTCTGCGTCCTCGTCTCGCCGCAGAGCAGGCAGGTGTAGGTGTAAACGGGATCGTTCGCCTTCGTCGCGGGTTTCGTGATCACGCCTTCATCCCACTGATGTCCGAGGGCGGCGATCTGCGCAAAGGTGGTGTAATCGCAGCGGCTGCACGTCTGATAGGCGTTCCAGCCGGGGCTCAGGCAGGTCGGCGCCTTTGCGGGATGGTCGATCAGATCGTGCCCGAGGGCGGGCAGGATCGTTTCGGAAAGCACCTCGCCGCAGTTGTCGCAGATCATTCTGTCATAGCCTGCTTCGAGGCAGGTCGCTTCCTTTCGGTCGGGGTGGGCATGCTCGTGCGTGCAGGGAAGCTCGCCCGTTGCTGGAATGACCTCCGTTTTCGTCGCGCCGCAGCGCGTGCAGGTGAAGGTCCTCACGCCGTCGGTCGTCGCAGTGGCTGGCGTTGTGACCTTGCCCGTATCCCAGATGTGTCCGAGCGCGGGAAGCTCCGCGTAGGTCGTGTAGTCGCAGCGGCGGCATTCCTGATAGGCGTTCCAGCCGACCTCTGTGCAGGTCGGCGCCTTCGCCGCGCAGTTGACAAGATCGTGTCCGAGGGCAGGGATTTCCGCATAAGTGCTGTAGTCGCAGCGGCGGCACGTCTGATAGGCGTTCCAGCCCGCGCTCGTACAGGTCGCCGCCTTCGCCGCGTGGTCTTCATAGTCGTGACCGAACGCGGGGATTTCTACGTAAGTGCTGTAGTCGCAGCGGCGGCACGTCTGATAGGCGTTCCAGCCCGCGCTCGTGCAGGTCGCCGCCTTCGCCGCGTGATCTATATAGTCGTGACCGAGGGCGGGCAGAGTCGTTTCGGAAAGCAGCTCGCCGCACAGGTCACAGATCAGCTTGTCGTAGCCTGCCGTCGTACAGGACGGCTCCATGCGATCGTGGTAGGTGTCTTCGTGGCTGCAGGGAAGTTCGCCCGTCGGCGGGATCTGCTCCGTCTTCGTCGCGCCGCAGCGCGTGCAGGTAAAGGTCTTCACGCCCGGCTCGGTCACCGTCGGCTCGACGGTCACGACGCCGGCGTTCCACGCATGTCCGAGGGCGGGCAGGATCGTTTCGGAAAGCAGCTCGCCGCACAGGTCGCAGATCACACGGTCATAGCCCGCTGCGATGCAGGTCGGATCCTTATGCTCGGGATAGGTGTCCTCATGCGTGCAGGGCGGTATCTCGATCGGCGGGATCGGCTCTGTCTTCGTTTCGCCGCAGCGCCGACAGGTGTAGGTCATCAGACCGGCGTCGGTCGCCGTCGGCTCGAGCGTCACAACGCCGCCGTCCCACAGGTGGCCGAGCGGATTCGTCTCGCTTCCGACGTAGCTATAGCCGCAAATTTCACAGGTGAACGTGGTGTAGCCGCCCGCCGTGCAGGTCGGCTCCGTGACGACCTCGGTGAAGTCGTGCTCGCATGTCTCGGCGATCAGCACAACCTCATCGCAGTCGCGCACACGCAGGCAGCAGGTGGAAACGTCGCTGCCCGCCTCCGGGTGCATGAAGCACAGGCCGGTCGCGCTGACGACCGCGCCTTCCGTGCAGAAGTCGGCAAGGTCGTTGCGTCCCGTCGTGCCGGAGTAGATATAGCCGTCGATAAAGATCGTCGCAACGCCGGTCTCATCCCTCAGACGAAGCTGCGTGACTGCGTCGCCCTGATAGAGCACCTCGGTGATCACGCCCTGCGTCCTGAGGAGCTGTCCGCCGTTTCTGTCATAGTCCATCGAATCTGCGCACTTGACGCTCTTCGGCGCAAGGACGTTCAGATTTTCTCTGTCGAGGATCGTGCAGCGGAGCACTTGAATTTCAATGTCGTCCTGATAGGCGTCCTTGTAGCCGACGATCCGCACCTTCGTGCCGATTTCCAGTCCTTCGGCGGAGTACGGGTAGACCGTGACGCCGCCGGTCGCGTCCTGAACGTAGATCGTATCGAAGAATTTGGTCTTGTCGTTGGCGGTACCGTTGGTGACCCAGCCCTCGATGCAGAAGACCTCGCCCATGCTCCCCTGCCGCATTTCGGCGATCGGGGTCACGGGCAGCGGCGCGCCGGTGCCGGCAAGGATGTTCTGCATCAGAACGCCGTTGAGCTTCAGTTCGTTCTCATCGGTCTCCATGTTGAAGTCGGACATAAACACGCCGCCCGAGACGAAGACGTGTCCGCCCGCCTTGGTATCCTGCACGACGGTCTCGATCACGTCGCCGGGCTGCTGGACGCAGAGCAGCTCCTCGGAGTTGACGGAAACGCCGGCGTCAGTCTTGGTATCCAGCGAGAAGGTATCCTCGTTGCCCCAGACGAGCTTCTGTGCGGGGAATACGGCGGCGGTCTCCGCGTTATTGCTGATGTTGACGGAGCAGGCAGAATAGACCTCAAAGCCCATATCCGCTCTCGCGCCAGCCATCCACTGCGAGGTGATGTCAAAGTTTTTCAGCTCCGGCGCGTAGTTGACCGTGCCGTTCTCGCGCAGCTCGCCGACCTCGTCGGAACGGAGGCGGACGGTCGAGCCCATCGCAGTCAGGAGCTTGTTCATTTCCGTATGCGTCTGGCAGGCGGTGGAATCGTTGAAGTCCGCGCTGCCGCACAGAAGCACGGAGCCGCCGCCCGCGACGTAGTCGGCTACCATGGAAACGAAGGAATCCTCAAAATGGCTCGTGCAGTAGCCGGACATCGTGCGCTTCGCCGGCGAGGTGATGATCAGCAGCTGGCAGTCGTCCAGCATCGCTTTCGTGATCTTATTGCTTTCCACGCGAACGCGGGCGAAGTTGTCCACGCCGAGCTGCACGACCTTCGAGACGTTTCCGGAATAATTGCCGGTCACGTAGTCGTTATAGTGCGTGCCGTCGATGATGACGTTGGAGATCATGGCGTCAGGCAGGAATTCCATCTGCAGAACGCCGTTGTACTGCTTATCCACGCCGTTGTACACGCCGTTTACCGTGACGTTGAGGATCATCGTGCCGATGCCGCTGTAAGTGAACGGGAAGCTGTAGGACGCCGTGCTGTGAGCCTCCAGCACGCTCAGACCGTTCGCCGCCAGATTGACCGTATGGACGGTCTGTCCGTCCACCGTGAAGACGATGGAGCTGATTGTCAGATCAGAATCCTCGTCGTTGTAGAGGTTCAGCGTGACGTTCATTTCCTCGTTCTGGATCGGGATATCGGCGTCGGTCGTGACGTCCTTGATGCCGATCGCCTCCACCTCGCCGATCCAGACCGGCGCGGTGACGGCGATATTGCCGTCCGCCTGCGTCAGGCGCAGATAGTAATACGAATAGCTCGCGCTGAGGTCAAATTCCACGGTGGATTCCCTGACCGGAACGGATTTGGTCGCAGCGACGATGCCGCCGTTGACCAGAACGTCGACCTTAACGGAGCCGGTGTCGGTCGGGTCGGAGAGAACAGCCTTGAGGTGGACGGTGTCCTCCACGTCCTCGCTCGTGAGGATCGCGCCCATTTCGTAGTTATCCAGCGTGTAGTAGATGCTGAAATCGTTGTCCTCCGTCGCGTAGACGCGGCGGTTGCGGATCGCGTCGTAGATGTTGTTCCTCGTCAGGCTGATGACGACGGTGCGCGCCGTATTGGAATCGCCCCAGTGACCCTTGTGGTTGTCCTGATTGTTGGTCGGCGCGACATGCCAGCCGAGGTCGAGCGCGCGGGTGTATTCCTCATAGGACGGAAAATAGCCGGACGAGCCGATCGTACCCTCGCCGTTGCCGACCTCGATGATGGTGATGAGCTCGTCAATGACCTCGTCGTAATAGGCGTAGTCTTCGAACGTGCCGAAGGTCGTGCCGGGATGGTTGAACTGGCTCAGGGAGTTCGCGTCGCTCTTGAGCGCGGAATAGTAGCTGCTCAGCGCGGTCGCGTAGGAGGCAAACTCCGTCTGCGTTCTGCTCTGGAAGCCCGCTGTGTTGTAGGTGTTAATATGACCGAGGCCGTTCGACCACGTCATTTCAAAACCGTAGATACCGATGAAGTCCTCCCGCGTGTACTTGTCCGCAAGCTCGTGACCGTAGACCCACTTGGAGGACATCGAGCCGTCATGAAGGGACGCGGCAAGGTCGTTGTCGAACGCGTTGGAGTGATCGGTGACGGCAAGGAAGTCCAGATTATCCACCTCGTTCGCGGCGTGGTAGAAGGCCTCCTCGCAGGAGCCTGCGCCGTCAGAGAGGTTGGTGTGGCTGTGGAGCTGTCCGAAATAGAGGTTATAATACTCGTTCATGCGGCGCGTGAAGGTCAGAATGGAGATCGGGCTGTTGACGCAGCCCTCCTTCGTGCCCATGACCATCACGGTGCAGTCGTTCTCCAGAAGCGCCTGCGTCAGCACCGGCTTATTTGCCGGGTCGTAGACTTCCCAGTTCTCGCCGCCGTCGAAGGAGTACTGGATGCTCGCACCCTCCGTCGCGCAGGTGAACTTGATCTCCGTTCCTGCGGGGACCGCGCCGCCGTTCGGCTTCGCCTTGACGGGAGTGACCTGCGCCTGCGCGAAGTAATAATAGGTTTTGACGGAGTCGTATTCGGTGTGCGGGCTGTCCGACCAGACCTTGACCAGCGCGGGGAAGGTATCGAGCGCCGGCGGATTTGCGGGGTCATAGATCAGGACGGTTCTGCCGCAGTCGAGAGAATAGTAGATCGCCGCGTCGTCCGTGGCGCAGCGGAACATGAGCTGCTGTCCGGCGGGGACGCTGCTGGGCAGGTCGCTTCTGACCCAGTCCGAGATCTGCGGCTGGATCATCGGACAGCCGGTCAGCTCCACCGTGTCGATACGGACGGAGGAGATCTTGCTGACCGCGGTGACTGTTTCGCCTGCAGCGTTGACCGTCGGGGTCTGACGGGTGCGCGAGGCGTAGAGACGGATGTAGAGGGTCTCGGCGTTTTCACATCCCTTGGGGACGTCCAGCTCGACGGAGACGTAGCTGCCGCCGACGTCCATCGGGATAAAGCCGCCGACGATATCGCCCTCGCCGGACACGTCATAAGTCGCGCCGCCGTAGCCGTAGCCCGTATAAGCGTAGCTGTAATGACCGTTGCCGAAATTTGTGAATTCCTCGCCGTCCGTGGAATAACGGGCGGTGAAGCCGCTGGGACCTGCATTGGAAACACGCAGACGGAAGGACAGACCCAGCGCCGTGTACTTCGCCGTGGAAACCTTCATCTGCAGGTAGTCGTCGGTCGGGACCAGGATCTCGACGGCGTTGCCGTCTTCATCCATCTCGGTATCCGGCGCGCCGTCTCCGTCCTCGTCCACCGTCGTCATGCCGGAACCCATGCAGGGGCTCTTGCTGCCAAGGTAGTAGTTCGTGGAGTTGGTCGAGGAGGTGGAGAAGCCCGGCGTGATATCAACGCCGCCGACGTTGACGGTCATGACCGCCTGTCCGTCCATGCGGTCGTTGGCAGTGATCAGATCGCCGTAGACCCTGAGATCGCCGGCATAGTTCGCGTTGCCGCCCCAGGAGGCGATCACGCGGCGGTCGTCCTCTATGTAGGTAAAGCCGCTCACCTCCGCGGAGGCGTCGTCGGCGGGTACGAATACGTCGTCGGCGCTGTAGGTCTGCGGCCAGCTCCAGTCGGCGGGATACTGCGCCTCGGCGGGGTCGCTCTGATGTCCCGCGCCGGTCAGACCGAAGATGGCGACGTTGTTGATCTTGTTGCTGCCGCCGTTCTTGATCACGTCGCCCTTGATGGATTCATCGTCTGCCACGACGACGCGGATCACAAGATTGACGCTCTGCGCAGCGTCGGGCAGATCGACGATATAGTTTTTCAGAGAGCCGGTGATCGTAAGCTGGGCGAATTCCACCCACGTCTCGCCGAGGTCGGTGGAGTAGCGCAGAGACAGGTTTTTCGGACCGGTCGAGGACGAGCCCGTGCGGAGCTGGAAGGTCATCGACGTGCAGCCGGAGGTGTTGGCGACGACCTGCCAGTAGGCGTTCGTCGTCCAGCCGGTCTGGCTGAGCGCCTTGGAAACGTAGGAGCAGTAGGCGCTCGTGACGTGCGACAGCGTGCCCCAGCCGGTCGTGGCGTCGGCGGGCAGGGTCGAGGCGTCCTCGAATTTCCACGCCGCGATCGGGTCGCCGATCACGTCGGCGTTGATGAAGCCCTCGTCGATATCCTCCTGCGCGGGTTTGTAGTCCGCGGGATAGGTCGGAGTCGCGGGATCGGTCGCGTGCGCGCCGGTCATCGAGCCCGTCATGTAGACCATGTTGATCTTGCTGTTGCCGCCGGAGGCGATCGTCGCTGGCGTCGCGTCGGTTGCCTTGACGCTCTGATTGCTCGTCACGACGAGGCGGAACATGCAGTTTGCCGCCTGCGCGTCGTCCGGAACGGTAAAGGTATAGTTTTCCAGCGCGGAGGTCAGGCGGATTTCCCCGCCCGCCTGCGTCCACGTCGCGCCGTTATTCGTCGAATACTGGAGGGCGAAGTCTCTCGGACCGGTCGAGGAGGAGCCGAGCTTCGCCGTCAGCCGCATGCCGGAATAGCCTGTGGTATTGGCGATCAGCAGCCAGCTTGAGCCAACCTCCCATCCCTTGATTGCCAGACCGCCGCCGGTATAGGCAGGACCGGTCGTGATGGAGTTTGCAAGATAGCCCCAGCCCTTGACCGCGCCGGCGGGCAGGGATTTCGCCTCCTCGAAGTTCCAGCCGACGAAGGCGTCCGACGGGATTGCGTCCGAGGCGGTGTCGCCGTAGCCGTCCGGCCACGAAGGCGCGGCGGGATTCGGCGTATGGTTTTCGCCGGGATAGCCGGTCAGCGTGACGTGGTTGATCCGGCTGGTGCACTGCGTTTTGTTGATGCTGCCGCCGTTCAGTGCGGTATCGCTGTCCACGCGGAACCGGACGAGCAGGTTCGCGCTCTGCGCCTCGGCGGGCAGATGGATCGTCTGGTGCTGCAGCTTCGTCGTGCTGTTCGCCAGATGGTAGCTCTGCACCCAGACCCAGTTCTCACCGAGGTCAACGGAGTATTCCACCGCCCAGTCCGCCGGACCGGTGCCGGAGGACAGAACGTCCGCTTCCAGTACGAGGTCTGTGCAGTCGGTGGTGTTAAAGACCATACACCAGTTGTGCCCGACGCCCCATTTTTTCACGCTCATTGCGATGAGCTTTTCGTCTTTTTCGCTGACGAGCTTGACTTCGCCGGAGGCCGTGGTGTTCAGATAGCCCCAGCCTTCCGTCGCGGGCGCGGGGAAGGCGTCGGGATGGTCGTCCGCCGTAAAATGGAACGCCGCCAGCGTCTGATAGCCGGACTCCATCACATAAAGGCGGATAAAGGAAATCTTGTTCGTGCCGTTGCCGCCGACCGTCGTATAGGCGTTACTGACCGGCACATTGTCCGCAGGCGTCAGGCGGATGATCAGATTCTCGCTGATGGCGTCCTCCGGAAATTCGATGGACGGCTTCTCTGTGCTGCTCGCATTTGCGATGGCGTAGGAGCCCGCCGTCTTCCAGGTATCGCCCGCGTCGGTGGAATAGATCACGTTCCAGTTCTTCGGGCCGGTCGCGGAGCCCTGCGCGCGCAGCTCAAGCACCAGATGGCTTTTGCCGCTGGTGTCAATGCCCGAAAGCTGCCAGTAGGAATTGGGCGTGTTCCATTTGTTATGGGAAAAATAACCCGTGGAATTGGCGGCAAGCGCGTCGCCGGAGGAATGGGACAGATAGCCCGTGCCCGTCGTCGCCGGAACGTCGACCTTTTCCGCCGTCTTGTCGTTGTACTCCCATGCAACGATGATCTTCGATGCCTCGACCGCGATCGCGGAAATCGGCAGCATCGTCAGAAGGATCGTCAACAGCAGCACAAGCGCAAGGACTCTTCTGTGCAAACCGCGTTTCATAGCGTTGCCTCCGTCTATAATTATTCAAGATAATTATACCACAGTTTGCATTTTTATGTAGTTTTTTGTATGTGTGCGCTTGTAGATTTTTCGGGCGGTTTCTTATGCAAAAACAACAAAACGACCGCCGTAAACGGCAGCCGTTCTGCAAGTATTATCTCAGCCAAAGGTGTCCTCCGGCAGGACAATGCCGCCGAAGGAGGATGTTGCGCCGGTCGGCTCGGTCGGATCGGTCGCTCTCGTCGGATCGGTCGCTTTGGTCGGGTCGTGCGCTGTGGTCGGACCGACGCCGCTGGCGGTCAGAACGTCTCTGACTTCAAGAATCTCAAATTCCAGCTCCGGTGCGTAATACTGTTTCATCGCGTTTGCTCCTTTCCGGGTATCAGGCGAGCTTTTTCAGCAGCTCTTTCTTTTCCTCCTCCGGGATGAACGCGCCGTTGATCGCGTTCTCGTCCATGCGGAGGAATTCCTCGTCCGTGAAGCCCATCGCGCCGGCGATGACCTCATGCTCCCGCTGCAAGGTCGTGTTGGAGCAGGACATGTTGTCCGTGTTGACCGTCACGGCGATGCCGCGGTCAAAGAACGGGCGGATCGGGTGATCCTTCGCGTCCAGAACCACCTTGGTCTGCAGATTGCTGACGACGCAGGCTTCTACGACGGTCTGCGTCCGAACGAGCAAATCCATGACCGCTTCGCTCTTGATCGCGCCGCAGCCGTGACCGACGCGCCTTGCGCCGAGCTCGATCGCCTTGCGGACGTTCTCCGGGTCGCCGCACTCGCCGGCGTGGATGGTATAAGGCACCTGCTCGCGCTGTAAGCCATGGAACAGCTCGTAGTATTCCTCGATCGGCACCATGCCCTCCGCGCCTGCAAGGTCGGCGCCGACGACGCCGTTACCGACGTATTTCTTGGCAAGCTCCACCGTCTCTTCATTGGCTTCGCCGCCGATCATGGAGCACAGCAGCAAGCCGGCGCGGATCGTCGGATAGTCCTCCTGCGCCTGCCGGACGCCGCGGATCGCACTGCGAAGCGCCTCCTCCTGCGAAAGACCCTTGCGCGTATGCAGCTGCGGGGCAAAGCGGATTTCCGTATAGATCAGGCCCTGCTTTGCAAGCCGTTCTACCAGATCGTAAGACGCGCGTTCCATCGCATATTCCGTCTGCAGAACCTGCGTCGGCAGTTCAAATCGCTTTAAGTATTCCACGAGACTGGTGCAGTGATCTGGCACGCGGATGCTGTCGCGAATCTCCCCGAGGGGCATTGTCCGTCCGTCGCGGGCGAGCAGCTCCGTGATCACGGATTCCGACAGAGAACCGTCCAGATGAAGATGAAGATCAACCTTGCCCTGATACATAATGATTCCTCCCGTGCCGTTTTCGGCAGTTTTCGTCATTATATCACAAGCGGCGCGGTTTTCATAGTCTGTTTTTTGCGAATTTGTCGAACGCTTATTTGAGAAAGATATATTTCCCGCCGCGGTACGGCCGCACCGTGCCGATCCGCTGCGCCGACGGCACCGCCGTCTTGAGCTCTTCGAACATCTTTTCGGCGTCGTCCGGGTGCACCGCGATCAGCAGACCGCCGGAGGTCTGCGGGTCGTAGAGCATGTCCTGAATATAGAGCGGCACGTCGCCCGCGTCGACGTGGCTTTCCGCAAAGTTGCGGTTGCGGTACATGCCCGCGGGCAGGATGCCCATTTTCGCAAATTCCTTCGACTCCTCGATCAGGTCGATCGCCGCCGTGTCGATCTCGAGCTCCATGTCGCTGCCCTGCGCCATTTCCAGACCGTGTCCGAGCAGGCTGAAGCCGGTCACGTCAGTGCAGGCGTGAACGCGGTAGTTGACCATCACGTCGCGCGCGCCCTTGTTGAGCGTCGTCATCAGCTTCTTTGCAAGCGCCAGCGTTTCCTCGGAGACGAGGTCGACCTTTGCCGCAGAGGTCAGAATGCCGATGCCGATCGGCTTGGTCAGGAAGAGCACGTCGCCCGCCTGCGCGCCGCAGTTTTTCAGCATTTTGTCCGGATGCACGAAGCCGGTAACGGCAAGACCGTATTTCGGCTCGTCGTCCAGAATGCTGTGACCGCCGGTGATGATCGCGCCCGCCTCATAGACCTTGTCGTAGCCGCCGCGCAGCAGCGCGTGGACGGCCTCCTTCGGCAGGCTGTCCGGCACCGCCATGATATTCAGCGCGAGCTTCGGCTCGCCGCCCATCGCGTAGACGTCTGACAGGGCGTTGGTCGCCGCGATCTGCCCAAAGGTATAGGGGTCGTCGTCGATCGGCGGAAAAAAATCCACCGTCTGCACCAGTGCGAGGTCGTCCGAAAGCTTATAGACCGAAGCGTCGTCGGATTTATCGAAGCCGACGAGCAGATTGGGGTCGTAGTGCACCTTGATGCCGTCAAGCAGCTTTGCCAGCACGCCCGCGCCGACTTTCGCGCCGCAGCCGGCGCATTTTGCAAGCTTTGTCAGTTTGATATCTTCCATGTTATGCCTCCGAAAATCGTAAAATCGCTTCCAATACGCCGCCGCCGATGGCGAGCGCCTTATCGGAAACCTGATAGCAGTAGGACCGTTCGCCGCGCGGGTCGACGTCTCCCGCCTTCATACCTTTGTGCACCGGCGTGCCGTCGGCGAGCAGTCCGCGCAGAACGCCCGAAATCTGGCAGAGCATTGGCGCGTCGCCGACGTAACCTGCCACGTCGCCCTGCTCGACCATGTCGCCGATGCGGCGGATCGAACGGAACACGCCGTCTGCCGGCGCGCGCAGGACGCGCTCTCCGGCAAAGCCGCCGATCAGCCCCGGAACCTTCGTGTTCGGGATGGGCGAGCCCTCCGTGATGACCCTGCCGAGCGTATGCCCGCGCATCGTTTCCACGCAGGCGTGGCAGTCCGCGCCCGCCGTAAAGCCCGGTCCGACGCCGATCACACACGGCGCGTCCGTAATGCGCGTGCCCAAGTTGCGCTTTGCCAGAATCGCGTCGACCACGGCGTCGGGCTTCAATTCCGCAATGCAGGCGGCGTCCGGATCGGCAAGAACGGCGATATTCCCCTTTTTGAGAATCTCCAACGCCTCGCGCGGCGCGTCAGCTCTCTCCGCCGTCACGTCCTCAACGGTCGCCGTTCCGAACAGGATCGCCTGCGAAAAGCAGACCGTCCGGCGGATCGCGGTCGGCTTGGGAAGGTCGGTCATCACGACCTGCAGCCTCGCGTGGTGCAGACGCATGGCGATGCCGGACGCCAAATCGCCCGCGCCGCGAATCAAAACGAGCATAGTATCTCTCCTTCTTGCAGGGAAGCGACGGTGACCGGACAGGTCAGCAGCGCCGCCAGTTCCTTCGCCGCGGCGATTCGCTGCGGCGTATCCGCTTGGTTGATGAGCACGCGGTCGTGCAGGTGTTCCTGATTCAGCACCGCCGCGATCGCCTCGGGCGTTGCAACGGTTTGCCCGGAACGCGCCGTAAACAGCTGCGGTCGGTGAACAGCCTCCTCGACCGCTTTCCCGATGCCGGACGCGCCGACGACGCAGATTACCTGATTCGCGTTTGCCGGAATGACCGGCTCGTGCGTATCGTGCGCCTTCAGCGGTCTGCGGGCGGAGCCGTCCGCCTCGATCAGAACGTAGTCCGCAAGCTGCGCCAGCTCCTCAAAGGACTGCTCCGGCGCGGTCAGCTTGCCATTCTCGCACGGCGTGCCGACGCAGAGTAACCCGCTCACCCGCCCCGTGCGCAGGACGCACGGGATATGCTCCGGCGGGAAGATATGCGTGGAGGTCGCGACGATCACGGAATGACCGGCTGACAGCTCCTGAGCCAGACGGTACAAAAGCGTCGTCTTTCCGCCGCCGCCGATGATCGCCGTCACGCCCGGGCGGATATTCAGTTGCTTCGCAAACTCAGCCACGGCGTGCTTCACTTCCAATATCGTTATTCTTCAAATAGAATAGCACAACCCGCCGGTATCGTCAACTCCGATTATTGACGAAGGCGGCGCGCAGTGCTATAATTGCGGTATGGACAAGATATTCAGACCGGTGCTTTCCATCCGCATCTTCGGAGAGGATAAATGCTTCGGACCGGGCGTGGCGGAGCTGCTGCGCCGCGTGCAGAAGGAAAAGTCTCTTCGCGCCGCCGCGATCTCGATCTCGATGGCGTACTCCAAGGCGTGGAAGGTCATCAAAAACGCGGAAGCCGAGCTCGGCTTCAAGCTATTGGTATCCACCACCGGCGGCAAAAACGGAGGAGGTGCGGTTCTCTCGCCAGAGGCCGAAAGGCTACTCGCCGCCTATGATGCATACTGCGGCACGGTGAAGGACTTCGCCGCCGCCGAATTCGAGCGCCGTTTTGAGGGCATATTGTAAGCAAAAGACCCGCTGCATTGCACAGCGGGTCTTTTCGTTATTCTTGCGTGAGCTGCTCCAGCGCAGCCAGGCGCAGGCAGGTGCAGAAAATCTCCATCGCCTGCTCCAGCTCCTCTACGGGAGGCAGGGTCGGCGCGATGCGGATATTGGAGTCGTTGGGGTCGACGCCGTAGGGGAAGGTCGCGCCGGCGGCGGTCATCGTCACGCCCGCCTCCTGGCACAGCGCAAGCGTGCGCTTGGCAAGTCCCGGCAGGGTATTGACCGAGACGAAGTAGCCGCCTTTCGGCTTCTGCCACGCTGCAATTCCCAGCGGCGCGATCTGTTCTTCCAAATGCCGCAGGACGCAGCGGAACTTCGGGCGGATGATCGCCGCGTGCTTCCGCATCAGCTCCAGCGTGTGTTCCTTATCGCGCAGAAATTTGACATGGCGGAGCTGGTTGAGCTTGTCGTAGGAAATGATCTGGATGCTTTCCAGCTTTTCCAGATACTTGAGGTTATCGACTGACGCCGCCATGACCGAGATGCCCGCGCCGGGGAAGGTGATCTTCGAGGTCGAAGCGAATTCAAAGACCATGTCGGGATTGCCCGCCTCCCGGCAGAGCGACAGAATGTCCGCAAACGGGGCAAAATCGCCCTCGAATTCGTGGAGGCAGTAGGCGTTGTCCCATACCAGCGCAAAATCCGGCGCGGCAGGTTTTAAGCTCGCAAGTCTTTGCACCGTTTCGTCGGAATAGACAATGCCGTCCGGGTTGGAGTACTTCGGCACGCACCAGATGCCCCTGACCTCGGGATCACGTACCAGCTCCTCCACCATATCCATATCGGGGCCGTCCGGCGTCATCGGCACGGTGATCATCTCGCAGCCGAAGGACTGCGTGATCTTGAAATGGCGGTCGTAGCCGGGCGCGGGGCAGAGCCACTTGACGCGCCCGCACTTGCTCCACGGCTGCTCAGAACGCAGAAGTCCGTGGGTGAATGCCTTGGAAATCAGGTCATACATGAGCTGCAAGGATGCGTTGCCGCCGACGAAGCACTCCTCCGGCTTGCATCCGAGGATGTCCGCGAACAGCCGTTTCGCCGCGGGCAGTCCCGTCAGTTCGCCGTAATTGCGCACGTCCACGCCGTCCGAGACGCACTCCTCCGGCGTAATAAGCACGCGCAGGATGTCACAGACCAGATCGAGCTGTTCCCTTCCGGGCTTGCCGCGCGCCATATTCAGCTTCATTCCCTTCGCTTTCAGCGCTTCGTGCTGTTTCCGTACTTCTGTCAGTTCTCTGCGCAGTTCCTCCTGCGTCCGCTTCCGGTATGCAAGTTCCATATTCTGCCATCCCTTTTCCATTCGTTTTTCCTATTATACCCATACTGCTTGCCGTTGTAAAGCAAAAAATGCGCTCCCTGTCGGCAATGACAGGGAGCGTTCAAATGAAAGAGTATCATTCGTCCTTCACGATCCGGACGGCGATGCGCTCCTCCGGATCGTCGATCCCGTTCGATGCCAGCGCGTCGCTGCAGTTTTCCAGCAGGACGTAGTACACATCCCAGTAGTCCTCGTTGTTGACCCACGCACGGACGGTGAAGATATAGGTGTCGTCATCCACCGCTGTCATACGCGCAAAGGGCGCGGGGTCTGTCAGGACCTTGTCCGTATTCTCCGCCGCCTCCAGCAGCACACGCTGCGCGAGCTTGGGATCGCAGTCGTTCGTCAGCTTGAACGGCAGGTCGATCCGGCGGGTCGGCTCGGTGCTGAAATTGGTGACGTTGGCGTTCATCAGA
>CAJOMA010000036.1 GCA_905235655.1 uncultured Oscillospiraceae bacterium | reverse complement strand
GTCGAAGGCGATCTCCAGCATGGCGTCGTTGCCCATTTTCAGTACTGACAGCACCATGCCCCTGCCGAAGGCGTCATGCTGCACCATGTCGCCCTTGTTATACTCGGGGAGCGCAGCCTTCTTCTTCGGGGCGGTGAAGGTGTTCGCGCTCCACTTGGGCGTCTGCGGTCTCGGCGCGGGATAGTCAAACGGCGCGTAGGGCTTCGGCTGCGCCGCCTGCCTGTTCAGAAGCAGCTCGTCCGGTATTTCGCTCAAAAAGCGCGAGGGGCGGTTGACCGTCGTATGGCCGTAAAGCATGCGCTGCCGTGCGCTGGTGATGGTCAGATGATACTTGGCTCTGGTGATCGCCACATAGCAAAGTCTGCGCTCTTCCTCCATCTCCTCGTTGTCTCCGATGGAGCGAACTCCAGGGAAGAGCCCTTCCTCACAGCCGACGATGAAGACGTTCGGAAATTCCAGACCCTTTGCAGAGTGCATCGTCATCATCACCACGGCGTCCGCGTCCTTGTCGTACTGCTCGATGTCGGTATAGAGCGCGATTTCCTCCAAAAAACCGTTCAATGACGGCGTATCGGTATTCTCCATGTAGGTCAAAATCGACGATTTCAGCTCGCGCACGTTCTCCAGACGGGTGCGGTTTTCGAGGTCGTCCTTCTGCTCGAGCATTGCCGTATAGCCCGTGCGGATCAGCAGCTCCTCGTAAAAGTCCGGCAGCGAAAGCGTCTTGAGCAGCTCCGCGCACTCCTCGATGAGCATGGTGAACGCCATCAGCTTCTGCGCGGAGCGTTCCAGCGCAGGATAGTTGTACGGATCGCTGATCACGCTGTAAAGCGGCGCCTGTGCGGCGGCGCAGAGCCGCTCCATCGCCTCGATCGTCTTTGCGCCGATCCCGCGCGGCGGCTGGTTGATGATGCGCTTGAGCCGCAGATCGTCGCTGCGGTTGTTGATCACGCACAGATAGGCGAGCATGTCCTTGACCTCGGCGCGGTCAAAGAAGCGCGTACCGCCGATGATCCGGTAGCGCACGCCGCTGCGCTTGAAGGCATATTCGAGCGCGTTCGACTGCGCGTTGGTGCGGTAGAGCACGGCGAACTGATTGAGATTCTTTCCCTTGGATTCGGAGAGAATCTGATTGGCGACGAAGCTCGCCTCGTCGCTTTCGTTCAGCGCCTCATAGTGCAGAATCTTCTCGCCCGTGCCGTTGTTCGTCCACAGGCGCTTGCCCTTTCTGCCGCGGTTGTTGGCGATCACCGCGTTGGCGGCGTCGAGGATCGACTGCGTGGAGCGGTAGTTCTGCTCCAAACGGATGACCTTCGCGCCTTCAAAGTGACGTTCAAAATCGAGAATGTTGCGGATCGTCGCGCCGCGGAAGCGGTAAATGCTCTGGTCGTCGTCGCCGACCACGCAGATGTTCCGATAGCCGCCGGCAAGCAGCGACGCAAGCAGATACTGCAGATGATTCGTGTCCTGATACTCGTCGATCAGCACATAGCGGAACTTGCACTGATAGTATTCGCGCACTTCTGCGTACTCCTGCAGAAGCTGCACGGTCAGCAGGATGATATCGTCAAAATCGACGGCGTTCGCACCCTTCAGCCTGCGCTGGTATTCCTCATACAGCTCCGCGATCCGCTTCATGCGGTAATCATCGCCGGCATTCTTTGCAAAGTCGTTCGGCGTCTGACGGTTGTCCTTCGCGCGGGAGATCATACCCAGAACGGACTTGGGCGGGAAGGTCTTGTCGTCCAGATTCCGGTCGCGGAGAATCTCCTTCATCACGCGCTCGGAATCCGCTGTGTCATAAATCGTAAAACTCGTATCGTAGCCGAGCCTCGCGATTTCACGGCGCAGAATGCGGCAGCAGGCGCTGTGGAAGGTCATCGCCCATATCCCCTCGCCCTGCGCGCCCAAAAGCCTGCAGATTCGCTCCTTCAGCTCGTTCGCCGCCTTATTTGTAAAAGTAATCGCGATGATCGACCATGGCGCGACGGGTCGGAGCGCGCAAAGTCCGTCCGCGCGCCACGTGTCCGGCTCCAGCGTGCCGGCGTTGACGCTCTCCAGATAGACGACGTCGTCCTCGGTGACGCCCTCCGGAATCTCTTCGCTGTCCGAGGCGCAGCCGAAGCAGATCAGATTGGCGATCCGGTGGATCAGCACGGTCGTCTTTCCGCTGCCCGCGCCTGCGAGCAGCAGCAGCGGGCCTTCCGTCGTTAAAACGGCTTCCGCCTGCCGCGTATTCATATCGGAAAACTGCCGCGCAATGTACTCGCGCCGCGCAGTCAGAAAGCGTTGCTTGAAATTCTCTGTCATGCTATATCCTGCCTCTGCAAAAACATGTTAATATTCTATAACATTTTCCCTCGGAAATAAAGAGTGACTTTCATTTCTTTTCGCGAAAAATTTTATTATTTTTCGGTTGATTGTACGCGGCGTTTGAATTATAATGTTGCTATCCGACTCAAAAAACAGACAGAAAGGGAGTATTTGCTCATGGCACTTTCCTCCTGCGCACCATGGCTCAACTTTTACGGCAGAATGCCGAAAACCATAGACTATCCCCGCAAGACGATCTATCAGCTCGTTGCGCAGACCGGCGAAAAATATCCTTCGCTGACCGCCTACGAGTTCATGGGTCGCGAGACAAGCTATGCGGAGTTTATGACCCGAATCGACCGCGCGGCCAAGGCGCTCTACGCCCTCGGCATCCGCAAGGGCGACCGCGTGACGATCTGCATGCCCAACGCGCCGCAGTCCGTGGACTGCTTCTACGCGCTCAACCGTATCGGCGCAGTGTCCAATATGATCCATCCGCTCTCCGCAACGGAGGAGATCACATTCTATCTGAACATTTCCAAGAGCAAGGCGATCCTGACGCTCGACCGTTTTTACGGCAAGGTGCATACTGCGGTTGAAAAATCCGAGCGCAAGCCGCTTCAGCTGATCGCGAGGATTCAGGACGAGCTCAGTCTGCCGCTGAAGGTCGGCTTCGCCCTGACGGAGGCGCGAAGGTTCCCGAAGCTGCCGAAGGACGACAGCTACCTGCTCTGGACGGACGCGCTCAAGCGCGCCGCCGCCGAGATTCCTGCGGACGACGGCGTCGCCTCAGAATGCGCGAGCATTCTTTATTCCGGCGGCACCACCGGCACGACCAAGGGCATCTGCCTTTCCAGCTACAATTTCAACGCCCTTGCCCTGCAGACGATCGCCGCCAGCGGCTGTGACGATATCGTCGGAAAAAGCATGCTTTCCGTTATGCCGATTTTCCACGGCTTCGGTCTCGGGATCGGCATCCATACCGCGCTGGTCGGCGGCGCAAAATGTATCCTTGTCCCCAATTTCAGCATCAAAGTCTACGCCGATCTGCTCCGCAAGAAGCGTCCGAACTTCATCCCCGGCGTTCCGACGCTGTTTGAAGCGCTCCTGCGCACGAAGGATCTGGATAAGCTGAACATGGCCTTCCTGCTGGGCGTTTTCTCCGGCGGCGACTCGCTGTCCGTCGAGCTCAAGCACAAGGTGGACGCTTTCCTCAAGGAACACGGCGCGACCGTGCAGATTCGCGAGGGATACGGTACGACGGAATGCGTTACCGCCTGCTGCCTGACGCCCATCGACTATGCGCGCGACGGCTCGATCGGCGTACCCTTCCCGGACACCTTCTTTAAGATCGTGAAGCCCGGCACGCAGGACGAGGTCGAAGCGGAGGAGGAAGGCGAAATCTGCATTTCCGGCCCCTCGGTCATGCTCGGCTATCTGGACAATCCCGAAGAAACCGCGCAGACCCTTCGCCGCCATGACGACGGTCGTATCTGGCTTCATACCGGCGATCTGGGCAAGATGGACGCGGACGGCTTCGTGTATTTCCGTCAGCGCATCAAGCGCATGATCATCACCTCCGGCTACAACGTCTATCCCAGCCAGCTCGAAAACATCATCGACGGCCATGACAAGGTGTTGCTCTCGTGCGTCATCGGCGTCAAGGACCCGTATAAAATGCAGAAGATCAAGGCGTTTGTCGTGCTTCGCCCCGGCTTTACGCCCAGCGAAGAGATCAAGCAGGAGCTGCTCGCCTACTGCCGCGAGCGGATCGCGAAGTACGCCATGCCGTATGACATCGAATTCCGCGACGAGCTGCCGAAAACTCTGGTCGGCAAGGTCGCCTACCGTGTTCTCGAAGAGGAGGAAGCGTCGAAATGACGAAAAAGCGCGTCTGGGAGCTGGACGCTCTGCGCGGAATCTGTATCATCGGCATGATGGTCGTGCATATGTTCTATGATCTCGGCGCCATCGGCGGCAAATCTCTGAATCTTCCGCAGTGGTTTTATCTGGTCAAGAATTACGGACATATTCTGTTCGTCCTGATTTCCGGTATCTGCGCGACGCTCACGACGCATACCACGCTCAAGCGGGGACTCGTCGTTTTTGGCTGCGGCCTGCTTGTTTCCTATGTGACGATGTTCATGGAGTTTGTCATCGCCTTGCCCGATTTTAACGGTCTGCACATCTGGTTCGGCATTCTCCACATGCTCGGCGTTTGCATGCTGCTTTATCCGCTCTTCCGCAAGCTCCCGTTCTGGGCGCTTGCGCTGCTCGGCGTCGGTTTTATCGCGCTCGGCTACTGGATGGAAACGCTGACCGTTTCCGTGGATTATCTCTTCCCGCTCGGACTGCGCTCGGCGTCGTTTTACGTCGGCAGCGACTACTTTGCGATTCTGCCTGGCTTCGGCTGGTTTTTGATCGGCGCCGCGCTGGGAAAAACCGCGTACCGCAGCAAGGAAACGCTTCTGCCGAAGGTGAATGCGGATAACTATATCCTGCGCGTTCTGCGCTTTATCGGCAGACATTCGCTCTGGTTCTATCTGCTGCACCAGCCCGTATTATTCGCGGTTACCTACCTGTTCATTGCATAATTAATTCTCCACTTTACATGCCACGTCGTATTTTTATGCGTATTTTTGAAAATTTCTCTTGACTTTTCTGCTTTAAAGCATTATAGTGGGTTCAAAATTATTCGCAACCCACTTGGGAAGGAGGCGCGGTAATGAATCAGATGTTTCGAACTCATACCGGTTCTATGAGCGTGTCTGCTTCGGATGCGTGCTTTTCTGCGGCCTCTTGCCTTCTCATGATGGGTGCCATTTCCATGGTATCCATCATTTTGCTTGTAGGTGTGCTTTTGCTGAGCGTATCCGTACTTATTTCCGTATTTGAAAACATCGGCCGAAAGAGCGCGATGGCTGCATAAAGGTAATGCTTGTTACTTTTCCGGCCTCGTCCTTTCGACGCAGGCCGGTTTTTATATGCAAACCCAACCCAAAATCAAAAAAGGAGAAAATGAAAATGAAAAAAATCGTATCCCTCGTACTCGTACTGGTCATGGTGGCCAGCCTGTTCGCAGCTTGCGGCAAATCCGGTTCCTCTAAGACCGGCACGCTTAAGCTCGGCTTCATCGGTCCTCTGACCGGCGGAGCGGCCGTTTACGGCAACGCCGCTAAGAACGGCGTAGAGCTCGCAGTCAAGGAAATCAATGCTAAGGGCGGTCTGCAGTTCGAACTGAACGCGCAGGATGACGAGCATGACGCCGAAAAGTCCGTCAACGCATACAACAACCTCATGGACTGGGGTATGCAGGTTCTGGTCGGCAGCGTTACCACCACTCCGTGCGTCGCCGTCTCCGCAGAATGCTTCAACGACCGCACCTTCGCTCTGACTCCGTCCGCCTCCTCCCCCGATGTCACCAAGGGCAAGGACAACGTCTACCAGCTTTGCTTCAACGATCCGAACCAGGGCAAGGCATCCGCGCAGTACATTTCCGAGCACTTCCCCGATGCAAAGGTCGCTATCATCTATAATAACGGCGACGCATACTCCACCGGCATTTATGAAACCTTCAAGGCAGAGGCCGAGGCGCTGAACGTCAACATCGTCTCCACCGGCACCTGCACCGACGAAACCTCCGACTTCTCCGTTCAGGTCGGCGACGCACAGAAGGCAAAGGCCGACGTCGTCTTCCTGCCCATTTACTACACCCCTGCTTCCCTGATCCTGAATCAGGCAAATTCCATCGGCTACGCGCCCACCTTCTTCGGCGTGGACGGCATGGACGGCATTCTGACCCTCAAGGGCTTCGACACCTCTCTGGCAGAGGGCGTTATGCTCCTGACCCCGTTCGCTGCCGATGCGGAGGACGAGGCGACCAAGGCCTTCGTCGCTGCCTATCAGGAAGCTTACGGCGAAATCCCCAACCAGTTTGCGGCTGACGGTTATGACTGCGTCTACGCAATCTATGAAGCGTTCAACAAGACCGACCTCGATCCCTCCGCTTCCTCCGTCGATATCTGCGAGGCGCTGATCGAGCAGTTCAACACCATGAGCTTCAGCGGCCTGACCGGCGCGAACATGACTTGGAAGGACGGCATGGTCGACAAGGCTCCCGCCGCTGTCGTCATCAAGGGCGGCGTCTACGTCGCTGCCGACTGATCTGCGTGAATGATTCTCTTCTCCCCTTACAGCTCCGGCTGTAAGGGGAGCCGCGTGTCGAAAGCGTCTTTTTGATTCGCGCTCTGCGGGTTACAAGCTTTCAAACCCGGTTTCTTTTACCCTATTTTACCCGGAGGCTGATCATGGCTTTTCTATCTCATTTCATCAACGGCCTCAGTCTTGGCAGTATTTATGCCATCATCGCGTTAGGCTATACAATGGTGTACGGCATTGCAAAAATGCTGAACTTCGCGCACGGTGACGTTATCATGGTGGGCGCTTACGTCTCGTTTGTAAGCATCTATTCCCTTGGTACGCCGCCGATTTTGGCTTTATTGATCTCCATGTGCGTCTGCACCGTGCTCGGCGTCGTCATCGAGCGGCTGGCATACCGCCCGCTGCGCAGCGCCGCGTCGCTGGCGGTTCTGATCACCGCGATCGGCGTCAGCTATCTGCTGCAGAACGTCGCCCTGCTGATCTGGACCTCAAACACGAAGGTCTTTCCGTCGATCGTCTCCTTTGGCTCTCTGCACATCGGCAGTCTGACCGTCACGGGCGAAACGATCGTCAGCATCATCACCTGCATCCTCATTATGATCGGGCTGACCCTCTTTACCACGAAGGCGAAGACCGGCAAGGCGATGCGCGCCGTTTCCGAAAACCGGCAGGCGGCAGAGCTCATGGGAATCAGCGTCAATAAGACGATCTCGGTCACCTTCGCCATCGGCTCGGCGCTTGCCGCCGTCGCCGGCGTGCTGTACTGCTCGATGTATCCCGTGCTTGTCCCGACCACCGGCTCCATTCCGGGCATCAAGGCGTTTACCGCCGCCGTTCTCGGCGGCATCGGCTCGATCCCAGGCACGCTGGTCGGCGGTCTGCTGCTGGGCATCATCGAAATCTTCAGCAAGGCGTATATCAGTCAGGATCTGAGCGACGCGATCGTCTTCGCCGTCCTCATCATCATCCTTCTTGTCAAGCCGAACGGTCTGCTCGGCAAGAAGGTCACAGAGAAAGTCTGAGGTGAGTGCGATGCGTTTATGGAAATCGAAAACCTCGCGGCAGAACATCATCACGCTGGCTTCTGTGATTATCGTCTTCACCGTCTTTTTCTTTCTGAATCAGGGGCGTTTGCTCTCGCGCAGCCTGAGCGGTCAGCTCGTTCCGATCTGCGTCTATATCATTATGGCGCTGTCGCTGAACCTGACCGTCGGCATTCTCGGCGAGCTGAGTCTCGGACACGCCGGCTTTATGAGCATCGGCGCCTTCTCCGGCGTTATCGCCGTGACCTCCCTCGGTCAATTCATCGGCAGTCCTGTCCTTCTGATGATCGTTGCGATCCTCATCGGCGGACTGATGGCGGCAATCTTCGGCTTTCTGATCGGTATTCCCGTTCTGCGTCTGCGCGGCGACTATCTTGCCATCGTGACGCTCGCCTTCGGCGAGATTATCAAGAACGTTCTAAACTGCCTGTACATCACAATTGATTCGGACGGGCTGCACATCGCCATGTTCAGCGGCGCGAAGCTTCCCGGCGAGTTTATCATCAACGGTCCGCAGGGCGCGACGGTCTCGCAGCGTCTTTCCAACTTCGGAACGGGCTTTGTTCTCGTCATCATCGTCATGCTGATCATCATGAACTTCGTCCACAGCAAGGAGGGCCGCGCGATCAAGGCGATCCGCGACAACCCCATCGCCGCCGAATCCGTCGGTCTGAACATCACTTCCTATAAAATGAGAGCGTTTGTGATTTCCGCGGCGATGGCAGGCATGGCGGGCGTCCTGTTTGCAATGAACTACTCCGCAATCGAGGCAAGAAAATTCAACTTCAACACCTCGATCAGCGTCCTCGTTATGGTTGTCCTCGGCGGCATGGGCAGCCTGCGCGGCTCGATCGTCGCAGCCATCGTGCTGACGATCCTGCCGGAACTCCTGCGCGGCTTCGACAATTATCGCATGCTGATCTACGCGATTGTTCTGATTCTCGTGATGGTGCTCGGCTCCAATCAGAAATACCAGCAGTTTAAGATCACGATGAAGAAGAAACTCACCGCGATATTCCGAAAGAAGGAGGCGGCGAAGAAATGAGTCAGAACAATCAGACTAAAATGGTACCGCTGCCGACCGACGTCATTATCCCGGAGCGCGACCTCGGCAAGCAGCCCGTTCTGGATATCCGCAACCTCGGCATTGACTTCGGCGGTCTGACCGCCGTAGACGGCTTCACGCTGACCGTCGGCAAGACGGAAATTGCCGGTCTGATCGGGCCGAACGGCGCCGGCAAGACTACGATCTTCAACCTGCTGACCAACGTTTATCAGCCCACGAGAGGCTCCATCCTCCTGCAGGGCATCGACACGAAGGGCATGACGACGGCGCAGGTCAACCGCATGGGCATCGCCCGCACCTTCCAGAATATCCGTCTGTTCGGCGGCATGAGCGTTATCGACAACGTCAAGGTGGGACTGCACAACAGTATCAAGTGCTCCGCGCTCTCCTCCATTTTGCACACGCCCCACTACTATAAGGCGGAAAAGGCCGCGCGTGCGCGCTGTCTGGAGCTGCTGGACTTTATGGGCATGGCGGACATGGCGCAGTATCAGGCGGGCTCGCTTCCCTACGGTGCGCAGCGCAGACTGGAAATCGTCCGTGCTCTTGCGACCAAACCGGCGATCATCCTGCTCGACGAGCCCGCCGCAGGCATGAACCCCTCGGAAACCGCCGAGCTGATGGATCATATCCGCCGCATCCGCGACGAATTCCAGATCGCCGTCATGCTGATCGAGCACGACATGAATCTGGTCATGGGCGTCTGCGAGGGTATCGCGGTTCTGAACTACGGCAAGATCATCGCAAAAGGTACGCCGGAGCAGATCTGCAACAATCTCGCCGTGATCGAGGCCTATCTTGGCAAGAAAGGAGCTGCCGAACATGCTTCTGAAGGTTGACAACATCCACGTTTACTACGGAGCGATCCATGCGATCAAGGGCATTTCCTTTGAGGTCAACGAGGGCGAGACCGTCGCGCTGATCGGCGCGAACGGTGCGGGCAAATCCACCACGCTGAAAACGATTTCGGGTCTGATGCATCCGAAGAGCGGCAGTATCCAATTCCTTGACAAGGACGTTTCCCACGCCGACGCCTACCGTCTTGTTGCACAGGGACTGGCGCATGTTCCGGAGGGCCGCCACATTTTCCTCCAGATGACCGTGCAGGAAAATCTGGAAATGGGCGCCTTTACCAGCAAGGGCGACATCTCTGCTGCGATGGACAAGGTCTTCCGGTACTTCCCGCGCCTGAAGGAGCGCCGTAAGCAGATCGGCGGCACGCTGTCCGGCGGCGAGCAGCAGATGCTTGCCATGGGCAGAGCCCTGATGATCTCGCCGAAGCTGATGATGCTTGACGAGCCGTCGATGGGTCTTGCGCCGATTCTGGTTGAACAAATCTTCGACATCATTCGCGAGCTGCGCGACGCGGGCACGACCATTCTGCTGGTTGAACAGAACGCGGGCATGGCGCTCGATATCGCCGACCGCGCTTATGTGCTCGAAACGGGCAGGATCACACTCTCCGGCACCGGCAGGGAGCTTTCGCAGAGCGACGAGGTCAAGAAAGCCTACCTCGGCGGTTAATATGGATATACAGGGTATGTCGCAAAATGCATAATCTATAAGATTATATAAAGACTCCCGGCGGGGGAAGTGTGAAGAGGGCGGTCTGCGTCCCCTTCACGTTCAACCGCACGCAGACGATGATTTATGCCATTTTCGGCAAAAATCACAGGGCCGCGATGCAAATTGTTTCATTTTGCATCACGGCCCTGTTGAGCGTGTCAAAAATGTCTTTTTGACACGCTCGTGCGTTTCAAAAAAGTTTGAAAATCCTGTTTTATTGAACGTGAAAGACAACCCTGACGGTTTTCTTTCACACTTTCTTTCCCTCCGAATTACCCACTCTCTACCTTTTTGACAGTCTGCACAGGGTCGCGTTGCAAAATGTTTCATTTTGCATCGCGGCCCTGTTGTTGCATTTGTCGAAAAAAACAGTTATACTGTAGGAAAGGCGGTGAGCGGATGAACGAACGACTGAAAAAGCCATATCAAGCGATAACCTCGGTTTATGTAGCATTGATTTTTACCTTTTATCTTCTGTTCTTTGACAGGAACGGCCTTGCTTCCATCTCGAGGGCGAAGATGGTCTGCTTCTACGCGCTCACGCTGATCTATATCGCCGCCGTTCTTGTTCTTCTGAGCTTTCATTGCATAGGGCGAAAGCTCAGATGGGCGGATATTCGATCCGATCTGAAGGGCACGCCGCTCGCCGCATGGCTGATCGCGCTTTACCTGCTCTTTACGGTCATTTCCGCCTGTCTTTCCGACCATAACACGGTCTGGCTCGGCAGTATCCGCCATGAGGGCGTGCTGACAATCTCGCTTTACGGTATCTCGTTCCTGCTGATCAGCAGGTTTTACCGTCCTGCGCGCCTGCATTTATATCTTTTTGCGGCGGCGGCGACCGCGTTCTGCACGATTTGCATTTTTCAGATGTGCAATATCAACATCTTCGGTCTTTATCCGCTCGGCGACCGATACGCCTGTGAGGACTTCGTTGACAAGTTTATCGGGACGATCGGGAATATCGACTTCACGGCGTCGTTCCTCTGTATCGCAGTTCCGGTTTTCTGGTGCGGTATCCTGCGGCTGAAGGGCAAGCCGCGGTTTGCCCTTTGCATTCCCCTGCTGCTGTGCCTGTTCGTTCTTTGGAAGATCAACGTCGCCGCCGGCTATCTCGGCGTTTTTCTCGGATCGCTGCTGTCGCTTCCCGTTGTACTCCCCTGCGGGAAAAGGACACGCAGAATCCTATCGCTTTCCCTTGCCGCGCTGCTGCTCACCGCGCTGATCGTCGTTTACTTCGTGAAATTCGAGCAGACAGAGCTGCGCCAGCTTCATCATATTCTGCACGGGAGGATCAGGGACAGCTACGCTTCCGGCAGAGTTTATATCTGGCGCAGAACGCTTCGCGCCGTGCCGGAGCGGCTTTGGTTCGGCAGCGGACCGGATACGCTGTGCCATGCGGCGTTTGCGCGGCAGGAGACGGCGAACGGCGCGGTCAAGGTGTTTGATGCGGCGCATAACGAATACCTGACGATTCTCTACCATCAGGGATTATTCGCTCTGCTGGCTTATCTCGCTGCGCTTGGCGTCACGTTCGCGCAGTGGCTTCGCCAGGCAAAGGAGAAGCCCGTCGCCGCGATCGCAGGCGCGGCTGCGCTGTGCTATTGCACGCAGGCGTTCTTCGGCATCAGCCAGTTGATCACCTCGCCCTTCTTCTGGTGCGCATTCGCCGTTTTGACAAACGCGCTTGGCGGCAAAAAACTGTCAAAGAACTGTCGGAAAAATTGACTTTTGCGGGAATCCCACTTATAATTATTTCGTTAAATCTACCGAAATCGGAGGGATTGATATGGCGAACAGACCTTTCGGACGGCAAAAGAACGTCACAGGTCAGGGCAAAAAGGTCGGCAGACGCGGCGAAGGTCTCGGAAGGGGTCCCGTCGGCAATGCCGGCGGATATCAGGGCAGACCGGGCACAGGCGGCAGCGGGCGCAGAGAAGACACCTTCTACGGCGGCAGCAGCGCAGGCTCCGGCAGCGGAACAACCCGCGGCCTCGGCGGCAAGGGGCTGATTGCGATCGTGATTGCGGTCGTCCTGCTTCTGGGCGGCGGCGGACTCAGCGGTCTTTTCGGTAATCTGCTCGGCGGCGGCTCCGGCAGCGGCTCATCCTCCGGCGGTCTGCTCGACCTCGGCGGCGTGCTGGGCAATCTGTTTAGCGGCGGCAGCAGCGTTGCTTCGGACTGGACGGCGGAAAAGAACACCGGTAAGCTCGACAGAAGCGTTGCTTCCGCGGCCAGAGACAAGCGCACCGTGATCTACGGCAACGGCAAGGATCAGGTCACCGTCATGGTCTACCTCTGCGGCACCGATCTGGAGTCTAAGAGCGGCATGGCTTCTTCTGACCTGCAGGAAATGTGCAACGCCACGCTGAGCGGCAAGGTCAATCTCCTTGTCTACACCGGCGGCTGCAGCGAATGGAAAAACAACGTCATCAGCAGCAGCAAAAACCAGATTTACAAGATTGAAAACGGCAAATTGCGCTGTCTGGTCAAGGACGACGGCAACGGCGCGATGACAAAGCCCGCAACCCTCACCGGCTTTATCAACTACTGCACGAAAAACTATCCGGCAAACCGCAATATCCTGATCTTCTGGGATCACGGCGGCGGCTCTCTGAGCGGCTACGGCTATGACGAGAAGAACAAGAGCTCCGGCTCCATGACCTTGAGCGGCATCAACGAAGCGCTGAAGAATGCAAAGACGACCTTTGATTTCATCGGCTTCGACACCTGCCTCATGGCGACGACGGAAAACGCCCTCATGCTCACGGAATATGCCGATTACATGATCGCCTCGGAGGAGACTGAGCCTGGCATCGGCTGGTACTATACCGACTGGCTGACCGCGCTTTCGAAGAATTCCTCCATGCCGACGCTGGAAATCGGGCAAAAGATCGTCGACGACTTTGTGGAAAAGTGCGGCACTTACTGCGCCGGACAGAAGGCGACCCTCTCCGTGATCGACCTCGCGGAACTGGAAGCGACTGCACCGCAGCGGCTGAAGGACTTTGCCGCCTCGACCTCCGAGCTGATCCGCAGCGACGGCTATCAGACGGTTTCCGACGCAAGGTGCAGCACGAAGGAATTCTCCGCGTCCAGCAAGATCGATCAGGTCGACCTGATCCATCTCGCCTACAATATGGGCACGGACGAAGGCAAGGCGCTGGCGCAGACGCTGCTCGGCGCGGTGAAGTACAACAAGACCTCCTCCAACGTTTCCAACGCCTACGGCCTTTCCATTTACTTCCCCTATCAGCGCACCTCGAAGGTCGACAGCGCCGTCGCCACCTATGAGGCAATCGGCATGGACAGCGAGTATGCGCGCTGCATTCAGGAATTCGCAAGCCTTGAGGTCGCAGGTCAGGCGGCGTCCGGCGGTCAGAGCAGCCCGATCGGTTCTCTGCTGGGCTCTCTGATGGGCGGCGGGTCTTCCGGCAGCTCCGGCGGCGGTCTTGACATCGGCAGCGTGCTGGGTGGTCTGATGGGCGGCTCCGACCTGTTCGGCGTATCCGGCCTGACGAGCGGAAACTCCGGTTTCCTCGGAAAAGGTCTGAGCATGGACAGCAAAGATTATCTGGAGGCAAACCGCTTCGACGCAGACGCGCTGGTCTGGTCGGTAAAGAACGCACAGGCGCAGCTTACCCTCCCCGAGGAGCAGTGGCTGCTGGTGCATGATCTGGAGCTGAACGTCTTCTTGGACGACGGCGAGGGCTTTATCGACCTCGGTCTGGATAATGTCTTTGAATTTACAGACGACGGCGCGCTGCTCGGCGAATACGACGGAACGTGGCTTGCCATCGACAATCAGCCGGTCGCCTACTACTACGAAAGCACCGATTCCGACGGCACGAGCTACACCATCACCGGCAGAGTGCCCGTCTTGATCAACGGCGACCGCGCAAATCTGATTCTTGTCTTCGACAGCGCGCACCCCTACGGCTACATCGCCGGCGCAAGATACGACTACGTCGACGGCGAGACGGAAACAATCGCCAAGGGTCTGACCGCGCTCAATGAGGGCGACCGGCTCGACTTCCTCTGCGATTACTATTCCTACGACGGCGAATACCTCGACAGCTATATGTTCGGCGATCCGATGACCTACCGCGACGGCATGCAGATCAGCAACGTCTATCTGGACGCCGAAGCGCTGCAGGCGTGCTATCGCTTCACTGACATCTACAATCAGTATTATTGGACGCCTGTTCTTCCCTAAATCGAGCAGAAAGGACGTGGTAGTATGGCGGGCGGCTTCGGACGCGGCGGTCTCGGCCCCAGAGGCTTCCTTACCGATGAAGAAAAACAGAATATGCCCAAGGTAACCAAGCAGCTTCTGGTGCGCATTTCGTCCTATCTCAAACCCTATTGGCTGCAATTCCTGTTGGTTTTCGCCGCGATCCTGCTCTCCGCCACCGTCGGTCTTCTGCCCTCGATCATCACGGGCAGAATCGTCGATGAGGCGCTGGTCGGCAAGGATCTGAAGCTGCTGATTCAGCTTCTGCTGCTTGCCTTCGGCACGATGGCGGCGTCGCAGATCATCGGCGTTCTGGAAAGCTATATCAACGCATGGATTTCGCAGCGGATCATCTTCGATATGAAAAATCAGATGTACGATCATCTGCAGCACATGCCGCATGCGTTTTTCACGGCGGAAAAGCAGGGTGATATCATCACCCGCATGAACACCGACATCAGCGGCGTCAGCACCGTGATCTCCGGCACACTGTCAAGCATTGTCAGCAATGTGGCGACCGTTGTGACCACGCTGATCGCGCTGTTTACGATGAGCTGGCAGCTCGCGATTGTCGGCATCGTCGTCATTCCCCTGCTGATCCTGCCGACCCGCAGCGTCGGCAAGACCCGCTGGAAGCTGCTGACGGAGAGTCAGGCGAAGAATGACGAAATGAATCAGCTCGTCAACGAAACGCTGTCTGTCAGCGGTTCGCTTCTCGTCAAGCTCTTCACCCGTGAAGACAGAGAGTACGAGCGCTTCCGCACGGTCAACGAGGAAGTGACGAAGCTCAACCTCAAGGAGCAGCGCAGCGGCAAGTGGTTCGGCGTGATCATGGGCATGTTCACTCAGATCGGCCCCCTGTTGATCTACTTCTTCGGCGGACTGTTCATTATCCTCTCGCAGGTCAGAATCGGCCCCTTCACCATCCCCATGAGCGGCACGCTGACCGTCGGCGTCATCACCGCGACGGTCGCGCTGATCAACCGACTGTACCGGCCCGTACAGTCGCTTCTGAACATTCAGGTGGACTTTACGCGCTCGCTTGCGCTGTTTACCCGTATTTTCGACTATTTCGACATGGAAAACACGATCGTTTCCAAGCCGGACGCGAAAACGCCGGATGTGACGAAGAAGGACATCGTTTTTAACCACGTCGTCTTCTCCTACGATCCGGAAAAGCCGCTGCTGACGGATATTGATTTCACCGTGCCCGGCGGGAAAATGTACGCGATCGTCGGCCCCTCCGGCTCGGGCAAATCCACCGTGGTCAATCTGATCCCGCGGCTTTACGACGTGTGCGGCGGCAGCGTTTCCGTGGCGGGCGTCGACGTGCGCGACTTCGATCTGAGCTATCTGCGCGACTGTATCGGCGTAGTCACGCAGGATACCTACCTCTTCAACGGAACGATCCGCGAAAACCTCCTTTACGCGAAGGAGGATGCAACGCAGGAGGAGCTGGAAAACGCATGCAGGATTGCAAGCATTCACGATTTCATCGTCAATCAGCCGGACGGCTATGATACGATGGTCGGCAACCGCGGCTTGAAGCTGTCCGGCGGTGAGAAGCAGCGCCTGTCCATCGCGCGCGTCATTCTCAAGGACCCGAAAATTCTGATTCTGGATGAAGCGACCTCCGCGCTGGACTCCATCTCCGAAAACGCGATTCAGGACGCGCTGGAAACGCTGATGGAGGGCAGAACGAGCATCGTGATCGCGCATCGGCTGTCTACCATTCTGAAGGCGGATCGCATTCTCGTCGTGCAGGGCGGCACGATCGCCGAGCAGGGCACGCATGAGGAGCTGCTGGAACGGGGCGGCATTTACCGCGAGCTTTACGAAACGCAGTTCCGCAAGATACTCGAATACGAATCCGAACGAGAATAACGAAACGGACGGCGCAGTCTTAAAACTGCACCGTCCGTTTCGTTTTGTCTTACTTTCTTGCCGGGTCCTTGACTTTCGATCCGCTGAAGAATTCGTCCAGCCCGTTGAACCATTGCCCGCCGACCGGCGTGCGGTTCACGCGCAGATAGGTGTCGAAGAAGCGAAGCTCCGTCGTCTCCGTGTCGATATTGCAGAAGAGACGGAAGCCGTTATCATAAATCGCCTTGAACAGCTCGTCGTCGTAGGCGTACAGACCGCCGCCCTTGGGGTACATGAGCAGATCGGTCTCGCCGACAATGGACTGCACTTCCTCCTTCCACAGGCGAAGGTCCTTTGTGAGCTCCTCGGCCTTGGCGTCGCCGTAGCTGATGTGGTCATAGGTGTGGGAAGCGAATTCCCAGCCCTGCGTCTTCAGCGCGTCCGCGATCTTACGTGCGCTTTCGACCTCCGCGCTGTAGGTCGCACTGTCAAGCTTTTCCTTCCACGCCGAAGACGTGTGGTAACCGAAAACGCCGTCCGCGCCGGTCAGACTGAGAATACCTCTCGCGCCCTGAAAGGAAAAGTCAGGATGTTCGCCGATAAACGATTCGAGAACGGGAATCATGTCATACTCGCCCTGTTCGACCTGCCCGTCGGCGGTGATGTACTCGCAGATGACCTGCCCGTTTGCGTCAAGCACCAGCTTGCTTGCAAAGCCGTCGCCGTCCTTATCTGCGTAGCCGTCGCCGTTGCCGTCCGTCATGGTCGGCGCGTAGTTCAGATCGTCCTGCACCAAAACGAGCGGCTTCTTGCCGTCCGGCAGGTAAAGATCGGCGGCGGAATAAGCGCCGTCTGCGCCAGTTTTGTAGAGGTCGTGAATGCTGACAAGGATGTAGTTTTTGTTGTACAGCTCCTGCAGGATCGCCTTAAATTCCGATACCGTGACCATATAATCGCGGTAATAGCTTTCCTGTGAGCCGCCGTCAAAGGCGCGCTGCGGGTCGGCGATCAGGCTGTGGAAGGACAGCATGGACACCTTGGAAACGTCGCTCCATTTGACCAGCAGCGACTGCGCGCTCTGGTAGCGCGCGTTCGCCTCCATAAGCTCCGGCTGCTGCATCCAGTCCGATCCGTACTCGCGCAGAACATTCACCGCGCCCTCGTAGTCGTAGCCCGACGCGAGGCGGTTGGCGCGGGCGATCAGGTCGCTGACGGTCTGCTCTCTTGTCTGCGCTGCTTCCGCCGCCTCCGGCGGCAGTGGCTCGCCCGTTTCGCCAGACGTGATCTTGCCGATCAGCACAATCAGAACGACGATGATCGCGACGACGAGCGCAGCGGCTAAAATGAGCTTCGCCCAGCCGCGGTAGTTCACCTTCTGCTTCTTTGCAGGGTTTCGCTGCTGCGCAGGACGCTCCGCAGTCGCCGTCTGCGTCCGCGGACGGCTTACAGGTCTTTGCGCATTGCGCGGCTTTTCTTCCGAAGGGGCAGGTTCATTGGCCACAGGCTGTGGAAGCGGCTCTCCCCTTTTCTGCGCAAGAAACTGTTCCACATCCCACTCGGTATCAATTTCCTGCAGGAAGGCTTCCTCGGAGTTGAGTCTGCTGTTTCTGTTTTCCTCCATCGCGCGCTACCTCACTTTCTGTTATTCTTTCAGCAATCTGCGCCGTGCGATATTGATCGTATCCTCCTGCATGTGATTCATCCACGCAAGGCTCTTTCCGCAGCCGTAGGCAACGCAGGAATCCGCGTCGTCCGCGACCATGCATTTGATCTCCGTGCGCTCCTGCAGCAGCTTGTCCATGCCGTAGATCTGACTGCCGCCGCCGGTCAGAACGATACCGTTTTTGGAGATATCCGCCACCAGCTCGGGCGTCGTTTCCTCCAGAACGTCAAGTACCTTGTCGCAAATCTGTCTTGCCGGGCGGCGAAGGCTCTCCATGACCTCATCCGAGCCGATCACGATCTCGCGGGCAAGTCCGGTCTTGATATCCCTGCCCTTGACCGCCATGCTCAGCGCCTCCGGTCTCTGCCAGACGCAGCCGATGGAAATTTTGATATCCTCGGCGGTATTATTCCCGATCAGCAGTCCGTAATTCTTGCGGATATACTTCACGATCGCCTCGTCGAAGGCGATGCCGGCGACCTTGACCGAAGCGGAATTGGCGACGCCGTTCATTGTCAGCACGCCGACGTCCGTTGTGCCGCCGCCGATATCGACGACCATGCGCCCCTCCGGCGCGGAGATATCCAACTGCGCGCCGAGGGCTGCCGCAAGCGGCTCCTCGATCAGATAGACGCGGCGTGCGCCGGCCTCGTTCGCCGCCTGAATCACCGCGCGTTCCTCGACCTCCGTAATGCCGCTCGGCACGCAGACGATCATGCGCGGCTTGACGACCGCGTGCTTGATGATGCTACGGATCATCTCCGTCAGCATTTTCGCCGTCAGCTCATAATCGGATATCACGCCGTCCTGCAGCGGATGGATCGCCACGACGTTGCCGGGCGTTCTGCCGAGCATATTCCGCGCCGCCGCGCCGACCTGCAGCACCTTGCCGGTGTTTTTGTCAAGCGCGATCACGGAGGGCTCGCGCAGAATGACGCCCTTGCCCGCCGCATAAATCAGAACGTTCGATGTACCAAGGTCAATGCCGAGGTCTTTGGAAAAGAATAACATACTGTCACCTACTATTTCTTACTTGTCTTTCTTATCGCTGTATTGTGCCGCCGCCAGCGTCGCGCAGTCTACCTGCGCCGCGCCCGCGATCAGCAGCGTCTTGCTGCACTCGCTGAGCGTCGCGCCGGTTGTGATGATGTCGTCGATCAGCAGCACCCGTTTGTCGCGGAAGCGTTCCGGGTGCACCGCCTGATAGGCGTTTAATACGTTGCCGCGGCGATTCGCCGCTGTCTTCTGCAGGGATTGCGGCGGATTGTCGCGCACCTTTTTCAAGGTCGGCACGCAGGGACATTGCAGCTCCGCCGCCACTGTCTTCGCGATCAGATACGTCTGCTCGTAGCCGCGCTGCCGGCGGCGCTTTTTGCTGATCGGCACCCAAGTCAGGACGTCGAAGCAGACCTTGTTTCGAAGCAGATTCATGGCAATCAGTCTGCCGTAGACCTGCGCGTACTGCTGCATTCCGCTGAACTTGAAGCGGCGGACGGATTCGGCAACAAAGCCCTCATAATCATAGACCGACCAGCACTGCCGGAAGTTCTCACCGCGCTTGATCGAGCCGCCGACCTCCGGCAGAGCCTTGCGGCATTTGCCGCAGAGGTCGCTTTCGTCCTTGCCGAGCAGCTTCCCGCAAAAGGCGCATTTGGGCGGATAGATCAGGTCAAGCAGCCATGCAACAAGCCTCACGACGCCTCACGCTCCGCCAGCCTGTGCCGCAGGCCGCTGTAACGTTTGTTCCTGCGGTTATTCTCCGTCATCTGCGTGACGATCTCTTCGCTGCCGACCAGAATCAAAAGCTCTCTCGCACGGGTGATCGCCGTATAGAGCACGCCGCGCGTTAAGAGCATCGGCGCGCCGGCATAGGGAACGAAAATCACCGCGCGATACTCGCTGCCCTGACTTTTGTGCGCCGTAATCGCATAGGCGAGCTCCAGTTCCGGGAGCAGATCGCTGTCATAGAGCACTTCCTTATCGTCAAAGAGGATGCGGATAACGTCCTCCTGAGGGTCGATCTCCAGGATCGTGCCGATATCCCCGTTAAAGATGCCGGTTCCCGCGCCGCCGCCCTGCTTTTTCCACATTATATCATAATTGTTTCGAATTTGCATCACCCGATCGCCCTCGCGAAAACAAATTTGTCCGCAAAACTTCTCTTTTTTCACAGGCGAGGGCGGATTTAAGACCGCCTGCAGGACGGAATTGAGGTTCTGCGTGCCGGTTTCCCCTTTTCGGGTCGGGCTGATGACCTGAATCTCGCCGGAGGGGATGCCCATATTATCCGGCAGCCGCTTCGCGCAGAGCTCGGCGATCGTCTGCACAACGGCGTCCGGCGAACGGCGCTTGAGGAAGAAGAAATCCCGATCCTTCGCCGTGAGCACGGGAAGCTCGCCGTGGTTGACCGCGTGCGCGTTCATCACGATCAGGCTCTCTCGCGCCTGCCGGAAAATCTCCGTCAGCGCGATCGTCAGCACGACGCCGCTGCGGATTAAGTCGGCAAACAGATTGCCCGCGCCGACCGATGGAAGCTGATCCGGATCGCCGACCAGAATCAGCGACGCTTTCTCCGGCAGGGCGCGCAGCAGGCTGTGCATCAGCAGGACGTCCACCATGGACATCTCGTCCACGATCAGCGCGTCGCAGTCAATCGGCTCGTCTTCATCACGCACGAAGTACATCTCGCCCGTTTCGGGCGAAATCTGCGTCTCCAGGAGGCGGTGAATCGTCGAAGCGTCGCAGCCCGTCAGCTCGGAAAGCCGCTT
>CAJOMA010000035.1 GCA_905235655.1 uncultured Oscillospiraceae bacterium | reverse complement strand
TTCAGACTGTAGACAAATGAGAAACGCCGCGTCTGCGGGAAGGAAGAAAGTGTGAAAGAAACCCAGGAGGGGTGTCTTTCACGTTCAATAAAACCGGATTTTCAAGCTTTTTTGAAAGCTTGAAAATCCGCTCATCGTGTCGACAAAACTTTGTCGACACGATGAAGAGGGCTGCAAAACAGCCCTCTTCTTGCTTTGTAATGGGTTTTCTCTCTGCCCTCTACTGTTCATGGCGGGACAGATACGCGCGCTTTCGCCGCGCGTCCTCCGCCTCCAGCGTATCCGCGCCGTGCAGCCCGCCCCGTCCTTCGATATGGTGCCGGAATTCGTGACGCAGCACCCCGCGCAGGATATCCTTCGCCTCTGCAGCGTCCGCCAGCGGGTAGACCCGGTCAAACGAGCCCTTGAACATCACGATCTGCCGCACGCCGGAATAGACCTGATACTGCCCCATGACATAAAGATCGTCGCCCTTGGCGTAGTCCGGCAGCGGTGCGTCCTCCGACACGATCACCCCGCCGGTCAGCTTGTCAAAAAACTCCGCCGGCAGCTCGTCCATCAGCTCCGAAACAATCGCTCGGTATTCTTCTGTAGTGATCATGACCGCCTTCCCTTCTGCCGCGACGGATTCTTTTCCTGATCATTCTACCATAATCGCGCAGAAATCGCAACGACATCCGGCTCCTCCTACTCGGCGGGGTAAATCCGTTCGATCCATTCCCGCCATGCGTCGAAAGCGCTCTGAAAATCCATACCAAAGGCATCTTCAAAACTCTTCTGACCGAAGCAGAACAGGCTGAGCTGTTCAAAGCCGTGCGCCTCGTCCAGCCACGCAAGGAAGGACGCCGCCGTGAATGCGGTCAGCAGGGTATCTCCCGGCTGTTGGTCAGCCTTTCTCGTGAAGACGGACTCCGCCGTGACCGGCGAGCTTTCGCAGTAGCTGCCCCAATGCGTCAGGCCTTTGATAAAGCAGACCCGCGCGCAGGCGTCGTAGACCGTGCGGAAATCTGCGCCCGTCATGTTCTCCGGATCGACGCCGGCGGCGATGCACTGCGGATAGTAGGGCAATTCCGGAACGATCGGCCAGAGGTTCGTAGCCTCGGAATATGGATCGATGCAGGTGCCGACATACCACGCATAGCCGATTTGCTCCCAGCCGACCGCGTCGCTGTTCATCAGAGCGAGCAGATACAGGAACTCCCGATGCGTTCCGGCGTCGAGGTACTGCAGGGCGATCTGATCTTCATTTATCTGGTAACTGAACGCATTCCTGTCGATCCGGATGTCGACCGGCAGCTCCGCGAGGTAGGACGGGTACGCCGCGCCTGCGTTCTCGCGCAGATACTGCCGCAGGAAGCGGAGGCTCTGCGCCGTCCGGTCGATAATAGCGGGCAGCTCCGTTTGCTCGTCCAAGCCCTTCTCTCGCAGCGCGGGAAGATAAACGCTGAGCGTGAAATCGCTGTCATAAACCTCCAGTACCCGCGTCTTTGCAGCCTCCTCCGGTATCGTGATTCCCGCATATTCCGTCGTCCACTGCATGGTAAGCGTCTGCGTCTCGGGATCATAGGCAACCACGGGCGGCTCCGTTTCAACGGGAAGCGTCGACTCCGTTTCGTCCGGAACAGCCGACTCCGTTTGACCCGAAACAGACAGCCCCTTGGAGCTTGCGCCGCACCCTGCCAGCGCGCCCGCCAGAACGCAAACGGTCAGCAGTACGGAAATGATTCGCTTCATGCGATCCCCCTCTTTCACCGCGCAGTAAAACGCGCCGAGATTCATTTTTATCATTATAGAATATCCTCGCGCGATAATCAACAAAAACCTCTCTTGTCGCAGCAGACAAAAGAGGCTTCTTTTCTGTATAAGAGCGCGCAAAAGGACGCTAAACCACAGAAAGCATGCCGAAGCAACATTCCTCGATTGCGTTCTATCGAACATACCAAGCGGGGCCTTTGCAATCGTCCCACTCTATTGAAGCATTTCCGGAGGAAAAGAAAACCGTGAAACCCGGCAGTGACGATGCGTCAAGATACCAGACTGCCTCGTCCTTTTTGCCAAAATCAAAAACGGTAACACCTTGTTTGATCTGCTCCATAAAGCGTGCTTTTGCTTCGTCGCCCCCAAAAACGATTTGCGGCTCATCGGTATAGAGCCGACCGTTTTCGTCCTGTTTCCAAGCCCTCGGCGGCTCATACAATTGGATCGTGCACGCTTCAAAAGAGAGGCGAGCGCTTGTGATCTCCATATCCGTCTCAAACGGATTCTGCTCCGCATCCTTATGAATGTTCAAGCAATCCGCCTTTACAATCAGCCGATTATCAGCAAAGGATTCAAGGGTTAAAACAGCGTCGTGAAAATCAAAATCGAATAGGTTATTGGAAATGTACTTCAACGCACTCACCGCCTTCTTGAAGTATTATAACACATTAGGGCAGCAAAGGAAACCTGATTTGTCTGGTAGACAAAAGAAGTTTCTTTGATGGCAGCGGGTGAAGGATTCGCTTGCGTTTCTGTCAATGGCAGAAATTAAGGTCGCGTCGGCAGAAACGCCGACGCCAACAGCCCACCGGGCTGTTGTTTTTAGTCTTCGAATCCTTCTCCCTCGTTCGCTGCCAACAGAAAAGCCACCCGAAAGGGTGGCTTTTCTGTTGGCAGCGGGTGAAGGATTCGAACCCTCACAAACGGAGTCAGAGTCCGGTGTGCTACCATTACACAAACCCGCTATTTGCCGTGCGCCGAAGCGCAAGTATTATTATATGCAGTTTCATGCAAAAGTCAAGCAGTTTTTTGCGTTTTTTCAAAAAACTGCATTACTGCCGCTGCGATCTGGCGCGCGGACGTGAAAAGACGCTGCGTTGTATGATAAAATGAAGGCAGAATCGGGCACGCTCTTTCGCAAAAGGGAAAAAGAACGCCGCCGGATGCAACTTTTTCCCGAAAACTGTGATTATATAGTGCGGCCGCAAAAAAACAAACGCACGGGAGGTGATGCGGTTTGACGGAAGCCACGGCGCTGCTGCGTCTGCAGCGCGGCAACGAAGATGCGCTGGCATGGTTCATTGACAAATACACGGCCTACGTCTGCACCGTAATTCGCTATTTTATCGGAGCAAGCATGACGGAGGCTGACGTGGAGGAGGTTGCCTCCGACGTATTTCTGGAGCTGTGGAAACAGGCGGGCAGCGTGACGCGTGCCACGGTTCGTCCATGGCTGGGCGGCGTAGCGCGCAACAAGGCGCGGCAAAAGCTGCGCGAACGCGGCGTTGCGCTGTCCCTCGACGAGGATCTGATCGCAATCGACAGCGCAGATCTGAGCGAAACGCTGGAACAGGAAGAGCTCGAGAAGCTCGTTCGAGCCGCGGTTTTTGCCATGGAGCCGACTGACCGCGAAATCTTTCTTCGGTATTATTACCACTGCCAACCGATCGCAGCGATCTCCGGGGAGACCGGTAGACGTTTCCCCGAGGGACGAAAACCTGCCCGCCTACCGCGACAGTGGCCTGACGCTGGCATTTGCGGACTATGAAACCCTTTCCGATTCCTGCGAAAAGGGCGCGTGGCGGGATCAGGTCGAGCTGCGGGCGGCCTTGGACGAGCCGCTTGCCGCCGACGCGCAGATCGCGTTTTCCCTCTCGCGTCCCGGCGAGGAGCCCGCGCTGGCTTCCTTCCCGCTGAACGCCCTCGATGCCACGCGGGAGGAATTGCTGGCGACCGATCGCCGTCACTACGCCGTGGCTGCGCAGACGCAGGACTATCGCTTTTCCCTGCGCTCGCTGACGGCGAGCCCGAGCGTGGTCTTCACCGTCATCGACGCCGAAGCGCTGACGGACTACGGCAGAGCCCATCTGGACGTGGTTCCGGAGTTTTCCGTTTTCAAAAACGCTATAGAATTGTCTTTAATTCATCTAATCTGTGAACCTCATAGTCCGGGACGATGTCGGGTCTGCCTGGGCGGCGGTTGGGATTGAACCAGCAGGTCGCGACGCCGGCGTTTTTGCCGCCGAGGACGTCGCTGGTCAAGCTGTCGCCGATCATCAGCGTCGTCTCGCGGGAGAAGTGCGGCATGCGCGCGAAGCAGTAGTCAAAATATTCCTTCTCCGGCTTGTGGTGTCCCGTGACCTCGGAAATAAAAATATCCTTGAAATAGCGGCTGATATTCGCGCTCTCCAGGCGGGAATACTGGGTCGCCGCAACGCCGTTGGAGGCAAGATAGAGGTCGTACTTCGGCGCGAGGTAGTCCATAAGCTCCACCGCGCCCTCCACGAAATAATGCCCCACGCCGAGATAGCCGCGGTAGATATCCTCTGTCTCCTGCGCGCCCAGTTCCTGTCCGAGCTCGCGGAACAGCAGCTCGAAGCGGCGGGTCAGCACGGTATCGCGGGTGATCTCCCCGCGCTCGAACGCCTCCCACTGCGAGAGGTTGATCTCGCTGTAGCGGCGCAGCAGCGCCGGCGTCGGGTCTAAGCCGATATCACGGAAGGTCTTGGCAATGGCGACATGCTCCGCCGCGCCGAAATCCAGTATGGTATCGTCCAGATCAATCAGTATGGCTCGGTACATCGTTTCTCCTAACCCCGATCGCGTTCGCGATATCGGCAAATTCCGCAATGCCCAGCGTTTCGCCGCGCAAGGTGGGCGCAATGCCGCAACGCTCAAGCAGCGCGGCGATCTCCGCCTTGGAAAGCTCCCCGAAGCCCGCGCTCAAGGCGTTGAGCAGTGTCTTGCGGCGCATGCCGAAGGCGGCGCGCACTGTGCGGAAGAACAGCGCTTCGTCCGCGATCTGCGCAGGCGGCGCGGCGCGCGTTTTCAGGCAGACGACCGCGCTCCACACCTTCGGCTGCGGCATGAAGCAGTCCGGCGGCACGTCGAAGAGCAGCGCAGGCTGCGCGTAGTAATTACACAGAACCGTAAAGGCGGAATAATCCGCCGTGCCCGGCTTGGCGCAGATGCGCTGCGCGACCTCCTTCTGCACCATGACGGTGATCGAGGAAAAGCACTTGCTCTCTAACAGCTTCGTCAGCACGGGCGAGGTGATATAGTAAGGCAGATTGGCGCACGCCATCGGCTTGAGACCGCCGAATTTCTCCGCCGTCAGCACAGGCAAGTCCGCCTTCAGCGCGTCGCAGAAGAGAAGCTCCAGATTGTCAAATTCCCCGACCGTGCGCTCGAGCACCGGTCTGAGCGTTGTATCGACCTCCAGCGCAACGACCCTGCCCGCGCGCAGGCAGAGCTCCTGCGTCAGGGGCCCGAAGCCGGGGCCGATCTCCAGCACGCCGCAGGTCCTGTCCACGCCGGACTCTTCCGCGATCTGCTGCGGCACCCATCGCTGCGTCAGAAAATTCTGCCCCTTTGCTTTGGAAAAATGAAATCCGTATTCCGCAAGCAGGCTCTTCATCACCCGCGCATTGCAGACGTCCAGCATAAAAAACACCTCTTCCCTGTCATTTTAACAGAGAAGAGGTGATTTTTCAAGTTTTAAGAGAGAACATACACGGTGCAGGTGCGGACACCGAATTCCCAGCACTCGTCAAAGGTGTCGAAATACAGGTCGATCTTGTAGCCCTTGATGGAGCCGCCGGTATCCTCCGCCGTGCAGTAGCCGTAGATGTACTGACCGTCGTTGGAGACGATATACATTTTTGTGCCGAGCGGGATGTAACGCGGATCGACAGCGACTGCGCCGACTCTCGCCACGGTGCCCGTTGCGGTCGTACCGACGCGGTCGCCGCAGGAGTACGCGGTGCAGGTCACGGTCAAAACGTCCGTATAGCGGTAGGACGTGCCGGAGACGGTCGTGATCGTGCCGCCGCCGATGGCGTGCTCGTCGTTGTTCAGCGGGTCTTCGATGGTCGCGTTGCGGTGATCGGGCTCGTTCGGCTGATCGGCGATCGCGCGCTCCGGACCTCTGACGACCAGCCGCGTAACCACTTTGGTCGTCGTCTCTTCGTCGACGACATCCTCGGAGATCAGCTCGCCGTTCTCGTAAACAAGCTGCGCGGTGTAGTGGATCACGCCGTCAACGCCCTCGATCAGGGTGATCTCTTCGCCCGGTGCAAGCTCCGGATCCTCATAGTACTTTGTCTCAAAGGGGATTCTTTCGTCGTACTCGGTCTGCTTGATCTCCTTGTGCTTGAGTTCAATGACCATGCCGTCATACGTCGGGGTGTCGTCCTCGCAGGAGAGAATGTCGCCGGCGCCGGGTACGATGCCCATGCGACTCAGCAGGGTCTTCGCCGTCTCGCCGTAGGTTCCGATCACGCTCTGCTCGCCGGCGTTGATGACGGTCACCATCTGCATCCGCTGGACGTCGATGCGGCTGACGCCGTTTCTATAGGTTGTGGTGTAGGTATCCTCTTCGCTCAGCTCGATTCCGGCTTCATCCAAAACCACTTCCGGGTCTGTGCTGTAGGATCTGTGAACCGTGACATAGTCGCCGTCTGTAATCAGATAGCTGTTCTGTGCAAAAACAGTCAGCGACAGCGCTGCTGCCGCAACCGCGACCATCACCAAAATGGCGATCAGCCTGTGCAGGGGCTTCTTGCGGCCCGTTGCCTGTTTTTCCGTTCTGCGCATCAGAGTTTCCTCCTTTCCATTGTGTTTGGTTTCAAAACGAGAAACTATTGTTACTCTATTGTAACTGCGGGTTAATTATAACATTTTTTCCGATTTTGTCAAGCTTTTTTCTTATTTTCCGGCATAATCCAAACTTTTTACGCAATTATGTAAACGAGCATAAGACAACATGAGGTGGTGATTTTTGGCGTTCACACCCTACATCTTGTAGAGAAGTTACAATTTGGTTAACATAACAAGCGTAAAAAAGAAACCATTTGACAACCACCTGAAAAAGTGCTATATTTAACCCGAAAGTGGCAGCGACGAAGAAATATACCCCATTACGGTGCGCAGAGAGGGAGCGGTCGGTGAAAGCTCCTGCACCCGTCCGGTATATACCGCTTCCGAGCCGCTCCCCTGAACAAAGTAGGGGGAGACGGGTGCGCCCGTTAGCGCGCGAACGAGCGGCAGTTTTCGAAACTGCAAGCAGGGTGGAACCGTGGGAATTTTCTCACCCCTGAATCATTCAGGGGTGATTTTTTATTGCCCCGCATCAAACAAGGAGGAAGCATTATGTCCGAAGAAAATCTGTACACCTTTGAAAACGAAGCCTACCGCAAGACCTACTGGCACACCTGCTCGCACGTCATGGCGCAGGCGGTCAAGCGTCTGTATCCGCAGGTCAAGCTCGCGATCGGCCCGTCCATCGACAACGGCTGGTATTACGACTTTGACTGCGACTTTACCTTCACGCAGGAGCATTTGGACGCCATCGAGGCGGAGATGAAGAAAATCTGCAAGGAGCGTCTGCAGCTTGTCCGCAGCGAGAAGCCCAGAGAAGAGGCGATCGCCTATATGGACTCGCTCGGAGAGCCGTATAAGGTCGAACTCATCAACGATCTGCCCGAGGACGCGGTCATCTCCTTCTATACGCAGGGTGAATTTACAGACCTCTGCGCAGGTCCCCATCTGGACTCCACCGGCCGGATCAAGGCCAACGCCTTCAAGCTGACGCAGTGCTGCGGCGCGTACTGGCGTGGCGACTCCAAGCGCAAAATGCTGCAGCGAATCTACGGCATTGCCTTCCCGAAGAAGGAAGAGCTGGACGCCTACCTGCAGCAGCAGGAGGAAGCCCGCAAGCGCGACCACAACAAGCTCGGCCGCGAGCTCGAATTCTTCACCACCGTCGACGTGATCGGTCAGGGTCTTCCGATCCTGCTGCCGAAGGGCGCGAGGGTCATTCAGCTCCTGCAGCGCTGGATCGAGGACGAGGAGCAGAAGCGCGGCTATCTTCTGACCAAGACCCCGCTGATGGCGAAGCGCGATCTGTACCGCATCTCCGGTCACTGGGATCACTACCGCGACGGCATGTTCCTGCTCGGTTCCCGCGACGACGCCGACGACGACAGCAAGGAAATGTACGCCCTGCGCCCGATGACCTGCCCGTTCCAGTATCAGGTCTTCCTGAACCGCGCGCGCTCCTACCGCGATCTTCCGATGCGTCTGGGCGAAACGTCCACCCTCTTCCGCAACGAGGATTCCGGCGAAATGCACGGTCTGATCCGCGTGCGCCAGTTCACGATCTCCGAGGGTCACCTCGTCCTGCGCCCGGAACAGCTCGAGGAAGAGTTTAAGGGCTGTCTGGAGCTTGCCAAATATGTACTCGACACCGTCGGCATGCTGGAAAACTGCACCTTCCGCTTCTCCCAGTGGGACCCCGCCAACCCGAACAACAAGTACGAGGGCACGCCGGAGCAGTGGGAGCTGGCGCAGGCGACGATGAAGACCATTCTCGACGATCTGAAGGTCAATTACACGATCGGCATCGACGAGGCCGCCTTCTACGGTCCGAAGCTCGACATTCAGTATAAGAACGTCTACGGCAAGGAAGACACGATCGTCACCATTCAGGTCGACATGCTGCTGGCAGAGCGCTTCGGCATGGAGTATACCGATGTGGACGGGCAGAAAAAGCACCCCTATATCATCCACCGCACCTCGCTCGGCTGCTACGAGCGCACGCTGGCTTACCTGATCGAGCGTTACGCCGGCGCCCTGCCGCTGTGGATGATGCCCACGCAGGTTCGCATCCTCCCGATCACCGACCGCGCCCACGACTACGCCAAGGAGCTGGAGAGCAAGCTGTTCGCCGCGGGCATCCGCACGGAAAGCGATCTGCGCAGCGAAAAGCTCGGCTACAAGATCCGCGAGGCGCAGATGCAGAAGATCCCGTATATGCTCGTCATCGGCGACCGCGATATGGAAAACGGCACGGTCTCCGTCCGTACCAGAGGCGGCGTGGACCTCGGCGCGATGCAGCCCGACGAATTCATGGCGAAGTGCCTGATGGAGATTGCGACGAAGGATCGTTCTTTCTGAGTTCTGTTCTTTCTTTTCAAATAACACAAGCCGCGTGTCGAATTCCATCGGCACGCGGCTTTTTCCGTGCAAATTTTATTGATGTGTGCTATAATATCGAAAAGACCCTCGAAAGGAGCTTGGATATGGAGAATTATGTAAACTTCGCAGTGGAGAAGACCGTCGAGTTATTGGCCATCGACAGCCCCACAGGCTTCACCCGCGACGCGGAGGATTTCGTCCTGCGCGAATTCACCGCGCTGGGCTATGCCGCGAGCCGCACCGTCAAGGGCGGTATTCTCGTCGACCTCGGCGGCAGAGACGATACGGACGGGCTGCTCTTAGAAGCGCACGCCGATACGCTCGGCGGCATCGTCGCGGAGATCAAAGGAAACGGCAGACTGCGCATCGACCGCCTCGGCGGCATGTGCGCCGCCAACGCCGAGACGGAAAACTGCCGCATCGTCACAAAATTCGACGGCATTTATGAGGGCGTCCTGCAGCTCTGCAACGCCTCCGTCCACGTCAACGGCGACTACAATTCCACGGAGCGCAAGTGGGACAGCGTCGAAGTCCTGCTTGACGAGGTCGTGGAGAATGCGGACGACGTGAAAAAGCTCGGCGTGTCGGTCGGCGACATCGTCTGCTTTGAGCCGCGTACCCGCGTCACGAAGTCCGGCTACATCAAGAGCCGTTTCCTCGACGACAAGCTCTCGGTCGGCATCCTGCTCGGCTTCGCCAAATATCTCAAGGACAACGAAATCATTCCCGAGCGGCGCGTCTACGTCCATATTACGGTCTACGAAGAGGTCGGTCACGGCGGCGCGGGCAGCGTGCCCGCAGGCGTGACGGAGGCGATCTCCGTGGACATGGGCTGCGTCGGCGACGGCCTGCAGTGCACGGAGCGGCAGGTTTCGATCTGCGCGAAGGACTCTGGCGGCCCGTACTCCTACGAGGTCGTCAAGAAGCTGATCGCCGCAGCGAAAAAGGAAAACGCCGACTACGCCGTGGACGTCTATCCGCACTACGGCTCCGACGTGGAAGCGACGCTCGGCGCGGGCTACGACATCCGCCACGGACTGATCGGCGCGGGCGTATACGCCTCGCACGGCTACGAGCGCAGCCATAAGGACGGCGTGCTCAACACGCTGAAGGTGCTGAAGGGTTATATCCTATGAAAAGGAAGTATTGGCTGAGCGGCGGCAGCTTCATTCTGTTCGGCGCGCTGCTCTACTTCACACTGCTGTTCTACCACTTCGCCGGTCTGCTCTTCTGCGCGATCGGCGCGCTCATCCTGCTGTTCGGTCTGGCGGACGCGATCAAAGCGCGGTTTCCGAAGACGGCAAAGACCGTCCGAATCATCCTGAGGATCGGCGTATGTGTCGCGCTGATCGCCGCGATCGGTACGGGCGTCTGGGTCGGGATCCGCGCGAAAGGCGCGGACGATCCGGCAAGCCCCTTGGCGGTCTATACAGTCAAAGGCAGTGACATTGAGCTTGTGACCGATGTGACGCTGGATTACCGCGGATTCCGTCTTTATGCGGATGGCTACGTTTCAGAAGATTATATTGATAAGGACGGTACGATTATCTATTATACGTTTAAGAATGGCGAATTGCAAAAAATCAGTGAAGGTGAATTTCAAAATCGCCCGAACACGCAGGAACTGACTGTGAACCTTATGCCGTTTGATACATATATACCCGACGAAGCTGACAAACCGTCCACCGACGCCCCCGC
>CAJOMA010000034.1 GCA_905235655.1 uncultured Oscillospiraceae bacterium | reverse complement strand
GGTGCCGTTCGCGCTCAGGGGGATGGTCTCGCCTTCCTGATAGAGCGTGTTGCCGGAGTACGCGCCCGGGGTGGTGATGGTGCTGTCCTGCACCGCCCAGCCGGCGAAGGTAAAGGTGCTGGTGGTCAGCGTGTCCGGATCGGTGTACTGGATGGACGCCGGAGCCGTCGGGGCAGTCACGGAAGCCGCCGTGCCGCTGTCCACCTCGACGCTGTTATTATAAATAGTATAGCTGTAGGTCGGGAGCGCGGAGAAGGTCGCCGCGATGGTGACGTTCGCCGCCGGGAAGGAGGAAATCGTGTAGCTGCCGTTGCCGTTGTCGGTATAGCTCACAGCCGCGCCGCCGCTCGTCTGGGTGACGGTCAGGGTAGCGATCTGATAGCCGGCATCCGGGGTCACGGTGAAGTTGACCGTATCCTGATAGTTCGCCGATGCAGCCGCCATGATGGAGCCGTTCGCGCCGGCGTTCTTCGTGATCGTGTAGTTGATCTTCTTGAAGCTGACGGTGACCTCAACGTCGGAGTCGTAGACATAGACTTCTACCGTGCCGTCGCCGTTATCGATAAAATCATCCTCGTTGCCGTCGGTAATCCATTCGTCGACCTCCCAGCCGAGATCCGGTACAGCCGTCAGGGTGACGTAGTCGTTCGCCTCCAGTCCGATCAGCGTGTCGTTTGTGGTGATAGCGCCGTTGGACGGCTGCGTGATGGTAACCGTATAGGTATCCACAGAAGGCTCGGTCGGAGCAGTGGTATAGTTTGTATAGCTCGTGCCGCCGGACGTCGTCTTCTTATACAAATCACCGGTATTGTTGCCGCTCTTTGCATACGTTCTGAAGGACGTGTTTGTAGCATAATACGCGAAGCATCTTGCGCTGTTCGAAACAGACGCGACATCCCACGTACCGTTCGTGTTCGCCTCAATCGTAAACCAAACGGCGCTGCTGCTCAATGCAGCGCTCGTGCTGCTCGTTCCGGTAATGTTTGCATAGGTACCGGTCGCCTTGTTCTGGAAACTGTACTGCGCGCTGCTTCCGTTTTTGGCGACTGTCCAGATCATCTTGTCGGTCGGGTCGACAACCTTGTTGTCTGTGATCGTCACAGACGCGCCCTTGAATTCACCGCTGGTACCGCTGAAGAAATCACTGGTCATGGCATAGTCGGTATTCACGATGACATAGTCGCCGCTCCAGTCGCTCGGTGCAGAAGTAACCTTCTCCCACGTAGTGACTTCCGACGTGCCGCTTGCCTGCGCATAGACGGCATAGAACTCATTCGTTCCGCCTGCGAGGGTCACGGCTGCGCCCTTCGCATAATAGTTGGAGGTCGGCGCGCTGCTCTGGGCAGTCGGGATCGTGACCTTAGACCAGCCCATAAACACGTAGCCCGTAGGTACGGCGGCGTTGGTCGTTGTCGGGAGGGTATAGCTGTCCCCGGAATAATGCGTGCCGCCGGGATTTCTCGGCGTGCCGTTCTCGGAAAGCGAGATCGTCGCGGCAGTCTTCGCCGTCCAATGTGCGTACACATCCTTATCAGAGCTCATGGTAATAGACGTGATTGCGCTGCCACCAGAAGCCGCAGTAAACCAACCGGCAAAGGTATAGCCGGCCAGAGAGGGCGTAGAAACCGCTGTCAGGTCGACAACCGCGTTTTCGGCAAGACCAGTCTGGTTGCTGGGCATACCAGTTGCAGTACCTGCCGGCTCATTAGCATAGAACGTAAGGTCGTAGGTGGTAGCTGATGCAGCAGCTTTCTTATAGATGCAGAAGTCGGCCTGTGTATTCTTATAGCAGGAGAAAATTGAACTGCCGCTGTTATACTGCATATAGTATGCTGTTCTGCCGGCACATTGAATATGGAACGTGCCGTTTGCATTTGCAGTAATCGTCCACGAAGCATACGAGTCCTTTGTGGTCTGCGTTCTAAGATAGTTGCTGGCCGACGGAGAATAGAGGTATCCGCTACCCGTATTGAACGCATACGTGCCGGAAGACGATCCTGCTTCAACAGTAAGCGCCTGAACAGAACTGCCGCTGTAGGTATAAGTGCCGCTGCTCGCAGAAACAGCCGTCTGACCCCTGTTGTTGCTGTTCTGTGTCGTACTCATTGCATAAGTACCTGCGGAATTCACGAAGATGACTTCGTCTCCGACAGACAAGTCAGACAAAGACGTAATCTTCTCAAACGTGTCACCGCTTGATGCTGCGCTTGCGGTCAATGCGATCGCGGGCAGCATGGACAGAACCATGACGACCGTGAGCAGCATTGCCAAAAGCCGTTTTGTAAGTTTCATACGCATATCCTCCTTATGTTTCCACATAATTTTAACAAATTCAATTGCGCCCTCGCGCCTCCAGCCTTCCCCTCGAGGGGAAGGTGTCGCGCAGCGCCGGGTGAGGTGTCTGAGCCTTCCCATTTAGGAAGCCTTTGATTGCACCTCGCGCTTGTCATTGCGAGCAGCGAAGCTGCGTGGCAATCCGTGCCTCTCGGCATGGGACGCTTCACCGTAATACGATGAACGTGCCATACCTGCAACGGACAGATTCCCTTGCAGCCTGCGGCTGCGGGAATGACAGACTTGGTGGATCGCTCGTAATATGATCCGTTCCCGTTCCTGTCATTGCCCGACTTGTTCGGGCAATCCGTGCCTCTCGGCAAGAGACGCTTCACCGTTACACGATGAAGTTCCCAAACTTGCTACGGACAGATTCCCTGCCTGACTCTGTCAGGCGGGAATGACAAACCTGGTAGGTTTCCCGCAATACGACGCAGTTCACAACCTTGCGACGGACAGATTTTACCCGCAAGGGGTACGCCGCATCCGTAAGGCGGCAAGCCGCCAACGGCTGCGCAGCCACGGTCGCTTCGCGACCTCGGAATGACACGGCCGTAAGGCTTTGGCAGTGGCTTTCCGCGCAGAAAAACGCAACATCTTGTAAAAGCACAGACTCCCATTACTATCCTATTATACAGATACAATATTAGCATATTTCAAACTGCAATGCAAGGAAAAATTATCATGATCCCGACAAATTTTTGCTCAATTTCGCCGTTATATTTGTGAAAATCCGTGAATTTTTCCGCCAGCCTGCACAGGGCGCGTTCCCTGCCGCCGCGCAAAAAACAGCGGGGTCAGACTTTCGCCCGACCCCGGATATTCTGCTGTTCTGTTTTAATTGACGTAAGCGCTTGCCGCCGCGCCGTAGTTGTACAGCGCCCGCACCAGCTCGCGCAGATTTGCGTCCGCGCAGTTCTGCATGCTGCAGACATAGGTGTTGACACAGTAGGACGCGCTGCGTCCGAGCTGCCCGCTGCGGCTGAGGAACGTTGCCGTTACGGTCTTGTCAAATTCTGTCGCCTCAATGTCTTCCACGTCGACGTAATACAGCGCGTTCGCGCTGTCATATCCGAACGAGGTGAAGTCCCGCGAGCGGCCATTGATCGTGCAGCGCACCGTCAGACCTCTCGTGCTTTCCGCCCTGAAATAGAAGCGCACCGCAAGCGTGCTGCGCAGAACCAGCGTCGCAGACCGCCAGTCCGTCCCGGCGTCCGCCGTTCCGGAGAAGGAGACCTCCTTGCCGGAGATCGCCGAAAAGCTGCTTGGCGTGAGCGTCAAGCCGCTCGTTACAAGCTCGTTCGTCTTATACCCGACATACTGCTGCGTCGCCGCGCCGTAGGTCAGAAGGTCGGACAGCAGAGTTTTCAGCTTCGTATTACTCGGGTTAGCCGCCATCTGATTGACGCAGTACTGCCGAATGCTGTAGGTCGCGACCGACGCTGTATGGTCTGTTCCGTTTTTCGAGGCGTGCAGGACGGCGGCGATGTTCTCGCCCATGTAATGCGGGAGGCAGCCCGTGAACGCAAAGCAGTAGTTGCCCCGCTCGTTGACGGTATAGGTCGTGACCGTATACGATGTGCCAAGGAAGGTAAAGACCATGTAAGGGTTCGTATAGCCGTCGGGAACGGATGCGATATAGATCAGGTTGACGTTTTGATCAATATGCGGCTGTACCGAGAGGATCGCAGGCTCTTCTTCCGTCGGCGGAATGATCGGCAGCTCGTTATAGACGGCGTGCGCGGCGCAGACAGGCAGCGCAAACACGCTCAACAGCAGCGCGAAGCAAAGCGCTGCCGACAGAATCCGTTGTTTTCTCTTCAAGGGAAAGCCCCCTTCTCCTTATACTTTCGGAAATATCTTATCATAACTCCCCTCCCGTTGCAAGGGGATTTTTCGTTTTCTCGGCAGACGCTTTCCGGCAAATCCGCGGCGCGAAAAAAGTATCTTTTTCCGGTTGAAAAACAGCGCGAGATATGTTATATTTTATAAGGTATATTATGGAGAGGTCTGCAAGTCGTGCAGCGGAGGTAGTTATGATTGATTTGCACTGCCATATCATCCCCTGGATCGACGACGGCGCGGACAGCGCCCACATCGCCTGTGAGATGGCCGCGCATGCGCTGCGCAGCGGTGTGGATACGATCGTCTGCACGCCGCACTGCAACATCAGCGACGACATCCCCAACTATCGCGGCAGAGCCTATGACGTGTGCTTCGGCATGTTTCGCGCCCTGCTGGAACAGCGCGGCATTCCCCTGCGCGTGCTGCCAGGCTGCGAGCTGTTCGCCAGCCGCTCCAATCTGCGCAGGCTTCTCGACGAGCGGCGTATCGTCACGCTCAATCATTCGCGCTATCTTTTGACGGAGTTCAATTTCAACGACTCCGGTGAACGCATGAGCGCCGCTTTGGATGCGATCGCGCGCCGCAATATGATCCCGGTCGTCGCCCATCCGGAGCGCTACGACTGCGTCCAGCGCGATCCGGAGCTCGCCGCAGGCTGGTTTGCGAAGGGCTATATCATCCAGATCAACAAGGGCAGTCTGCTCGGTCTGCTCGGCGAACGGGCGTTCCACGCAGGCACGCACCTGCTCGCCTCCGGCATCGCCCACGTCATCGCCAGCGACGCGCACGACGCGCGTTACCGCACGACGGGCCTTCAGTCTGTGCTGCCGGTTTTGGAGCGCTTCTGCTCTTCCCAGTACATCGAACTGCTGCTCGAAACCAATCCGAACCGAATCATTCACGACAGGCACATTCCTGCCCCTGAATTCTAAGCGAGAGGAATTGCAATGAGAAATATTCAAATTATTTTGATCGCTGCATTCTTGGTGATATCCGTCGCATTTTCCGCCTTCTTCCTCTATGACCGCACCATGGTGGATCGCGAGGCGCCGGTCATCGTCTGCGACGGCGCGCCCGTCTATGTCAGCGTTCACGCCTCGGAGGCGGAGCTTTGCGCCGGTCTGACCGCCACGGATAACGTCGACGGCGACCTCACGGATCGCATCATCGTCCGCAGAGTCTCGCAGCTCTACGGCTCGAACAGCGCGCTGATCTACTACGCCGTCTTTGACTCCTCCTCCAATTACTGCACCTTCAGCAGAAGTATCACCTACACCGATTACCGCAAGCCTCGTTTTGCCCTCTCGCAGCCCTTGAGCTTCAACGTCAGCAACAAGGTCACGCTGGAGGGTCGTCTGAGCGCGTCGGACATGATCGACGGCGACATTACGCCGCGCATCCGTCTGTCCTCTACCTCGGTCTCTACGATGGATCAGGGCGTTTATCCCATCACCGTTCAGGTGACGAACACCAGCGGCGACACCGCCGTGGTCACGATCCCCGTCATCATCCAGAGCTCCACCTCGCGCCACCCCGTGATCCGTCTGTCCGATTATCTGATCTACGCGGACAAGGACGAGGCGCTGACGGAAGAAGCGCTGCGCAGCTATATCGTCAGCGCGCGTGAAAGCTCCAGCGGCGCGCTGCTGAGTCCCGAGGATATTGATATTGATATGAGCCAGTTGGACACTTCCAAGCACGGTTGTACCAACGTATCGTTCTCCTACACGAACAGCAGGGGGCTCACCTTTACGGTGCTCCTGACTGTGGTTGTGGAATAAGGAGGTGGGCACGTAAATGGAAGAAAAGAAGCGCATATCCTGGGAAAACTTTGACCTCTACTGTATTATCCGCAACGTCGTTAAGCACTTCTGGATGGTTGTTCTCTCCGCGCTGGTCTTCGTGATGGTCATATATCTCGCACAGCGTCTTGCGCTGACGCCGAAGTATTCCAGCGTCGTTACCTTCTCCGTCACGTCCCGCTCCAGCAGCAGTCAGATCGGCAATCTCGCCGCGTCCTCCACGGTCGCCGAGCAGTTCGGCGAGTTGCTTTCAAGCGATCTTGTGCGGCAGGCTGCCGCAAAGCGGATGGGGATGTCCGACTTCCCTGCTTCGGTCAGGGTCAACGCACCCGATAACACCAATATTCTGAACATGGAAGTCAGCGCCGCCACGCCGGAGCTGGCCTATAAGAGCGCTCTGGCGATCATGGAATGCCACAGCGAATACTCCAAGCCGGTCTTTGCCTCGGTGGTGCTCGACAATATCAACGGTCCGACGATCGCCACGGAGGCTTCGAGCGGCTCCACGCGCACCATGCTGCTCAAGTTGTCGGCGCCTCTCGGTGCGGCTGCAATGATCGTTCTTCTTGTCATGTCCTCCCTGCAGGCCGACACGGTGCAGACCTCCGTCGGCGCAAAGCATCAGATCGACGGCAAGCTGCTGGCAACGGTCTACCACGAGAAGAAAAAGCGCACGCTCCGCAGCCGTCTGAGCCGCAAGAAGACCTCCCTGCTGATCACCGACCCGCTGTGCAGCTTCTACTACTCGGAAACGATCCATCAGCTTCGCGTCATTCTGGAACGTGCGCATGAGAAGGATCACCGGCAGGTCTTCATTATCACGAGCTGCAGCGAAAACGAGGGAAAATCCACCGTCGCGGCAAACCTCGCGCTGTCTCTTGCGCAGAAGCATCGCCGCGTGCTCCTTGTCGACGGCGATATGCGCAAGCCGGCGCAGTCACTGATCTTTGAGCAGCCAATATCACGTGGCAAGGATTTCGGTCATTTCCTGACCGACGGCTTCACGGAGCAGTCTCTTCTGGCGGCGGTCGAGCATTCGGAGACCTCCCATCTGCATACGCTGTTCTCCGCCAATGTGCGCCGCCGCAAGATGGAATCGTTCTCCGCCGATTCCTTCCGTCCGGTTTTCGCCGCGCTGCGCAAGCATTTCAGCTATATCATCATTGACACGCCGCCGCTCGGCTTCTTCGCCGACGCCGACGTTATGGCGGAAGCTGCGGACGCTACCGTCCTGATTGTGCGTCAGGATCTCGTTCCCGCGATCGCGGTCAACGACGCCATTGACACGCTCAACGAGTCGCACTCCGAGTTCCTCGGTTTTGTTTTGAACAACGTGCATTCCTTCCGCTCCATCGTATTGCCGTCCGGCTCCGGCCGCTACGGCTACGGCTATGGCTACGGCTACGGTTATGGCTACGGCTATGGCTACGGGCATAATTACGGTTACGGCTACGGCCGCAGCAAGAGCAAGCAGTCCTCCGGCAAATCAAAGAAGAAGGAGGACGGGAACAATGAATGAGAATAAGTCTACCGGCATTATGGATTTCAACCTTGCCGTTGTCCTGCATAACTTCTACGGCGCGGCAAAACGGCTGATCTGGTTTGCCATTGCGCTTGCGATCGGTGCCGGCGTCTTCGCATACTACCGCACCGACCGAAGCTATTCGCCTGTCTACTCCTCCTCCGTTGTGTTCTCCGTCCACGCCAGTTATGCGACGACAACGGATATCATCACGCACAGCGCATGGCTGGATGCCAACGCGGCGCAGATGCTCTCGCAGACCTTCCCCTATATTATCCGCAGTGAGAACACGAGAATGCTTCTGCAGTTGGAGCTCGGGCGCGCGGTCAACGGCAGCATTACCGCGGTCGCTACCGCAGACTCCGGCCTGTTTACCATGACGGCGACCTCGCCGAACGCGCAGGACGCCTTTGATCTGATGAACGCGGCGATCACGGTTTATCCGCAGGCTGCGAGCAACGTGCTCGGTGATACGCAGATCTATATCATCAACCGGCCGCTCGCGCCACCCGCCTCGCCGGACAACGCAAACAACGCTCTTTCCGCAGGTCTCAAGGTCACCATTCCCGTTTTCCTCCTCGGCGTCGTCGCCATTTTCCTGCTGTCTCTGATGCGAAAGACCGTCCACTCCGCGGAAGACCTGCGAAAGCTTGTCAGCCTGAAGTGCCTCGCCTACGTTCCGAGCGTCAAGATGAAGAAGCATTCCAACAAGTCGAATCTGACGCTGACGATCACGAACCCGCGCGTTACTTCGACCTTCAACGAGTCCATTCGAAATCTTCGTATCAAGGTGCAGAAGCTGCTCTGGGACAAAAACCAGCAGATCCTGCTCGTCACCAGTACGCTCCCGAACGAGGGAAAAACAACGGTTGCGACTAACCTTGCGCTGTCGCTCGCGCAGGAGGGCAAGAAGGTCATTCTGATCGACGGCGACCTGCGCAAGCAGTCTCTAAAGGATACCATCGGCGTCACCGATCCGTCGGACGGCCTGCCCGACCTGCTCTCCGGCACTAGCGATAACTTCCGTCTGCTGACGGTGCCGAATTCCACCCTGCTGCTGCTCTCCGGCGATAATACCGTGGATCAGCCGCAGGCGCTGATCGACACGCCGCGTATGAAGCATGTGCTCGGTCTGCTGCGCGATCGAATGGATTATATCATCATCGACTCGCCGCCCGCCGGTATTCTTTCCGACGCCGCGACCCTTGCGAAATACACGGACGCGACGCTCTATATCGTCCGTCAGGATATGGCGAGCACGCAGCAGATTGCGACCTCAATCCAGACGCTTTCCACGAACGATATCAATCTCATCGGCTGCGTTCTGAACCAGACGCAGGCCGGTACCACCCGCTATGGCTACGGCTCAAAATACAACGCCGGCTACGGCTACAGCTACGGCTATAAGTATTCCAACAACTCCTATGGCTACGGCAGAAAGCGTTACAGCCGCTATGACGACGCGGCGGATACTGCCGAAGAGCTGACGCAGCAGATCAACGAGGCCTCCACGGAAGAAAACGAGACAGATCAGAACGATTAAGAAAGGAGCGGACGCAATGCGCTATCTGCGGAAACTGAATCGCGGCATGCTGCATGACGTCTGGTGCGAGACCCGCTGGATCTATCACCATACGAGGGCGTACAAGAAGGCAATTCTGCTCTTTATTCTGATCGGTCTGCTGACCACCGCGCTGAGTCTGGTGTCCGCCGTACTGTCTGAAAAGCTCGTCAATTATATCATTGCGAAAAAGGGCTGGTACGTGCTGCAATACGGTATCTTTGTGGTTCTGTTTTCCCTGTTCAGCATCGTCTTCGGCGCGATTTCCGGCCGCTACAGCGCAAAAATCAACCTGCGCGTCTCTAACGAGCTTCGCGCCGAGGTCTTCGGCGTGTTTATGAACACCGACTGGCAGGCGCTGCAGCAGTATCACTCCGGCGATCTGCTCAACCGGATCAACACGGACGTTAACAACATCGCCGGCAGCGTGCTCGGCTGGGTGCCGACGCTCATCGTGAAAACGGCGCAATTCGTCGCCTCCCTCGTTGTTATTACAATCTATGACCCGACCATGGCGCTGTTTGCGCTGCTGTCCGCGCCGGTTTCCCTGCTGATCGCCAAGCCGTTCGTTCGTAAGATGCGCACGCTCAGCCGCGACATGCGCACGGTCAGCGGCGAGATGATGTCCTTCAACGAGGAGGCCTTCCAGAACTCCCAGTCGATCAAGGCGTTCAATCTGGTCGATTCCTTCCGCTCCAAGCTGGATCAGGTGCAGCAAATCTATTACGACACCGCGATGGAGCACAACCGCGTTTCCGTCATCAACGGCGCCCTGCTTTCCACGATCGGCAGAATTGCAAGCTATCTCTGCGTCGGCTGGGGCGCTTTCCGTCTCTGGGGCGGCGCGATAGAGGAATTCGGCACGATGGTGCTGTTCATTCAGTTGGCAGGCTATCTTTCCAGCGCGCTTTCCGCGCTGTTCAAGCTGGTGCCGACCGCGATCGACTGCACCGTCAGCGCGCAGAGAATCATGTCGATTTTCGAGCTGCCCCGCGAACCGGAGGCGGACGCCGCCGCGGTCGACGCAATTCGCAACAGCGACCTTGCGCTGTGTGTGGAGAACATGAGCTTTTCCTATCAGGATCGCGCTTCCACGTTGGAAGCGGTCAACCTGGAAGTCGCGCCGCGGGAGGTCGTTGCGATCGTCGGCGCGTCCGGCTGCGGCAAGACAACGCTGTTCCGTCTCCTGCTCGGTCTGCTCCGTCCGGACAGCGGCAGCATGACGCTCACGAACGGCGAAGCGTCCGTGCCGATCTCCCCTGCGACAAGGAACCTGTTCGCCTATGTGCCGCAGGATAACGTGATCTTCTCCGGTACGGTCGCGGACACCCTGCGTCTGGTACGGCCGGAGGCAAGCGATGACGAAATCTACGCCGCCCTGCGCGTCGCCTGCGCGGAGAATTTCGTCCGCGAGTTGCCCGACGGGATCAACAGCCGAATGTCTGAGCGCGGCGGTTCCCTCTCCATCGGTCAGAACCAGCGTCTTGCAATCGCGCGCGCGGTGCTGGCGGACGCGCCGATCCTGCTGCTCGACGAGGTCACCTCCGCCCTCGATCTGGAAACCGAGGAGCAGGTGCTGCAGAATATCGCGGCGCTGCCGAACAAAACCTGCATCATCTCCACGCACCGCCCGAGCGTCCTCAAGCTGTGCGATCATATTTACAGGATACAGGACAAACATCTGTGGGAAGTGAATCGGAGCAACTGAGTTGCTCCGATTCAGTCTGTCAAAAAAGTCCGGAGGCGTCAAAATCAGTTTAACATTTTTGCAAAAATGCGTGAAAGGCAGACTATTTCAAAACCGGAAGTTTTCCGAACTATTTGGATGAGAAAGCGCTTGCTTCGCAAGGATTTTGACTTACTGCGCAACTTGCCCTCTACCGTACCTATGTACGCCGACGAGTGCAAGTTG
>CAJOMA010000033.1 GCA_905235655.1 uncultured Oscillospiraceae bacterium | reverse complement strand
GTCCATCCGTCGGCGTTCGCGCTCGTCGGCATGGCGGGCTTTCTCGCGAGCTCGATACGCATACCGATGACGGCGATAGTCATGGTTGCCGAGATATCCGGCAACCACCAGCTTCTCGCCCCGGCGATGTGGGTCTGCGGCATAGCGTTCTGGCTCAACAACGGATGGTCTCTCTACCGCAGCCAGCCCCACAGCCGCGAAACGTCCCCCGTCCACCGCGGCGAATGAGCCGCGCCGTCTTACACGGCGGCCCGCCAACTTGCCGGACTGAATTTTTGGTATAATTCCCATATCATGAACATCGACCAGCTCAATTCCAGATATGGCGCACCGGGGCGGATAGCGTTCCGCCCGGGGCACTGCGGATACCCGAACGTCGTCCTTGCGAACAAGTACGGCACGGCGGAAGTCGCGCTTCTCGGCGCGAACGTCCTCTCGTATCGCCCGACGGGACATGCCGAGGTGATCTTCCGCCCGTCTAAGCGCGACTACAACAGAGGCGATTCGTTCCACGGCGGAATCCCCGTCTGCTTCCCGCAGTTCGGCAACCGCTTCTCGAAGGAGCTCCCTCAGCACGGCTTCGCCCGCGCAATGCCGTTCGAGGTCGCGGCGAGCGAATACTCCGACGAGATGACCGAGGTGACGCTTGTCCTGAAGTCCGGCGACGCGACCCGCGCAGTCTGGCCGCACGACTTTGTCCTGACACTGAAGGTCTCGGTGTCGATGAAGCTCAATCTGACGATGGAGGCGGCGAACACCGGCAAGGAGCCGTTCGGCTTCAGCTGCGGCTTCCACCCGTACATTCTCCTGCGGGAGCGCGACGGCGCGACGGTGAAGGGGCTTGACGGGTGCGCTTATGTCGACGCGCGCGACATGACAGACCATGTGCTCTCGGGCGATCTTGCGATGAATTCCGACGCCGATCACGTCTTCTCTCTGCCGCCCGCGCCGAAGCGGAAATCCTCGCCGCAGACGACGTGCACCGCGCCGAAGCGCCCGCAGACCGTGTCGCGCACGAAGCTGTCCCACGGCTGCGCCATCGTCTCGCGGTCGAAGCGCAGCGTCAGCACCTCGTCGATGCCGTAAAGCTCGCGCATCAGCGCTTCGCGCTCGCGCGGTGTATTCAAAAGTGCAACGCGCCGCCCGCTCACGAGCTCCGACGGATGCGTGTCGAAGGTCAGCGCGGCGGCGGGCAGACGCAAATCATCCGCAAGCGCCCGCGTGCGCCGCAGCAGCGCGCCGTGCCCCAGATGCACGCCGTCAAAAAAGCCCAGCGCAAGAACACACTTGTCCATAATATCTCCTAAAAGAAGCTCTTGATTGTCTTGACCGTGCCGCTCTTTGCCGCGGCGAGCGCCAAGAATTCGCCGTTTTCCCCGTAGAGCCGCCATGTGCCGTCGCGCAGGCGGGCGGAGAATTCCGCGCCGTTGCGGCAGCGTTTCTCCTGCGCGGCGTTCAGCGTCGAGGCAGGATAAGCGGCAAACAGGCTGTCCGTCGGCAGCAAAAGGGCTTCCGCGTTCGGGTTCTGGATGATGTCGTCCAGCGGGACGCTCTGCGCCACCGTATACGCGCCCGCCTGCACCCTGCGCAGCGCCGCCATGCAGCCGCCGCAGCCGAGCGCCGCCCCAACATCATGGCAGAGCGTGCGGACGTAGGTACCCTTGGAACAATGAATCATCAGCACGGCGTCCGTGCCGTCAAATTCCTGCAGTTCGATGGAAAACACCGTAATGCGGCGCGGCTTGCGTTCCACCTCTTTGCCGCTGCGCGCCAGCTCGTAGAGCTTTTTGCCGCCGATCTTGATCGCGCTGTACATCGGCGGAATTTGCTCGAGCTCGCCGGTAAACCGTTCCAGCGCGGCGCGAAGCTGCGCTTCGTCGACCTGTACGGGGCGGGTCTGCAGCACTGTGCCGGTCACGTCCTGGGTGTCCGTCACCGTGCCGAGCCGCAGGGTCGCAAGATAGGTCTTGTCCGCGTGCTCAAAGAACTCCACCGCGCGCGTGGCTCTGCCGAAAAACACCGGCAGCACGCCCGTCGCCATGGGGTCGAGCGTCCCGCCGTGGCCGACGCGCCGCTCGTGAAAAACGCCGCGCAGCTTGCTGACCACGTCCTGCGAGGTCCAGCCCGCAGGCTTGTCCACAATCAGAATGCCGTTCGCCATCAGAGCTGCACCCCGTTCGCTTCCAAGGCGCGCAGGATCGCCGCTTTCGCGTCCTCCAAACTGCCGGGCACGGTCGCGCCCGCCGCGGCGCGGTGACCGCCGCCGCCCAAAACGGCGCAGATCGCCGCCGCGTCATATTCCGGCGCGGTGCGGACGGAGATTTTGCCGCCCTCCTTGACCTCGCGAAGCATGACGCCGATGCGCACGCCCTCGATCTCCCGCCCGAAGCCGGAGATGTCGTCGATGTCGTCCTCGGTGATGCCGAGGTCTGTGATGACCTGCTCGGGAATCTGACTGACCGCAACCTTGCCGTTCGCGTAGAATTCCGTCGTCTGCGTTAAGAATGCGTCCAGCTTCAGACGCGCCAGCCGCTTGGTCAGGAACATGACCTGATTGACGGCGAAGGTATCTGCGCCGTAATCCTTGCACTTCGCCGCCGCGCGGAGGGTCTTCGCCGTCACGTTGCTGTAGCGGAAGCAGCCGGTGTCGGTCGAAATCGCGCAATAGAGCGCTTCGGCGATTTTCCTGTCAATGGGCGCGTGCATCTGCTCCAAAAGATCGAGAACGATCTCGCCGCAGGCGGCTGCGGAGGAATCCACGAACCCCTCCACTCCGAACTCCAGGTCCCTGCCGTGGTGGTCGAGACGGAGATCAATTCGGTTTACATAATTTTCTGTTCCATACGGCAGAAGACCCGCCGTGGCGATATCGACGACGACGAGTTTCGCGTCTTCCGGAATCTCATCCGTCGTCAATCCGCTCAGATACGGGCGAAATTTGTCCGTGAATTGCGGATTTTCCCAGACTGCAGCCCTCTTTCCCAGCGCGCGCAGTCCGCCGCAAAGCGCCGCCGCGCAGCCGATGGTATCCCCGTCCGGGCGGCGGTGGGTTAACATAATATAGTTGTCGTTCTGCAGCAGATACGCCGCGATCTCAGGAATTGTCCGCTGTTTCATCGTCGCTGTCCTCCGGAATATCCAGCTTGGAGAGGATGTCGAGGATATGGGCGCCGTGGATAATAGAATCATCCGCCTGCCACTGCAGCTCCGGCGTGTAGCGAAGCTGGAGGTTCTTTCCCAGCTCGCGGCGCAGGTAGCCCGCCGAGGATTTCAGTCCGGCAAGCGTCTCCTTGGTGCAATCCTTGTCCAGCAGGGAGACGTAGACCTTTGCGTAGCGCAGATCGGGCGTCGTTTCCACACGGGTGATGGAAAGCATGGTCTTGTGGACGCGGGGGTCCTTCAATTCGCGCAGCAGCTCGGAAAGCTCGCGCTGAATCTCCTCGTTGATGCGTCCGATACGGTTCGATGCCATAGTATTTCTCCTTTTGAAAAAGTGGGAGCGCAGCTCCCACTTTTTTCAGATTAGCGAGGTACTTCCTCCATGACGAAGCACTCGAAGATGTCGCCTTCCTTGATGTCGTTGAATTTCTCGATGGAAATACCGCATTCGTAGTTGGCGGCGACCTCCTTGACGGAGTCCTTGAATCTCTGCAGAGAGCCGATGTTGCCCTCGTAGATGACGATATTGTCGCGCAGGACGCGCACCTGTGCGTCGCGGGTGATCTTACCGTCCTTGACGTAGCAGCCGGCGATTGTGCCGATGGCGGAGACCTTGTAGGTCTGGCGCACCTCGGCGTGACCGATGATCGCCTCGCGGTACTTCGGGGCGAGCAGGCCCTTCATCGCCGCCTCGATCTCGTCGATCGCGTCGTAGATGACGCGGTACATGCGCAGATCGACGTTGTCGCGCTTCGCCGAAGCCGCGGCGGCGGGATCCGGACGGACGTTGAAGCCGACGACGATGGCGTTGGCGGTGGAGGCGAGCAGGATGTCGGACTCGTTGATCGCGCCGACCGCGGCGTGAATGACGCGGACGCGAACCTCCTCGTTGCTGATCTTCTCAAGGCTTGCCTTGACTGCCTCTGCGGAACCCTGCACGTCCGCCTTGACGATCAGGTTCAGCTCCTTCATCTCGCCCTCCTGCATCTTGGCAAAGAGGTTATCCAGCGTGACCTTGCCTGCGACCTTCGCGGCGGCGTCCTTCTCCGCCTGCTTTCTCTGCTCGACGAGCTGACGCGCCATGCGCTCGTCGGCGACGGCGTTGAATTCGTCGCCGGGCGCGGGCGTTTCCGCAAGACCGGTAATCTCGACCGGGATGGACGGACCGGCTTCCGCAATCGTTCTGCCCTTGTCGTCGGTCATCACGCGGACGCGGCCGACTGCCGTGCCGGCAATGATGAGGTCGCCCTTATGAAGCGTACCGTTCTGCACGAGCAGGGTCGCGATCGGGCCGCGGTTCTTGTCCAGTCGCGCCTCGATGACCGTGCCCTTGGCGGCGCGGTTGGGATTTGCCTTGAGGTTGGCAAGCTCCGCCGTCATAATGACGGTTTCGAGCAGCTCGTCGATGCCCTCGCCGCTCTTGGCGGAAATGCGGCAGACCTCGGTATCGCCGCCCCATTCGGACGGAACGAGGTCGTGCTCGGTGAGCTGAGTGAGGATACGGTCGGGATTTGCGCCCGGCTTATCCATCTTGTTGACCGCGACGATGATCGGAATGTTCGCGGCCTTGGCGTGGTTGATCGCCTCGATGGTCTGAGGCATGACGCCGTCGTCGGCAGCCACGACCAGAATGGCGATATCCGTACACATTGCGCCGCGCGCACGCATGGAGGTGAAGGCGGCGTGACCGGGGGTATCGAGGAAGGTGATTGGATTGCCGTTGATCGAAACGGTATATGCGCCGATGTGCTGGGTGATGCCGCCCGCCTCGCCGGAGACGACGTTCGTCTTGCGCACGGCGTCGAGGAGGCTCGTCTTGCCGTGGTCGACGTGACCCATGACGACGACGACCGGACTTCTGCCGACCAGCTCGTCCTCGGTATCGACGTGGTCGTCGATCAGACGCTCCTCGATCGTGACGACGATCTCGCGCTCGACCTTGCAGCCGAGCTCGGTGGCGACAAATTCCGCGGTGTCGAAGTCGATGTTCTGGTTGATCGACGCCATGACGCCGTTCTTGAGCAGGACCTTGATCAGCTCCGTCGCGGTCTTCTTCATGCGCGAGGCCAGCTCGCCGACCGTGATCTCGTCGGGAATCTTGACCGTCAGCGGCGTCTTCTTGATGATCTCAAGCTGCAGACGGCGCATCTTCTCCTGCTCCTCGTTGCGGCGTTTGCTGCCCATCGGAGCCTTCTTGTCCTTGCCCTTGTTCTTGCCCTTGTTGCCGATCTTCTGCTTGCCGCCGGAATAGTTCTGCACCCGCTCGGAAACGAGATTGTCCACGCGGTCGTCGAAGCGGTCGGCGTTGACCGTGACCGCCTTGGTATCGACCACGCGGCGCTCGCGCTTGCGCTGTTCTTCCTTCGGCTTCTCCGGCTTTTCCTCTGGCTTGCCGGCAGCGGGCTTCTTCTCATCCGCCTTGGACTTCTCGGGCTTTTCTTCCTTCTTCGGCGCTTCCTTCTTCGGTGCCGGCTCTACCGCGAACACCTCCGCGATCGACTCGATCTGGTGATGCTGCGTGATATGATCAAACACGACGTTGAGCTGCTCGTCCGTCAGCACCTGCGTGTTGCTCTTCGGCTTGTCAAAATAGATCCCGATGATCTCCGCGACCTGCTTCGGCTGCATGCCGAAATCCGCCGCGACTTCCTTGACTCTATACTTTACTAAACTCATATAGCCACCTCCATTACTTTTTACCGTGACGGACGTTGTATTGGTGCTTCTTTTCCTCCGCGCGGCGTTTTTCCACGCGCTGCACCCGAACGTCCAGATCCGCGAGCAGTCCGGCGTACTTCTCCGGCTCGCCCAGCGTCTTGACAAACGCCTGCGCCAGCCGGACGTCGGTGATCGCCGCGATCGCGCAGACTGTCGTTCCCAAAGCGTCGCCCAGCGTGTCCTTGTCGTAGCTGAGCTGCAGCATGGGCTGCGGCGTTCCGGCGACAAAGCTCTTTGCTCTGCGGTAAGTATGCGCTCCCGCATCCGCCGCCAGCAGGATCAGTCTTGCCCGTCCCGCTCTTGCCACTGCGCCGACCTGCTCCTCACCGAGGACGATGTTGCCGCCCTTCTTCGCAATCGACAGCAGACCGAGGCTCTTATCTCGCTCCATTCGTTTCCGCCTCCATTTCCGCCAGCAGGGCGTCATAGATCTCCTGCGGAATCTCCGTATCGAAGGCACGAGCAATCGCCTTCGCGCGGATCGCTTTTTTCAGGCACTCCGTGTTGCGGCAGACGTAAGCGCCTCTGCCGGAGGCCTTGCCGTGCAGGTCGAGGGCGATCGCGCCCTCCGGACTGCGCACGACGCGCAGCAGTTCCCGCTTCGGTTTCATCTCACGGCAGCCCAAGCACTGCCGCATCGGTATTTTCTTCGGCACGATTCTCCCTCCCTTGCAGGCAGCTTGCGTTTATTCTTCGATCGCCTCCGCCTGCGAGGCAGGCTTGATGTCGATCTTGCAGCCGGTCAGGCGGGCTGCCAGACGGGCGTTCTGACCCTCCTTGCCGATGGCGAGCGAGAGCTGATCGTCGGGGACAATCACGCGGCACGCCTTCGCGCCGGAAAGCTGGGTGACGGAGATGACGTCCGCCGGACTCAGCGCGGAAGCGACAAACTCGCAGATGTCCTCCGACCAGACGACGATATCCATCTTTTCGCCCTGCAGCTCGTCGACCACAGCGCCGACACGGGCGCCGCGCGCGCCGACGCAGGCGCCGACCGGATCAATATTTTCCTCCGCTGCGTGGACGGCGAGCTTGGTGCGCGAGCCGGGCTCACGGGCGATAGAGCGAATCTCCACCGCGCCGGACTCGATCTCCGGCACCTCCAGCTCAAACAGCCGCTTGACGAGCGCGGGGTGCGTGCGCGAAACGAGCACCTGCGGCCCGCGGTTGCTGCGGCGCACCTCGACGACGTAGACGCGGATCAGGTCGCCCTCGACAAAATGCTCGCTCGGAACCTGCTCGCCGACCGCCAGCAGCGCTTCGGTGCGGTCCGTGCCCTGTCCGATCTGGATGGTCATGTCGCCGGAATTGTCAATGCGAAGCACCGTACCGGTCAGAATCTCATGCTCCTTGGATGAGAACGATTCGAAGACCATGCCGCGCTCCGCCTCGCGGATGCCCTGAATGATGACCTGCTTTGCCGTCTGCGCGGCGATGCGGCCGAAGTTTTTGGTCTGAATCTCGACGTTCACGATGTCGCCGAGCTTCGCGCGCTTGCTGATCTTCTTCGCGGCGTCGAGGGTGATCTCCGTTGCGGGGGTAACGACCTCCTCCACGACCTCCTTCTGCGCGTACATCAGGAGCTTGCTCTCGTTCAGCTCCACGAAAACGTTGTCGGTGTAGCCGTCCTTGTCCTTCTTATACGCCGCGACCAGCGCCTGCGTGATGCGGTCTACCATATAGTCCACCGGAATGCCGCGCTCTTTTTCGAGCTGACGCAGGGCTCCAAAAATCTCAGAGTTCATAGTTATTCTCCTTATCGTATATCTTCTGTCAGAATTCCACGCGCAGGCGTACCAGCGCGACTTCGGTCTTTTCAAAGGTGAACGCGCCGCCGTTCATCTCGATTGTCACTTTGCCGTCCTCATAGCCCGTCAGCCTGCCGGCGAACTCCTTTAGGCCGTTTCTCGGCTGATAGAGCTTGACCAGCACAGGCGCACCCATGAACTGCGCAAAGTCCGACGGACGCTTGAGCGCGCGCTCCAGACCCGCCGAGCAGACCTCGAAGCGGTAGCTTTCGGGGATCGGGTCCTTTTCGTCCAGCACGGGATCGACCGCGCGGGATACCCGCTCACAGTCGTCGATGTCCACGCCGCCCTCTTTGTCGATGTAAAGGCGCAGATACCATTCGCCGCCCTCACGGACATACTCGACGTCCCAGAGGGAACAGCCGTTTTCCTCCACCAGTGGCTCTGCAAACTGCCGTACCTGTTCCGTAATCTTCATCCTTGAACAACACCTCCCGCAAAGCAAGAAGAAAGAGAGGGGCGACCCTCTCTTTAGTAAACCTTACTATTGATTGTCCATATTATACCACCCGAATATTCGAATTGCAAGGGGTTTCGCAAACTTTTTGTGAAAAAACGCGGCGATTTCCGCAGCCGCGCAAAAAAATTTTACCATCCTATGTAAATATCCCGCCGCTTGTGCTATAATGACAGGAAAGAACGGAGGAATCTGTATGAAAAAGCTATCGCGCTGGCTCGTGCTCGCGCTGACCTTCTGCGTCGCCATCGCCGGCTTCCTGATCCGCCGTCAGCAGCTCGCTGCGGAACTGATGTCGGACGGCTCTCTGGCGGAGGGCAGCAGCCTTCATATCCTGCTGACCGTACTGAGCGGCATTCTGTTTGTCGGTCTGATCGCGTTTCTCTTCCCGCTTCCCAAAAAAGAAAGCTGGAAGCATGTCTTCCCCGCCGCCCTCGTTCCCAATCTGCTTCTGCTCGTGAGCGCAGTCGGGCTGACTGCCGGCAACCTCATCCTCTGGCGCAGCGGCAGCGCCGCTGCGGTCGTCACTCAGTCGCCTGAGGTTTCCAACGCGCTCGCCATGCTCCTGCCGCCGCTCGGCGTCGTCAGCGCGATCTGCTTCGCCGCCTTTGCAATCCTGCGGATCTTGGACAGGAAGCCCTCACCCCTGCTGTTTATGATCGCGAGCATCTATCTGATCGTCCGGCTGATCGTTTGCTTCCAGGTCTGGAACACCGATCCGTCCATCCACGACTACGCCTTCCAGCTCCTTGCCGCCATCTGCTGCATGCTCGGCTGCTTCCAGCTTGCAGGCTTCAGCTTTGAGCGTGGCCATCTGCGCATGAGCCTGTTCTGGACGCTGTCCGCAGCCGCCTTCTGCGCCTTTACCGTCGCGGATACGCTGCGCGCCGGCACGCTGAGCGATATCCTCGTCAACGCCTCGCTCCTGCTTGCCATGGCGACCTGCAGCGCCTGCCTGCTCCTGACCGACGGCGATCTTCCCGCCCCGGAGCCGGAGGCTGAGGAAGAAGCGGTCGCGGAAGAAAAAGAGGAAGAGAATTAAATCGCCCAACGTACTAAGTGACACAGGGAACAATCCCCTGTGTCATATTATCAACATGAACCAGAAGGGAAACGAACTCAAATGCGAAAGAGATTGTTTGAAATAATAGAAGCAGCTTCAGAAAATGACCGCGCCAGTAATATGTATGACGTGTTTATGATGATTACAATAATACTCAGTATTGTTCCGCTGGCTTTCAAAACTGAGTATTCCTTTTTTGTTGTTATTGATAAGATTGCTGTTGTAATCTTTATTGTTGACTATCTCTTGCGCTTGTCGACAGCAGACTATAAAATAAACAGAGGCGCATTGTCGTTTTTACTTTATCCTGTCATGCCAATGGCTTTAATTGATTTGCTTTGCATTTTACCTTCCTTAAGTATTATTAGCAGCAGCTTCCGTTTGCTGAAGGTTTTCCGCTTGCTGCGAACTTTCCGAGTGTTTCGTATTTTTAAAGCAGTACGCTATTCAAAAAGCATCATACTTCTAAAAAATGTATTTCGCAATTCAAAAAAGCCTCTGATTTCGGTGGGCTTTTTAGCTCTGGGTTACGTTTTGATTTCCGCCCTAGTTATTTTTAACGCAGAACCTGATACTTTTGAAAACTTTTTCGATGCAATCTATTGGGCAACAGTTTCTTTGACAACGATGGGCTATGGTGACATATATCCCATAACAACAATCGGACGGATTATAACTATGGTATCATCAATTTTTGGAATTGCAATTATTGCACTACCTTCCGGTATTATTACTGCCGGTTTAATGGATGAGATAAACAAACGTAACAACAATCAAGTTAATACATAGTGGATTATTATCGGAGGTTAATATGGCTCGCAAGACTTACGGATTCAGTATGAAACGTTTAACTGGCGTAACAAATGTAAAACGAAAAATCGGGAAAGCGACAGGTGTGCCAACGACAAAGCAGGGTCGCCGAAATAAAGCACGGAGACTAGCCACCGGTGGAGGCTGCGTGATTTCAATTTTGATCCCCTTGTTGCTGCTTATCGGTTGCATTACTATCCTTTTTGCTGTCCTATAATGCTTGATACGTATACTTTTTAGTAATCAGAGGGACGAATCTACGATTGACCTTGGAGAAGGCATGGCATATCATCTGTGCAAGCGATTCGTGGCTTTCGTAGGGGCACCCGTTGGGCGCCCACTTTATTCTAAATCACCCACCGGACCTGCGGCACAGGCTCGTCAAAGAGCGCGTGCCGCAGATAATTTTCGCAGAAAATCGCGATCAGGCACAGCGGCATCCACAGCAGCGTGAACGGCAGGGAAATCTGTCCCATGAGGTTGAATTTCAGGTGCGAATAGTCCCAAACGCCCAGATGCATCACGCGGTTGACAAGCATGCCGGTCCAGAACTCAAAGAATGTGACGATCAGCGCGCCGAGGACGATCTGCGTCAGAACGCTGATATGGAAGCGCCGATCCAGCCCGCCGACCAGATAGAAGCACAGCCCGCCGAGCAGGAACATGCTCCCGTGCGTCCAGCCGCGCCACAACAGCTCCGTCAGACAGTAAAACATCCCGCCGAGATAAAAGATTACCGCCTCTTTCCAGATGGTATACGCCTTTGATTTCATAAGAAGCCTCCTCTCAAAGTCAAAGAAAGTATGCCCCAGCGCCGTCTTTTTCAGACAGGCGCTGATTTTTTCGCACAATTCGCAGAAAAGTGCTTGACAAACCAGACATCATCCTATATAATCACTTTGCTGTTTCGGCGGCAGAAATGGCGGCATAGCTCAGTTGGTAGAGCATTCGGTTCATACCCGGAGTGTCATCTGTTCGAGTCAGATTGCCGCTACCAGGCCCGTTGGTCAAGTGGTTAAGACACCGCCCTTTCACGGCGGTAACATGGGTTCGAGTCCCGTACGGGTCACCAAAATAAGGCCGGTCACAAATGTGACCGGTCTTATTTTGCTTGTACAAAGAAAACCACCGGCAGTGCCGGTGGTTCCAAAAAGCTTTAGCTATGCATAGAAAAAGTATCCTCCTATGGTTTATAGTAAAAAAGGTCTG
>CAJOMA010000032.1 GCA_905235655.1 uncultured Oscillospiraceae bacterium | reverse complement strand
GATGATCTCATCGCCTGCAGCGAGGTCACTGGCATTGGTGACCTTAATATAGGTGCCGGGCGTTGCTGCGTCGAAACCAGAGGTTACGTTTGCAGCATTTGCGGTAATGGCCAGACCTGCAAACAGACTGACAATCATCGCCAAAATCAGAATTACAGATAATGGTCGTTTCATTGCGTTTTCCTCCTGATTATGTTTTGATATATTACCATATAAATAATATATATTGTAACTATATCAAATATAAATTCATCTGTCAAGCAAATATAATATATTTTAAGGGGGAGAGCGGTATGCAGGATGAATTCAGGGAATATTACAAGCTGATCGGGCTGCGGGTCGCGTATTTCCGCAAGATGAAGGAAATGACGCAGGCGCAATTGGCGGAGAAAATGGGCGTCGATACCTCCTTCATCGGACAGATCGAGGCCGTGAACATCTACAAGCCGATCTCCATGGATACCCTGTTCCGCCTCAGCAAGGCATTGGAGCAGCCACCTTACAAGCTGCTGCTGTTTGACTGAAATCCACATGATGGGATTTGACCGAGCGAAAAAATGGAAGCGCGTCTTGCGCACACTGGAGCAGACGGACAGGCTCCGACTGCAAGGCGGCGGTGCAGAAGTAACGGCGACACCTTGAAACACAGTTCAAGGCATCGCCGTTTTGTGCTGTATATGGGAAAATCCCAGAATATAAAGCGGAAACTTCTCTCCGCGTCATTGCGAGGTGCGCAGCAAACCGTGGCAATCTGTGCCTTTCGTTGCGGGACGCAGTTGCATCATGCGCTGCGCACCACATGTTTCTGTCATTGCCCGCTTTACGCGGGCAATCTGCGCTTCTCGTCATGGGTCGCTTCTCTTAATACGGCACAAATACCATACCTGCGACGGACAGATTGCCACGACCGGCTTCGCCGGTCTCGCAATGACGCGCGAGGGGGACCTGCATGCAATGACGAGCAGCACATGGCAAAAACCAAAAAAGTTTATAGTGGAAATCTCTCTTGTGATTGTGTATAATATCCGCAGAAATGAAACGAAGGAAGTGCGGCTATGAAATACGGCTTTGGCGTGGACGTCGGCGGGACGACGGTGAAGATCGGGCTGTTCGACCGGACGGGAATGCTGCTGGAACGCTTTGAGATCCCGACGCATACGGAAAACGGCGGCGCGCGCATTCTCCCGGAGATCGCGGCGGCGATCGAAGGCGTGCTTTCGCGGCGTCTGATTGCAAAAGAGGACGCCGAGGGGATCGGCGTTGGCGTGCCGGGACCGGTCGCGCCGGACGGGACGGTCAACCGCTGCGTTAATCTGAACTGGGGCGTTTTTAATCTGCACAAGGATTTGGGCGATCTGACCGGACTGTGTGTAAAGGCGGGCAACGACGCAAACTGCGCCGCCCTGGGCGAGCACTGGAAGGGCGGCGGCATGGGCTGCCGCAGTACGGTCTTCGTCACGCTCGGCACCGGCGTCGGCGGCGGCGTGATTATTGACGGGAAAGTGCTGGAGGGTGCGCACGGCGTCGGCGGGGAGATCGGGCACATTACGGTCAACACGCCGAACCCCTATCCCTGCACCTGCGGCAAGCGCGGCTGTGTGGAGCAGTACGCCTCGGCAAACGCCATCGTGCGTCAGACAAAGGAACGGCTTACAGCGTCGGACGAAGCCTCCGTTCTGCGCGGCAGGCGGGATTTTACCTGCAAGGACGTGTTCGCCGCGGCAAAGGGCGGCGAACGCTTTGCGGAAAGCGTTTTGGAGCAGGCGTTTGACTACCTCGGCGAGGCGCTGGCGTCCGCCTGCTGTGTTGCCGATCCCGAACGGATCATCCTCGGCGGCGGCATGTCGAAGGCGGGCGAATACCTGCTTGAGCGGGTCGAGCGCCATTTCAAGAAATACATGTTCCATGCCTGCAAGGGAACGGAGTTTTCCCTCGCCGCGCTGGGCAACGACGCCGGCATGTACGGCGCGTACCGGCTGCTGACAATGGAGGAGAGAGAATGAACGACCTGCTGCACCCGTCCATGACGGAAAAACAGCTCAACGCCATGTCCGCGCTCGCGCTGGCGCATATCGGAGACGCGGTGTTTGAGCTGCTCGTGCGCACGCAGCTCTGCCTCTCCGGCGGGACGACCAACAGCCGCCTGCATCAGCAGACGGTCGCGCAGGTCTGCGCGCAAGCGCAGGCGAAACTGGCGGACAAGCTGCAGCCGCTTCTGACCGAGCAGGAGAACGCCTGGTATCATCGCGGGCGCAACGTGCATCCGCATGCGATCCCAAAGAGCGCGTCGCCTTCGCAGTACGCGAAGGCGACGGGGGTGGAGGCGCTGTTCGGCGCACTGTATCTGCGCGGCGAGCAGGAACGGATCATACAGCTTTTTGAGGCGGTAACGGAGGACAACAATGCCATTTGACGCGATATTTTTGAGCGCGGTCATCCGCGAACTGAAGCCGGCGATCGTCGGGACGCGGGTGGATAAGATCCAGCAGCCGTCGCGCGACACCGTTTTGCTCCAGCTACGCGGAAAGGAACGGCTGCTTCTTTCGGCGAACGTCAACCGCCCGCGCGTTCATCTGACGCAGGCGTCGTTCGACAATCCGGCGCAGCCGCCGATGTTCTGCATGCTCCTGCGCAAGCACCTGTCCGGCGGCAGGCTTGCGGAACTGAGCCAGCCGCCCGCCGAGCGCAGCGTCCGTATCGCCTTTGACTGTACGGACGAGCTGGGATGCCCCTGCCGGAAGCACTTGATTCTGGAGCTGATGGGGCGTAATTCCAATCTGATTCTGACCGGCGCGGACGGAAGGATCATCGACAGCCTGCGGCGCGTCGATTTTGAGATGTCGGAGGCGCGGCAGGTGCTGCCGGGGCTGTTCTATCACGAGCCGCCGCGGCAGGACAAGCGGATTCCGCAGGAAACGAACGAACAGGAGATATATGCGCTTTTGCAGGCGGTGGAGAGTCCAAAGCGGCTGGATAAATGGCTGCTGGACACCTTCGCGGGTCTGTCGCCCTTAATCACGAGAGAACTGACCTACCGCTTCTGCGACGAGATCGACGCGGATATTCTGACGCTGGACAGAGACAGTCTGGCTCGTTATTTAGCGCGCGAGCTGACCATGACCGGCGAACAAGCGCCGATTCTGCTGCTGCAGGAGGGCAGGGGAAAGGACTTCTCTTACCGCGAGATTGCACAGTACGGGGAATTTCTGACGCAGAAACGCTGCGAGAGCTTTTCCGTCCTGCTGGACGAATTTTATACCGAAACCGACCGCGCAGAACGTATGCGGCAGAAGTCACAGACCCTGCGCAAAACGGTGACGACCCTCTATGAGCGCACGCTGCGCAAGCTCGAAATTCAGCGAAAAGAGCGAGAGGAGACCTTGAATCGCGAGCAGTTGCGGCAGATGGGCGACATCGTGACAGCGAATCTGCACGCAATCAAGCGAGGACAGACCCTGCTGCGCGCCAAAAACTTCTATGACGCCGATATGCGCGAGATTGAGATTCCGCTCAAGCCAAATCTCTCCCCGCAGCAGAACGCGGCAAAGTATTATAAGGACTACGCGAAGGCAAAGCACGCGGAAAAGATTCTGACCGAGCAGATCGCCGCAGGCGAGACCGAGGCGGAATACCTCGGCGGCGTGCTGGAAGCGCTGTCGAGAGCAGAGAATGAGCGGGATTTGAGCGAAATCCGAGCGGAATTGGAAGCCGGCGGCTATCTACGCGCCGACCGACGCAGAGGAAACAAGCAGATGAAGCAGACACCGTCCAAGCCGCTTGCGTTCCTTTCATCGGACGGCATGCGGATTCTGGTCGGGAAAAACAACCGCCAAAACGATCAATTATCGCTAAATAACGCTCATAAAAACGACATTTGGCTGCATGTGCAGAAATTCCATGGCGCGCACGTTATCATCGAGTGCGCAGGCGCGGAGGTGCCGGACGAGACGATCACCGAAGCGGCGATGCTGGCGGCGTATTATTCCGAGGTGCGCGAGGGGCAGAACGTCCCCGTCGACGTGACGCAGGTGCGCAACCTGAAAAAACCGAACGGCGCGAAGCCCGGAATGGTTGTGTATGACCGTTACCGCACCGTTTTCGTCACCCCGGACACCTACCTTCCCGCCCGCCTGCAACTGACGGAATAGCGGTTCTCATTTATTACGAAAACCTTCTTTCTGTGTCGTTTCGTCAGCACCCGTAACAATCTGTCTGTCGAAGGGTTGGAACTGTATCGTATTCTGCGGCACACACCCCAACCGCGTCATTGCAAATCCGCCGGTCTCTCCGCCGCGCAATGACGCGGTTGAGAGGACATCGCGCTGGTGCATTCTTTGGCGCAGTGTACTTTTTGCGGAATAAAAAAATCCCTCCGGCAAAAGCTATTGCCGGAGGGATGCTTTATGAAAATTTGGGAACCGAAAAATAAGAGCAAGACGCGATTCAAGACGCCGCCGAGCGCGACCGATCCGCAAGGAAGCTGGACGGGCGTGCCCGACGACCCGCACGACGTTCCGGTGCAGGACGCGGACGACTTATAAAGCTGTCAGTCCTCGTCCGGCAGCTTGTTGTGCTTCTGCTGCTTCATCCAGATGTTCATAATCAGGGAATGCGGCAGGAGCTTGACCATACGCACCTGCATGCGCACGGGGAAACCATGAATGGACACGTCCTTTTTGCTGCGGTAAAGGTCGCGCAGGGCGGTATTCATCACGTCCTTCGGCTCGTACCAGCGATTATAATAGGTAACGGCGTCGCTGCTCGTCACGGTGGCGCGGTCAAAGAATTCCGTCTTGACCCAGCCGGGATTGACCGACATCACGCGAATGCCGCGCGGCTTGAGCTCGCGGTTCAGCGAGCGCGCGTAGCTGAGGAGGAACGCCTTGGTCGAGGCGTAGATGTTCAAATACGGCACGGGCTGGAAGGCGGAGAGCGAGTCGAGCATCAGAATATGCGCGCCGCGCTTCATGTACGGCAGAGTCAGCTCGGTCAGGGCGACGACCGCCTTGCAGTTGAGGTCAATCATGTTCAAGGAGTCTTCCAGCGGGACCTGATCATATCTGCCGAATTTGCCGAAGCCGGAGATGTTCGCCAGCAGGGCGACCTCCGGCTTTGCCGTCTCCAGAAGTCGGCGGTAATGCTCCATTGCGTCCGGCGCGGTCAGATCGAGGCTGATCGGGCGGACGGGGAAGGAGTAGCCCTCCTGCAGTGCTTGAAGACGCTCCGTGCGCCGCGCGATGACCCAGAGCTCGTCAAACTGCTCCCACTGCGGAAGCTGCAGGACAAATTCGCGCCCCATGCCGGAGCTTGCGCCGGTGACGATTGCAATTCTCATATTTTTTCATCCTTCCTCCGCGAGCACGCGGACGGCGTGCAAAGCCGTGTTGATTTCCGTTTCCGCCGTAAACGCGCCGACCGAGAAGCGGACGACGCCCTGCGGGAAGGTGCCGAGCGCCTTATGCGCCGCCGGCGCGCAGTGCATACCGCAGCGCGTGAGAATCCCGAAGTCCTGCTCCAGACGGTCGGACGCCTCGGCGTTGTCGATACGTTCAAAATCCACGCCGATCACCCCGACGCGGCGGGAAACGTCCTTCGCTCCAACCACGCGGATATGCCCAATCTGCTCCAGTCCGTTCAGGAAGCGTTCCGTCAGCGCCGTTTCGTGACGGCGGAGCGCCGCAAGACCAACTTGGTTTACATAATCCATCGCAGCCGACCAGCCGAAAATACCCGGAAGGTTCGGCGTGCCAGGCTCAAAGCGGTCGGGCATATAGGGCGGAATCTCCTCCGAGTCGGAAACGCTGCCCGTGCCGCCGGCGAGCAGGGGATTCAGCCGCCCGGCGAAGTCCGGCGTGACAAGCAGTGCGCCGACGCCCTGCGGGCCGAGCAGCCCCTTGTGCGCTGGAACGGCAAGCGCGCTTAAGCCGAAGACCTCGAAATCGACCTCGACGTGCCCTGCGCTCTGCGCGCCGTCCAAAAGCAGGGGAATCCCGTGAAGTTTACATAATCTTCCAACCGCTTCCGCTTCCTGCACCGTGCCGCAGACGTTGGAGGCGTGATTTATGAGCACCAGCTTCGTGTTCGGACGGAGCAGCGGCTCTAAAAGATCGCACCGAAGGAAACCCTCCGCGTCGCACGGCACGCGGTCGATGGCGACGCCGAGCTGCACGAGCGGGCGCATGACCGCGTTGTGTTCCAGCGAGCTGACGAGCACGTGGTCGCCCTCATGCAGCAGCCCCTTAATCGCCAGATTCAGGGCGGCGGTACAGCCGGAGGTCAAAATGACGTGATTCGGATCGGGGTGGTGAAAGAATGCGGCAAGCTGCTCGCGCAAAGTCAGCGTTTTCAGCCCGACCTCCTGCGCAGGCGCGTATACGCCGCGGTTGATGCTTGCGCCGACGCTGTCCAGATAGTATTTCATCTGATCGCTGACGCCCGGCGCCTTCGGCCATGAGGTCGCGGCGTTATCCAAATAGATCATAGCTGCCTCCGGTTCATTTTTCTTCATTATAACACGGTTTTGAAAAATCGCAAGACGGACGGCGCAATTCCGCGCGGCTGAAAATTATTCGTGATACTTGACAAAAAATAACGCCTGCGCTATACTGAATATATTCCCAAGCGCAACATATTATTAAGAAAGAGGGATTTACATGCAAAAAGAAAACTTCTTCAAAAAGTACTGGCTCGTCATGCTGACCGGTCTTCTGGTCGGCGCGGCGGCGGTCGTACTGACGGCGTTCGGCAATCCCAAGAACATGGGCTTCTGCATCGCCTGCTTCCTGCGTGACATCGCGGGCTCTCTGAAGCTCCACGGCGCTGGCGTTGTGCAGTATTTCCGCCCCGAGATCCTCGGCATCGTTGCCGGCGCCTGCATCATGGCGCTCATCGGCAAGGAATTCAAGCCGAAGGCAGGCAGCTCCCCCGTCATCCGCTTCACGCTCGGCGCGGCGGTCATGGTCGGCGCACTGGTCTTCCTCGGCTGCCCGCTGCGTATGGTCATCCGTATCGGCGGCGGCGATCTGAATGCGATCATCGGCCTTGTCGGCTTTATGCTCGGCATTCTGATCGGCATCTTCTTCCTCAAGCACAACTTCTCTCTCGGCAGAGCCTATAAGCAGGGCAAGGTCGAAGGTCTTGCCTTCCCCGTCATGCTGATCGGCGGCTTCGTCCTCACGCTGATCGGCGGCGCGACCTACTTCGCGGTCTCCACTGAAGGTCCCGGCTCCATGCACGCTCCCATCCTGCTCGCGCTCGGCATCGGTCTGGTTGTCGGCGCTCTGGCGCAGAAGAGCCGTCTGTGCATGGTCGGCGGCGTTCGTGACGCCGTCATGTTCAAGGAATTCGGCCTGCTGGCTGCCTTCGGCTGCATTATCGTCGCCGTTCTGGTCGGCAACGCCATCCTCGGCAATCTGGATTTCGGCTTTGAAGGTCAGCCCATCGCTCATACCGAATGGCTGTGGAACCTGCTCGGCATGACCGTCGTCGGCTGGGGCTGCACGCTCCTCGGCGGCTGCCCGCTGCGTCAGCTCGTTCTGGCGGGCGAGGGCAACACCGACAGCGCGATCACCGTCCTCGGCATGATCGCCGGCGCTGCCGCCGCTCACACCCTCAAGACTGCTTCCTCTGCGGACGGCACGGGCGTCAACGGCCCGATCGCAACGATCGTCTGCCTCGTCGTGATCCTGCTCGTCTCCGTCACCCACCTGAAGAAGGAGCAGTAAAATGGTTGACGCGAGAGGCCTTTCCTGTCCGCTGCCCGTCATCAAGACGCAGAACGAGATCAAAAAAAACAGCCCCGACAAGCTTGAGGTGTTGGTCGACAATACCACGGCGGTCGGCAATGTGACGCGCTTTGCCAACAACAACGGCTACGACGTAGCGGTGAAGGAGCTGGAGGATGACGAATATTCTCTGGTGCTGACGAAACGGTAATGAACTATCTTGTGACCTTTCACACCCACCTTGCCGCGCTGAAGACGCACCGGACGCTTGCGGCGGCGGGGCTTGCGGCGCGCATGGCGCCCGTTCCGCGGAGGATATCTTCCTCGTGCGGCACCTGCGTGCTCTACAGCGCGGAAAGCCCCTGCTATGAGAAGCTGGACGGCGACACCGAGGCGGTCTATCTGCTGAAAAGCGGCGAGGCTGCGGAGCTACTGCGCGAATTTGAATAGCAAACTGAACTGCCCGCCTTGACCGGCGGGCATTTCTTTTTTGTTCTACAAGAATATTCCTCTTGCGTCATTGCGAGGCTGACGGAGTCAGCCGTGGCAATCTGTCCGTCACAGGGTTGGGAACTGCGTCGTGTTTCACGACAACCTCAGCTACCGTGTCATTGCGAGGTCGCGTCAGCGACCGTGGCAATCCGTCCGTTACAGGATTAGGAACTGCGCCGTATTTCACGATACACCACCCTACCGTGTCATTCCCCTGCTGACAAAGTCAGACGAGGGAATCCGTCCGTCGTTGGTATGGCATTTATTCTGAATTACGAGGAAGTGTCCCGCATCGAGAGGCACAGATTGCCACGCCGCTTCGCGGCTCGCAATGACGCGCTGAGGGGATACCGGCACGCAATGACGCGGTAGGTGGGGGCGGCGCGCAGCGAATGACGTGAAAGCATCGTAATGATGCACCCTTACTATGATGCGCCGGGAGGTCTGGCGCAATGACGCAACGGGAAATGAGCGCCTTTCTGACTTGCAGAAATGAGCGCCTTTCTGACTTGCCCGCCTTGACCGGCGGGCAGTTCTTGTGTTATACTGTTAAAACATACGATATAGCAAAGTGAGAACATACCATGCTGACAAAGGCGCTGATTACTTTTTTAATATCCATGATCCCGGTTGTGGAGCTGCGCGGCGCGATCCCCTACGGCGTCAGCCAGGAGCTGAATCCGTGGCTGACCTACGCCCTCGCGGTCGTGGGCAACATGCTCCCGATCCCGTTCATTCTGCTGTTTATCCGCCGAATTTTCGCGTGGATGAAGCGCTATCCGAAGATGGCGAAGATCGCGGAGAAGTTCGAGGCGAGAGCGGCGAAAAAGAGCGGCAAGGTCAAGAAATCAGAGACGATCGGTCTGTGCATTCTGGTCGCGATCCCGCTGCCCGGCACGGGCGCGTGGACGGGCGCGCTGGTCGCCGCGCTGATGAATATGCGTATCAAGCGCGCGCTGCCGACGATCCTCGTCGGCGTGCTGATCGCCGGCGCGGCAGTCACGCTGATCATGACGCTCGGTATTCATGCGCTGGACTTTTTGATCGGATGAGGAGAAAGCAATTATGAAAAGACAAGGCTATATTTCGTGGGACGAATACTTTATGGGCATCGCCCTGCTCGCCGCCAACCGCAGCAAGGACCCCAACACGCAGGTCGGCGCGTGCATCGTCTCTCCGGAGAATATCATCGTCTCCACAGGCTATAACGGCTTTCCGAACGGCTGCAGCGACGATGAATTCCCGTGGGAGCGTGAGGGAGAGGAGACGAAGTATCCCTACGTCGTGCACGCGGAGCTGAATGCGATTTTGAATGCGGGCGGCAGAAAGCTCAGCGGTGCGAGGATTTACGTCGGACTCTTCCCGTGCAACGAGTGCGCCAAGGCGATCATTCAGAGCGGCATTCGCGAGATCATCTATCTTTCCGACAAATACTGCGGGACGGAGGGGAATGTCGCGTCGAAGCGGATGCTCGACGCTGCGGGCGTGCGCTACCGTCGTCTCGAGACCGGCGTGGAGGAAATCACACTGCATTACCGCACGCCGCTGTGAGCGCACGGTTTTTGCGCAGTCCGGTCGGCATTCTTCGCCTGACTGCGCAGGATGGGAGGCTCTGCGAGATCGCGCTGACGGACAAGGCGGGGCGGGACGGGCCCGATCCGGCGACCGACCGCGCTGCCGCGCAGCTCATGGAATATTTTAGCGGAAAACGGAAAGAATTCTCTGTAGAGGCTGCGCCACAGGGCACGCCGTTTCAGCTTGCCGTATGGCAAAAGCTGGCGCAGATCCCCTTCGGAAAGGTCGTGACCTACGGCGATATTGCGCGGGCGATCGGCAGACCGACCGCCTGCCGCGCCGTTGCGAACGCGGTCGGGAAAAACCCGCTCCTGATCGTTTTTCCGTGCCACCGCGTCGTCGCGGCGGACGGCTTGGGCGGCTTTTCCGCCAGAATCGCCGTAAAACGCGCCCTGCTGCGCCTTGAACAGGTAGAAATTTCGGAAAAATCCGCATTTTCTGAAAAATTTTTCTTTACTTTTCCAACAAACCGTGATACGATATGACGGCTGGCGTGCAGCCGGCAGCAATCCGCGCGCTCAGTCCAGGGAGACCGCTGAAGAACAGCATTCCGCCGTCCCGGACTTAGCCGCAGGACAATATTTTTGAAAGGTGGAAAAACCAATGATCCTCAAGGACAAGAAAACCGCAATCATCAACGAGTACGCAACCCACGAAGGCGACACCGGCTCTCCCGAAGTCCAGATCGCCATTCTCACCGCCCGTATCAACGAGCTGACCGAGCACCTGCGTGAGCACAAGCACGACAACCATTCCCGCCGCGGCTTGCTCATGATGGTCGGCAAGCGCCGCAGCCTGCTCGACTACCTTGCAAAGAAGGACATCAACCGCTATCGCGCCATCATTGCAAAGCTGGGCATCCGTAAGTAATAACCGAACGATGGGCGGCCCGAGCGGTCGCCCATTTTTCACGACCCCGCGCACGGGAGCGACGTTTAGCAGTTGAAGGGGAAGCCGAACCCTCGGCTTTGGCTTCAAGTGCTAAACCTCCCGTGAAACAATACTATCAGGAGGTTATCCCATGATCACCAGAAAACAGTACCCCAACCATCACGTGTTCGAGACCATGATCGGCGGCCGCGCCTTTACCGTAGAGACCGGTAAGGTCGCAGAGCTGGCAGACGCGGAGTGTATCTGCCGCTACGGCGATACCACCGTGCTGACCACCGTGACCTGCTCGCCCGATCCCAAGCCCGGCATCGACTACTTCCCTCTGACCATCGAGTTTGAGGAGAGAATGTACTCCGTCGGTCGTATCCCCGGCAGCTTCAACCGCCGCGAGGGCAAGCCCTCCGAGCGCGGTATCCTGAACAGCCGCATCATCGACCGCCCGATGCGCCCTCTGTTCGACAAGGCCTTCAGCCGTGAGATCCAGATTGTCCCGACAGTCATCTCGACAGACCAGATAAATACACCGGATATCATTGCAATCAACGCAGCCAGTGCTGCAGTAACCATCTCAGACATCCCGTTCAACGGCCCGATTGCCGGTGTGCGTGTTGCCCTTGTGAATGGGGAATATGTGCCTATTACAAGGAGCAATACCCGTAATGTGTATAACGGGGAAATATATACCGGGATAAGATATAACCGAGCCGGCAATAATAATACTTCCCCGCAGTATGGCGTAAATAATGGCCAGGT
>CAJOMA010000031.1 GCA_905235655.1 uncultured Oscillospiraceae bacterium | reverse complement strand
AAAAGGCAGACTATTTCAAAACCGGAAGTTTTCCGAACTTTTGGACTGAGAAAGCGCTTGCTTCGCAAGGATTTTGACTTACTGCGCAACTTGCCCTCTGCCGTACCTATGTACGCCGACGAGTGCAAGTTGCTTGTCTTCCGAACTTTTTGGCAGCCTGCCAGCGTGTCGAAAAAAGGTTTTTCGACACGCTGAATCCTGCTGCATTTCGGTTGAAACGCAGCAGGATTATGCATATATCAGCTCAATGCCGCATACAGCAGGACGATCGCGCCGAGGGCGATACGGTACCAGCCGAAGGCGGAGAAATCGTGCCTCTTGATGTAGCCGAGCAGGAACTTGATCGCGATAATCGAGACGGCAAAGGCGACCGCCATGCCGAGCAGGAGGACGGCGAGCTGCGTGCCTGTGAAGGCGAAGCCGAATTTGACGATCTTCAGCAGCGACGCGCCGAACATCACGGGAACGGCGAGGAAGAAGGTGTATTCCGCCGCCAGTCCGCGCGAAGCGCCGATCAGGATGCCGCCGAGGATGGTCGCGCCGGAGCGGGACGTGCCCGGAATCAGCGCGAGCACCTGAAACAGGCCGATCAGCGCGGCGTCCTTCCACCCCAGCTCCGCGATCGTGTTGATGCGCGGCGTGCGCTTTTGGTTATACCGCTCGATGAGCAGGAAACCGACGCCGTAGAGAATCAGCATCAGCGCGACGACCACGGGCGTATAGAGGTGTTCGTCCAGCCAGTCGTCCAGCGGCAGACCGATGATGATCGCGGGCAGGCAGGAGACCGCGATCTTCAGCCACATGACGATCTTGTCCATGAAGCAGTAGTTGTCGCAGAAATTCTGCACCGCGCCGATCGCCCTGTTCTCGCTGTGCTCCAGGAACCAGGAACGCTTCGGCGTCCGCTTCCGGTGGAAGGGCCACAGCTTTTTGAAAAACAGCACAATGACGGCGAGGATCGCGCCGAACTGAATGACGACGGTGAACATCTTCATGAAATTATCATCCGTCAGCACGCTGTTTTCGGATTTCCACAGCGCGTCGACCAGAATCATGTGTCCGGTGGAGCTGATCGGCAGCCACTCGGTAATACCCTCTACGATGCCGAGCACAAGGATTTTCAGCCAGTCAAAAAATGCCATAGGGTCAACCTCTCTTCGGTGATATATATATGAACAACGGTAGCAGTATAGCACTTTTTCCGCAGAATGTCAAAAGGATTCATTGCAAAGTGCCGCGGTTTCTGTTATAGTATCATGAGATAATTTCCGCAGAGAAAACGAGGACAAACTATGGGAACGACAAAAACCTTTCAGGAGCTGGGCGTCAGCGAGGAGATCATCCGCGCGCTCAGCAAGCAGGGCGTCAGTGCGCCGACCCGCGTGCAGGAGGAGGCGATCCCGCCGCTGCTTGCGTGGAAAGACGTGATCGCCAAGGCGCCGACCGGCACGGGCAAGACCTTTGCCTTCGGCATTCCGATGATCGAGCACATCGACCCCAAGAGCGACGATCTGCAGGCGCTGATCCTCGCGCCGACCCGGGAGCTCGCCCTGCAGATCTGCGACGAGCTGAACGGTCTGCTCGCGTATTATAAGGACATTCGCGTCACCGTCATCTACGGCGGCACGGGCATGCAGGCGCAGATCAACCAGCTTCAGAAGCGCCCGCACATCGTCGTGGCGACCCCGGGCAGACTCATGGATCACTACAACCGCAGGAATCTGCGGCTGGACAAGATCAAGACCGTCATTCTCGACGAGGCCGACCGCATGCTCGACATGGGCTTCTTCGACGACGTGACGAAGATTCTCAACAAGATCAAAAACCGTGTCAATCTCGGGCTGTTCTCCGCGACGATCTCGCAGGAGGTCATGACCGTGAGCTGGATGTACCAGCGCGACGAGGTGGAGATCACCGTCGCCCCCACGCTGGAGAGCAAGCCGGACATCGACCAGTATTCGATCACCGTCCCAAGGCTCGAAAAGGAAGAGGCCATGCTCCGCATTCTGCGCTCCGGCGCGTTTGAGCGCGTGATCGTCTTCTGCAACACCAAGGTCATGTGCCAGCGGCTGTCGGACGACCTTCGCCGCGCCGGCATTCAGGCAGACTGCCTGCACGGCGACATACGCCAGGCGACCCGCGAGCGCACGATGGCGGCGTTCCGCAAGGGTAAGCTGCCGGTGCTGATCGCCACCGACGTCGCCTCGCGCGGCATCGACGTCGACGACGTGGACGGGGTCATCAACTACGACGTGCCGGACGAAAACGAATACTACATTCACCGGATCGGCAGAACCGGCCGCGCCCGCAAGAAGGGCATTTCGTTCACGCTGATCGGCTCCTTCCCCGAAAAGGCGAAGCTGGACGAGATCGCGAAATTCTGCGGCATGACGATCCATCCGATGATTTTTGATGAATACGGCTGTCTGGTTCCCGCCCCCGAGGAGGAAAAACGCACGCCGCCGAAGCGATTCTGATGCGCGGTGCGGAGGAAGGCCTGCTCCTGCTGTGCTGCAGGCTGGGGCAGAGCGTCAAGCCCCTGACCGCGACGGAATACCGGCAGATGGAGGCGATCGTCGCCGTCAGAGCGCCTGCCGACGCGGGCGGCATTCCCGGCAGCGTCACGCCGGAATTTCTTGCCTCGCTGGGCTACAATGAGGAAATGAGCGGTCGCATTCTCGCCCTCTTGAACCGCTCGCGTGTACTGCGCGACTACCTTGCCGCGCAGAAGGACATCCATGTTCTGACGCGGCTGGACGAGGAACGCTTCCCGCGCCGTCTGCGCAAGCTCGGCGGCGACTGCCCCGCCGCCCTGTTCTGCAAGGGCGATCCGAGCCTCCTGAACACCCGCTGCATTGCCGCCGTCGGCTCGCGTGTTCTTTTTCAGCGCGGCGACCGCTTCGCGCGGGAGGTCGGCAGGCTGGCGGCAAACGAGGGCTTCACGCTGGTTTCCGGCAACGCCGTCGGCGCGGATACCGCTGCGCAGGAGGCGTGCCTGCGGGCAGGCGGCAAGGTTATCTGTTTTGTCCCCGACGAGCTGACGAGATACGCGCCGCGCGAAAACGTCCTGTACTGCAGCGCGAACGGCTACGATCTTCCCTTCTCCCCCGCCCGCGCCCTTTCGCGCAACCTGCTGATCCACGCCCTCGGCGAAAAAGCCTTTGTCGTCCAGTGCCCCGGCAGGTCGGGCGGGACTTGGGCAGGCGCTTCGGAGAATCTCAAGCGCGGCCTTTCGGACGTCTACGCGCTGAACGACGGCTCCGTCGGCATAAACGCGCTGTGCGCAATGGGCGCGTTTCCGGTCGAAGACCGTCTGCCGTCGATCGCCGATCTGCCCGCATGCCGGTTATCCATTTTCGACTGACTTTCTTCTAATCAGAGAAAAATGCAAATTCGCGGTTGATTTTGATAAATTTTCACGATATAATCTCCGTAAGTGAACGAATTGATCCATCCACTTACGGAGGTTTTCTTATGTGCGGAATCGTTGGATATATCGGGAAGAAGCAGGCCGCGCCCATTCTGCTGGACGGGCTTGCACGGCTGGAATACCGCGGCTATGACTCCGCAGGCGTGTGCGTCTACGGAGAGAACGGGTTTGATATCGCGAAGGTGAAGGGCAGGCTCGCCGGTCTGAACGAGATGATCGGCGGCGGCGCAGCAATGCGCGGCAGCCTCGGCATCGGTCATACCCGCTGGGCGACGCACGGCGCGCCCTCGCAGCGCAATTCCCACCCCCACGTTTCGACGAACGGAAAAATCAGCGTGGTGCATAACGGCATCATTGAAAACTATCTGATTTTGAAGGAATACCTGCTCGCGCACGGCAAGAGCTTCGTCTCCGACACCGATACCGAGGTCGCGGCGAACCTGCTGGAATATTACTACGAGCTCGAGGGCGACCTTCTGGCGGCCGCCCGCCGCGCGGTGGAAAAGCTCTCGGGCAGCTATGCCCTCGGCATTCTCTGCGCCGACTGCCCCGACACGCTCCTTGCCGTCAAGAAGGACAGCCCGCTGATCGTCGGCTTTGGGCATGAGGAGAACTTCATCGCCTCCGACGTCCCCGCGATCTTAAAATACACCCGCGAGGTCGTCTACCTCAACGACGGCGATATGGTCCTCTTCCGGGGCGGCGAAGCGGAATTCTATAACAAGCTCGGTGAAGAAGTCGAGAAGCTCCCCGAGCACATCTCCTGGGAGATGTCCGCGGCGGAAAAGGGCGGCTATCCGCATTTTATGCTCAAGGAAATCTTTGAGCAGCCCAAGGCGCTGCGCGACACGATCTCTGACCGCATCCGCGGCGGCAGAGTGGATCTGGGCAGCGTTCATCTGAGTCCCGAATACCTGCGCGGCATCCGCCGCATCTATATCGTCGCCTGCGGCTCGGCGTACTACGTCGGCTGCGTCGGCAAGTACATCCTTGAGAAGACCTGCCGCATTCCCGTCGAGCCGATCCTCGCCTCGGAATTCCGCTATTCCGAGCCCGTCCTCGGCGACGACACGCTCGTTATTATCATCAGCCAGTCCGGCGAGACTGCCGATACCCTCGCCGCGCTGCGCGAGGCGAACGAGCTCGGCGCGCACACCCTCGCGATCGTCAACGTTGTCGGCAGCGCGATTTCCAAGGCGGCGCACGACGTCATCTACACCTGGGCGGGTCCGGAGATCGCCGTCGCAACCACCAAGGCGTACTCCACGCAGCTTTCCGTCCTGTATCTGCTCGCCCTGTATATCGGCGACCTGCTCGGCACGCTGTCCGTCGAGGAGTACGAAGCGATCCTGCACAGTCTCAATCAGCTTCCCGAGCTGCTCTCCGCCATCCTCACGGAGGACTATCTGGCACACATCAAGCAGCTCGCCTCCGAGCTAAAGGACAATCATGACGTCTTCTTCATCGGCAGAAACCTTGACAGCGCGACCTGCCTCGAAGGCAGCCTGAAGCTCAAGGAAATCGCCTACGTCCATTCCGAGGCGTACGCCGCGGGCGAATTGAAGCACGGTCCGATCTCGCTGATCGAGGACAAAACGCTGGTCGTCGCGGTCGCCGGCGTGCCGGAGCTGTTCGAAAAGACGATGTCCAACGTCAAGGAGGTCAAGGCGCGCGGCGCGGACGTGCTGGGTCTGACCACCGCCGATCTGGAAGAGGAAATCAGGAAGACCGTCGACCGCTGCCTGATCGTGCCGAAGACGCACCCGCTGCTGCAGCCGAGCCTGAACGTCGTTCCTCTGCAGATTTTCTCGTACTACATGGCGCTCGCGCGCGGCTGCGACGTCGACAAACCCAGAAATCTGGCAAAGTCCGTCACGGTGGAATAAACAGATATGAACAGCCGGAGCAGAGGTAAAATCTCTGCTCCGGCTTTGTTCTTATGCTGTTTCCGCGTTTTGCCGCTTTTGTTCACGAGCGACGCTCTCCCTTTCCCGCGTCATTGCGAGGATGCCCGAAGGGCAGCCGTGGCAATCTGTGCCTCTCGATGCGGGACACTTCGCCGTAATTCTGCGCCGCACCATCATCCATGTCATTGCGAGGTTTGCGGAGCAAACCGTGGCAATCTGTGCGTACCAATGTGGGACGAGGTGGAATGAATACTGAAGACCGAAAAATGAATAACCGTTAATTTGATGTGTCGCTGCTCGACAGATTTGATTTTGTTTTCCAATTCTGCGAATTGGAAAATACCGCTATTATTCATTATTCATTCTTAAGTTTTCAGTATTCATTATACTTCTCTGCTGCGTGCCATACCTGCAACGGACAGATTGCCACGGCTGCTAACGCATCCTCGCAATGACAGAAACGGGCATTTTCGCGTCAAAAGCCGGAGTAGAGGACACACCTCTACTCCGGCTACTTTGCGCGTTATTTTGCAATCTCGATGTCAATATCGCCCGTGTCGGTGGTGATTTCGCATTTGCCGCCGTCCCATGTTTTCGGCGTTTTTACGCTGCCGGTATCGGTCTGCGTTATGAACACTTTTTCGCTCAGCAGGGTGCCGGTCACGTCGCCCGTATCGGTTTCGACGCAGATGCTGCCGCCATCGCATCGTTCGAACCGCACGTCGCCCGTGCTCCGCTTCACAAACAGTCGTGCCGCGGCGACCACATCCGTCATTTTGATTCTCCCGGTCCTGCCGGTGGAGGTCAGATTGTTGCATTTCAAGCCCTCCAGCGCTGTTTTTCCGGTGCGCACGGCAATGCTGACGTCGCCGCCGCAGTTGACGTTCTTCACCGTCACTGCGCCGGTCGAAACGGAAAGGTCGAGCGACCATGCGGAGATATTTTCAACCGTAATATCTCCTGTGCTTGTCGAAATGGTAATAAACGCGGAGGAGCAGGACGCGCCGTAGCTGACGTCGCCCGTGCTCGTTGCGATGTTGACGCTTTCAAATTGCAGATCGCGCGGAATCGTCACGTCGCCCGTTTTTTCGCTGATCAGCAGCGAGGTGTACGCCGGCTTCGGCAGATAGACGATGAGCTCGGACTGATTTCCGAAGCTGAAAAATTCATACCACTCTTTCCAGTTGATTTTTTGAATGAGCAGCGTATCGTTCGCAACGGTGACGGAATACGCTTCGTGCGCCGTTGTATTGCTGACCACGCGGCATGTTCCGTCCTCCGACGGCAGGACAGAAATATCGGCGACGTCGGTGTCGATCTGAATCAGCCGAAAGTCTTCCTTCACCTGGTGGGTCACGATTTTCCGATTCGCGCTGCCCAGCGCAGAAAAATCCCAATGATTTACCGCCAAAACCGTAAGGAACAGCCCCAGTCCGACGACGATCAGCGCCGCCGCGACGATCAGAAGTATCTTTTTCGCCATCACGCTTCCTCCTTTTTCACGAAACGCTTTTTGAGCCACAAGGCGACTCGCTTTGTCAGCCGCGCAATCTCCACGGTCGTCGCCTTGCAGCCGAAGAACAGGAAGACGGACGCTCCCGCGCAGAAAAGTCCCGCGCCGATCAGGGCGAACCCCTGCATCTGGTTGCCGACCGTTAACTGCGCGACGCCGCAGACAAGCCCGCCGAGCGCGGCGGCGATCAGCGACACGAACACCGCCCAAAGAGAAACGATCAGCGACCAGAGAACGATGTACATCGAAAACACGACGGCGGCTGCGGCGAGCAGCAGCGGCGCCCATAACGGCGCGCCGAGGATTAGCAGCACAATCTCCCACGCCTTCCAATTTCTCTTCGGCCTTACCTTCTCTTTGACGAGCTTGGAAAACGGAATCTCACTGATGATCTGCGAAACTGTCTCCTCGACGGAGCCGATCCGTTCGACCGCTTCCTCCTCCGGAAGCCCCTCCTCCATCCGGTCGTCGATCATTTCGCCGTAAAACGAAAGGCGTTCCTCGATATCTGCTTGCGGCAGACCCGACAAGCCCTTGCCGAGCGCCGAAAGAAACTCCTGTTTCGTCATGTTGCTCCCTCCCTTGTGATGAACTGATAGATACGGTCCATTTCCTTCCAATCCTCCTCAAACTCCGCAATGCGCCTTCGTCCGGCGTCGGTGATGCGGTAGTATTTGCGGAGCCTGCCGTCATGCTCGGCAGTCCAAACCGTCAGCATGTCCGCCGCCTCGAGGCGTTTCAGGATCGTATAAAGGGTCGATTCCGACAGCGTAAGATACGGGCTCATGTCCTTGATGATCTTGTAGCCGTAGGAATCCCCGTTGCGGAGCGCCGCCAGCACGCTCACGTCCAGCAGCCCGCGCTTTAACTGAATATCCATATCATACCTCCCCTCGTGTAATACATCATATCACGAAGTATTGCGCTTGTCAACCGGTTTTCTGAAAAAACTTCCCCTGCGCTCACGCGGGAACTTTCGCAAGTCACCCGTCCGCGTCATTGCGCGGCTGCGCAGACTTCCAATCGCGTCACCGCGGGGTTGCACGCCGACCCCCACCCGCGTCATAGCGAGCCGCGTCGTCTTTCCTCCGCGTCATAGCGAGCCGCAAAGCGGCGTGGCAATCTGTGCGTATCAGTGTGGGTCACTTTCTCGTAACTCGCCGCGCACGATTTTGTTTCTGTCATTGCCCGCTTTACGCGGGCAATCTGTGCCTCTCGATGAGGGACACTTTCCCGCAAAACGGCACAAATACCATGCCTGCGATGGATGGATTGCCACGCCGCTTCGCGGCTCGCAATGACACGAAGGGTGGGGTCGAGCGTAATACGACACAGTTCCCATACCTGCGAGGGACAGATTCCCTCGCCGATTTCATCGGCGGGGAATGACACGATAGGTGGGTTGCTGTAAAACACGAAGCAAGTCCCAACCTTGCAACGGACAGATTGCCACGGCTGACTCCGTCAGCCTCGCATTGACGCGGGAGGAAGGCTGCGCGTCCCCGCATTGACGCGGGAGGGAGGCTGCGCGTCCCCGCAATGACGCGGGAGGGAGGCTGCGCGTCCCCGCATTGACGCGGGAGGGAGGCTGCGCGTCCTCGCAAGGACGCGGTGAGGAGGCGACGGCTTGCAAGGAGGCGGCAACGGCTTTTATGAATGCGGCGAGGCGGCGACGGTTTGCCGGGACGCGGTTGATTGCGTATTGTTTTCGACGGTTTGCAGCTGTCTGCTTGCATTTTTCGCGCTTTTGTGATATGGTATCTACGAAAATGCCGAAGGAGGTGAGCTTGTTGCGGCGTTTTTTACTTGTCATTCTCTGTCTGCTCCTGCTTTCTGCGTTCACGGGCAGCGTTTCCGCCGCTGAAAACCGGATCGCCTCTCTGACGCAGGAGATCACGGTCGACGCGGACGGCGCCGCGTACGTCAAGGTCACCGCCGTCGTCGAATTCGTCTCTGCACCGGAGACCTTTCTCTTCCCGCTGAACGCCGACGCGGGCAGCGTCAACGCCTCGGGCGGCGAATACGCCTCCGCGTCGGTCAACGGTGTGAGGTGCATTCGCTTTTCCAACAGCAACGGCTTCATCGGCACGCAGACCTTCGTCTGCACCTACTCCCTCCCGCGCGACGCAAAGGAGGTCGAGGACGGGCAGCAGTTCCACATTGATTTGATCGAGCAGGGCTGGGACTATCCGATCGACGAGCTTTTCATCACGATAACCTTCCCCGCGCCCGTCACCCTTCAGCCGACCTGGAACAGCTCCTACTACGGCGACGTCATCGACAACTACCTTGAAATCGAGCTACGGGAAAACGACCTCGTCGTCAACTCCGCCGCGCCGCTGAAGGATCACGAAACGCTGGAGATGTTCCTCAACTTTGAGCCGGGCTCCTTCACCCTGCGCCATCTGCCCGGCAAGACGACGAACTTCAATCAGGTCGCGTTCTATGTGCTGGTCATCGGCGCGCTGCTCTACTGGTTCTTCTTCCTGCGCGAGAAGCCGATCCTGCCCGTGACGCAGCAGACCGCCGCGATGGAAACAACGGCAGGCGAGCTGCCCTGCCAGCTATACGGCGAGCTGCCGGATATGGCGGCGACGCTGGCGCACTGGGGCAACCTCGGCTATATCGCCATCCACCGCAACGCCCGCGGCCGGATCATTCTGAAAAAGCGGCTGGACATGGGCAACGAGCGCAAGCCCGCCGAACAGAAGCTGTTCGCGGCGATCTTCCGCGCGGGTCCCGTCTGCGACCTGCAGGGACAGCGGTTCCGCTCCGTCTCCAACTCCGCCTCGGCTCTGCTCCGCTCGGCGTGGCTGAAGCGCATCTTTACGAAAAAGCCGGGCAGCCCGTATCTGCTTCGCGCGATCATCCTGCTCGCAGGCTTCTTTGTCTGCCTGTCCGTCTTCGATGTTCTCCTGCCCGCCGCCGGTATTCGCTGGCTGCTGCTGCCGATTTTTGCGCTCGCCGGCGCCGTGCTGTGCTATCTCGTGCAGCAGGGCGCGGATTCCGTCACCCGCCGCCACCGCGCCATGCGGCTTGCCGTCGGCGGCGCCTCGGCGCTGCTTCTGGTGATATTCGCCGCGTCGGCAGGCGCCTTCGGTCTGATGGCGCTGACGCTGCTTTTGCAGATTCTCTGCGTCCTCGTGACGCATTTCGGCGGCAGACATTCCGCCGCGGGACGCGAGCTTGTCCGGCAGAACCTCGGTCTGCGCCGGTATCTGCGCAGGCTCGACCAGGAGAGCGTCCGCCGTCTGAACAGCCTCGACGGGCAGTTCTTCTACCGCATGCTTCCCTTCGCGGAGGTCATGGGCGTGGGCAACGCCTTCGCCAAGCGCTTCGGGCAGTGGCGTCCCGAGCCGTGTATCTGGCTGACCGATGCAAACCGCCGCCCGGACAGCGCGGAGGAGTTCTACACGCTCTACCTTGAAATTCTCGCCGCGATCCGCCGCGAGGACTGGCCGCAGCTTCTCGGCCTGCCGGATATCCCGACCCGCCGGACAGCGCAAGCCCGTCAGCCTCGCCGCCCGATTCGGAGGTAAGTATGGAAGAATATCAGTTTTACGCGCTTCTGTCGCGTATGCGCTACATCACCCGCTGGGGGCTGATGCGCAACACCTTTTCGGAAAACATTCAGGAGCACAGCCATCAGGTCGCCGTGCTCGCCCACGCTCTCGCGCTGATTCGCCGCGATATCCTCGGTCTTCCCGCCGAGCCGGAGCGCTGCGCCACCGCCGCGCTCTTCCACGACGCCTCCGAGATTCTCACGGGCGACCTGCCCACGCCGATCAAGTATTACAACCCCGAGATCAAGCAGGCGTACAAGCAGGTTGAGCGCGTCAGTGCGGATAAGCTCCTCGCCATGCTGCCGGAGCAGCTCAGGGCGAGCTACGCGCCCCTCGTGCACGAGGACGATGAGAGCGTGCTCGACATCGTAAAGGCCGCCGACAAGCTCTCGGCGCATATCAAGTGCATCGAGGAGCTGAAAGCGGGCAATCTGGAATTCGAGTCCGCCGCGGCGCAGACCAAGAAGGCGCTGGATGCCATGCGGCTGCCCGAGCTGGACTGGTTCATGACGCACTGCCTGCCGTCCTTCGCCAAGAATCTGGACGAACTGGAATAAACGATTTGCTGCCTGATATAGGAAACGCGCTCTGCGTCATGCTGAGCGCGTTTCTTTGCATATCAATATTCAGACGCTTTCCCATGATACGGTACAAGCCCCACGCCTGCGACGGACGGATTGCCACGTCGCTTCGCGCCTCGCAATGACACCGTTGGTCGGACAATTCCGAATTCCGCATTCTATATAAGCTCACCTTCGACGCCGTCGGAACGGAGGGCAGTGATTCTTACAGAACGAATGGTATTATGTAAACCTTCGCCGCGGGCGTAGACCTTGACGTAGTTCATGGCGTGCCCCGTGAAGAAGCCGTCCTCGGTCTGTTCGAACAGCACCTCCTGCGCCGTGCCGATCAGCGCGGCGTCATAGCGCTCGCGCAGACTTGCGGCGACCTCGGACGCTCTTGCCGCGCGGGCGGACTTGACCGCCTTGGGAATCTGATCGGGCATTGCGTCGGCTGGCGTGCCGGCGCGGCGGGAGTACGGGAAAATATGCATGGCGGAGAAGCCGCAGGCTTCCGCAAACGCCAGCGATTCTTCAAACTCCTGCTCCGTCTCGCCGGGAAAGCCGACAATCAGATCGGTGGTCACGGCGCAGCCGGGGAAATATTGCTTGAGCAGGTCGACGCTCTCCAGATAGCGCGCGGTGTCATACTTGCGGTGCATCCGCGCGAGTACGGTATCGCTGCCGCTCTGCAGGCTCAGATGGAACTGCGGGCAGAAATTGTCGAATTGCGACAGTCTGCGGCCGAAGTCCTCGTCGATGAGCCGC
>CAJOMA010000030.1:20332-21188 GCA_905235655.1 uncultured Oscillospiraceae bacterium | reverse complement strand
GGCGTCGGGGTCGTAGGGAACGCCGGTGTCATAGTCGACGCCGAGGTCTTCAAGGAAGTCGTCCGCGTCGTCATAGTCGCTCCAGTCGCCGTCGCAGCCGAGCAGGTCGAGCATCGCGTCCAGCGCGTCCGAAGATGCCTGCTCATACTGCAGGGCGGCGTCCTGCACGTCGGGCGGAAGCTCGTCAAAGCCGGGAATGTCCGCGATAGAGCCGTGGTCGAAGATGCCGTCGGCGTCACCGGGGGCTAAGCCATATTCGCCGAGAATATCGTCTACGCCCTGCCGCCAGCCGCCGTCGTCGATCGCGGCGAGCTGCCGGATATAGATCACGGTGTCTGCGTCCATCGTGAAGGCGCGTCCCATGTAGGTGAAGGTCACGTCATAGCCCGTGGGAACGAGATTCGGGAAGAAGACGTGATCGCCGCCCTGTTCAATGTAAACTGTGCAGACGTAGGTCTGGCGGTAGCCGGTCGCGCCGTTTTCCACGGAAGCAAGACTCATCGCCTCATGGCGGACGCTGCCGTCCATCATATATACGTTCAGGATCACCTGATCCGTAAGAAGGCTGCCCTCGAAGGTGACGCTGTAGGTCCAGTATTTGTTCTTTTCGTCGCCGTTTGCGACGTAGGTGTAGTAGCCGCCGGAGACGTTCACGCCGTCTCTGTGACCGTAGGTCTGCACTCCGGCGTGGATAAAGTAGGATTCCTGAATCTGCGCTTCCATCGGCGCCATGACCGCGCTCTGATGGACGGCGGTCTCGCCCGTGGAGGCGATGATCGCGGTGCGCGTGCCGCCGACGGTCTGCTCGGGCAGAGAGATGAGCCCGTGGTAAACGCCGTTGAGATTCGTCGTGACC
>CAJOMA010000030.1:0-20310 GCA_905235655.1 uncultured Oscillospiraceae bacterium | reverse complement strand
CCCGCCTGCAGGGTGACGGTTGTGTTCGGCGCGGCGTAGACCGTCACGGGAACGTTACGGTCGTGTACGAAGGTCTCCGGCAGTTCGAGGACCAAATCCTTCACGCGGCAATTCGCGCTGCCGAGCGGTACGGTAATTCCGCCCGAAGTAACCGCCGCGCTGACGGCGTAATTACCGGTCTTCTCCGCCCGCAGGGTCAGACTGACGACTGCCACCCGACTGTCCGCGGCGACCGGCGCAACGGAAGACGCCTTCGCGTAGGTCGTGTTCTGCGAGGCGACGGAGACGATCGTCAAGCCGTCGGGGACGTTGAAGGTGAGCTTCTCGGCGGGATGCTCCGCCGCCATTTTGTAATTGACGCGGACGGTAAATTCCACGCCCGGCGCAAGCTGCTGCTGCGCGAGCAGGAGACCGCCCTTTTCCAGAACGCCGGAGCCCAGATTGAGAACGGGGACAGCCAATTCACAGACGGTCTGCTCGCCGCACGCGACGGCGACGTTCTCTTTCCTGACGTAGTCCTTGATCCCGAGGGCGAGCAGGTCGCTCTCGGAGGAAACCGCGCTGAAGTAGGGGTTATCGCCGAAGCCGAGCACGGTATACGTTCCGGCGGGGAGATCGGCGGCGAGGAAGAAGCTTCCCTCCGCCTTGCCGGCGGCTGCCAGATTGCCCGCAGCGTCCAGAATGGCGAGATTGGCGTCCTCCGCGCCGGTCACGCTGATCGCAAGGTCGCCGGTCGTGGCGAGCGGACTGAAGGAGTCAGTGGTCAGCTCACCCAAATCCCAATCGGCGCGGAAGTCTGCGCCGTCCTTTTGGAACGTCCGCTCCGCGTAGCCGTCGAGCGTGACGGATACGGTGACAGGCAGATCAGCCGCCGCCGAGGCAGCAAACTGACGCCCGGTGCGGGTCACGGGAATCAGTGAACCGCCGGACGCGACGGTGACCTCCGCATTTTCGGGCACAAGACCGGAGACGGTATGGGTCTGCGGCTGGGTCGCGTTGAAGGGCTCAAAAGCAGGATGGACTCTGCCGTCCGCGTTCTGTTCGCAGAACGCCTTATATTGCAGGAAGCTCGGCGAGGTCGCCTCGGTCATTGTTTCCGGATACCGGATCACCATGCCGGCAGCGCAGCGAAACCACGGGTCGGGCGCGTTCTCGCCGCCTGCGCCCGTCACGACGGGCAGACCGCCCTCCCAGTTCTGCTGTACGTAGGCTTCATTGTCCACGAGGCGAAGCCGCTCGTTGTAGATCAGGAAGGTCGGGCTCTGCGCCGTCTCCAAATAGGAGAAGCAGCCCTCCTGCAGCTCGGTTACGCGGCGGGGCAGAACAATCGTCGATGTCCCCAGCGCGGCGCAGTACTGGAACGCCAGCGGACCGATGGTCAGCGGCGTCGTGCCCGGGAGAATCACAAGGCTTGCCAAGTTCTTGTTATGCCCGAACGCCTTGTTTTCGATCAGCTCCACGGAGGAAGGAATGATGAGCGAGGTCAAACCGCATTGGTAGAACGCTCTGTCTGCGATCGTGCGGACGGTGTTCGGAATCTGAATATCCGTCAGCGCGGAGCAGGAGGCGAAGCCGTTGATCGTTCGGAACGCGGGATCGGTGCGCTCGGCGAACAAAACCGTTTGCAGACTCTTGCAGTCTTCAAAGCAGCCTGCCTCCAGCGCTTGCAGCGTCGAGGGGAAGGAGAGCCGGCGCACGGCGCAGGCACGGAACGCCTCGGCGCCGACGGTCGTCACGCCCTCGGGCAGCTCGACGTCCGTGACGCCGGCATTGTAGAAGGCTTCCTTCGGGATCGTCCGCAGGGCGGTCACTTTCGAAAAATCGACGGCGGAAAGGGCGGTACAGCCCTTGAAGCAGGCCTCGCCGAGCTCTTCCAGCGTGGCAGGCAGCGATAGCTCCGTCAAAGCGGTGTCGCCGAAGAAGGCGGCGTAGCCGATGGATTTCAGTCCCTCATGGAGCGTGACGGTCGTGAGCTGCGTGCATTTCCAGAATGCCTGTCTGGAGATATACTCCGCAGTTTCGGGGATCTCGACCTGCCGCAGCGTATCGTGCAGCGGACCGCTCAGGTCGCTCAGACAGCCGTAGCGGAACGCGCTGTTTTCGGGCAGGCTGATGTAACGCATCGGAACCATCGCGTCCTCATAGGGAACATACGCGGGGATCGACAGGGAAGTGACGTCGTGCTCCGCGTCCCACGCCACATATTCGAGGGCGGCGAAGCAGTCCGCGCCATAACCCTCCTCGGCGGGATAGACGCAGTAGACGTAGGTATTGCCGTCTGCGGCGGTCGATTGCAGTCGGGTAGCGAGCGGTGTGAGCTTGCCCTCCTCGGCAGAGGCGGGCAGCGGAAGCGCCGACGCGATCAGAACCAGACAGAGAAAGAGCGACAAGAGTCGTTTCATAAGAAAACCTCCTTCGTTGCTGACGTATTTTCCATTTTATTGTATTATATCATACTCTGTTTGCTCCGTTCAACCCGTTTTGACAGGAAATCCTTGCCGTGCGTCAAACGGTTTCCCGGCATCAGAGCGCTTCACAGCATACAACGCGGCTCCGAAGCTTGACAACCTGATGTTTTTCCTTCATAATGATATTTAGATCACAAAGAAATGCGAGAGAGTCACGGTATGGAAAACGACAATTTTGAACGCTTCGATATGAAGAAAAAGCCCGTGCGGTGCCGGTGGTTTCTGAAGCCGATCGCGTGGGCGCTCGCTTTCCCCAACATCTGGAAGCATAAAACGAAGATCACGAAGATCGGCATGGAGGGCGTGAAGCCGCCCTACCTTCTGCTCGGCAATCACAACGCTTTTTTCGACATGAGCGTTTCCACGCGGGCGACGTTTCCAAAATTCGGCAACTACGTCGTTGCGATCGACGGCTTCATCGGCAGGGAATGGCTGCTGCGAAACATCGGCTGTATCTGCAAGCGGAAGTTCACAAACGACCCGCTTGTGGTGCGCCATCTGATCGAGGTCGTCAAGATGAAGGGGATCGTCGCCCTCTATCCCGAGGCGCGGTATTCCCTCTGCGGCACGACCGCGCCGCTGCCGGAGTCGCTCGGCAAGCTCTGCAAGCTCCTGAAGGTTCCCGTGGTCACGCTCATCTGCCACGGCGATCATATCAACCACCCCTTCTGGAACACGCGCCATGAGCGCGGCGTGAAGCCGACGGAGGCGGAGATGAAGCTTTTGCTCACGGCGCAGGAGGTCGAAAGCCTCAGCGTCGACGAGATTAACGCACGGATCGTGCGGGAATTTCAGTATGACGATTTCCGGTGGCAGAAGGAGAAGGGCGTCCGCGTGACCTGCAAGGATCGCGCCGTCGGACTGGAGAAGATTCTCTACCAGTGCCCGCACTGCGGGAGGGAATACCGCATGGAATCCGAGGGGATCACCCTGCGCTGCAAAGCCTGCGGGAAGGCGTGGACGATGACGGAGCTCGGCGAGCTCGAAGCCTGCGAGGGAGAGACGGAATTCTCCCTCATCCCGGACTGGTACGAGTGGGAGCGCGAGAACGTCAGAAGGGAGGTCGCGGCGGGGACGTATTCGACCGGCGCGCTGCCTGTGAGAGTGGACAGCCTGCCGAACGCGAAGGGCTATATCCGCATCGGCGAGGGGACGATGCGGCACGACATGAACGGCTTCAAGGTCACCGTCACGGCGGCGGACGGCAAGGAGTATACAATGGAGAAATCCGTGCCGTCGCTCTATTCCTGCCACATCGAGTATGAATACCTGTTCAAGCACGGCGACTGCGTCGATCTGAACACTCTGACGGACACTTGGTACGTCTACCCGCACGACTGCGACTTCGCCGTGACGAAGATGGCGCTCGCGACGGAGGAGCTCTATTACGACTGGCGCAGACGCTCCGGCAAGCCCTGCAAGCCCGGCCTCGCATAAGACGCGCCCCGTACAAGCGAGGCAAAACAGGAGGGGGAAACTGCTTCGTGCAAAAGACTGCTTCAAGGAAGATCAGGAAAACGGCGCGTTCAGATAAGCCGCTGGAAGCCGGTGTATAATTTTCTGAAATTTATCGACATTTCTGATTTTTTATGCTATTGTATAGGTAACAGCTCATTCAAAGACAAAGAGAGAACAAATATAGGAGGATGACAAAATGCTAATATGTCCCAAATGCGGCAGACAACTGAATGACGGCACGAGATTCTGCCCGTCCTGCGGCACCGCGATCAGCCGGATGGCGGCTCCTGCGCCGCAGGCGCCGGTTACCCGCGCACAGGACAATCCTGCCGCGTCGAATCCCGCGCCGGCGTATCAGGCGCCGACCTATCAGGCTCCTGCCAACCCGGCTCCGACCTATCAGGCCCCTGCTTATCAGCCGCTGGTCAACCCCGCGCCGGCGTATCAGGCGCCGGTGAATCCGGCTCCCGTTTATCCGGCGCCGACCTATCAGCCGCCCGTGAACGCCGCACCTGCGGCGCAGCCGGATTGTCCCAAGAAGAAGTCCCCGAAGAAAGCGCTTCTGTTCGGCGCAATCGGTTTGGCGGTGGTCGCCGCGGCTGTGGTTGCTGCGATTCTGCTTTTCGGCGGCAGCGGCAGCAAAAACAAAAGCAGCTTCGCCCTTTACGGGAAGGATCGGGAAATCTACTTCTCCAATTTGAAGAACGATCCGTGGCAGCTTACCTCGCGTCTGATCGACGTCAGCGGCGTCAGCGATGAGTCGCTGTACAACATGGCGGATGAGTACGGCTACGCCGCGTGCATGAGCAACGATGGCAAGTATATCTTCTTCGTTGACAAGATCAGCCAAAGCGGCAACGGTCTGTATTACAAGAGCGCCTCGAATCCCGACGCAGACGCGGTCAAAATCGACTCCGACGTTTATGCGTATTATGTGGGCGGCTCTGCCAAGTATGTGACCTATCTCAAGGATGATGCGCTCTATCAGTATGATATCGGCGCGGACTCCAAGAACAAGATTGCAAACGACGCCGGAAACGGCTTCCAAGTCTCCGAGGATGGCAAAAAGATCGTCTACCTCACGTCTGACTATGCCGTTTATCTGTACGACGGAGAGGACAAAGAGAAGATCGCAAGCGATGTGACCATCCGATATATCGACGACAAGCTCACTGTCATTTATTATGACAAGGATAACGCCCTGTACCGGCAGGAGCTGCCCGGCGGCGAGAAAGAAAAGCTCCTCTCTGACGTTACCACTGTGCTGAATTTCTATGAATCGGGCGAGGTCTACTTTGTGAAGGGCGAAGGTCCCGATTACAGCGCCGATGATTATGACCCGTCGAAGACCGGCTATTCTCTGTGCTATTATGACGGCGAGGAAATTACCGAACTAACGGATACGTTCGACCGCTACAGCTATAACTACGCCTCCGAGGCCGCGGTCATCACTTACGAGGCATACGACGGCGACAAGCTCGAAACATACGTTGCCGTCAAGGGCAACGCCACGGTTTTGAAGCAGGAAAAGGAGGTAAGCTATCTCAGGATCAATCCCGCCGGCACCCTTGTGTATTACATCGACGACATCGCCGACGACAAGGAGGAGGGCACGCTCTACCGCATTGAGATTTCCGGAGAGGAAGTCGGAAAGCCCGAGGTCTACGACGATGATGTTTACGCCGGTCGCTGCTATTTCATCAACGATGACGATTTCTATTACTTCAAGGATTACAAGGACGGCAAGGGCGAGCTGTATATCAATAAGAACAAGGTTGACGACGACGTTCGCGCTTCCGGCATCAGCGCGCCGTTTGAGCTCGGTAAAGTCTTCTACTACACCGACTGGAGCGACGGCAAAGGAACCCTGAAGGTTTATGACGGAGAGGAAGCGGTCAAGATTTCCGACGACGTTTCCGTCTTCTCCGTCGTTCCCAACGGACGGGCGCTCTATCTGTACGATTACAGCGCCAGGTCCCATACGGGCGAGCTGTATCTGTGGAATGACGGCAACGCCGAAAAGCTCGACGAAGACGTGTTCTGCCTGATTCCTTATAACGACGCAGAGATCAGGTTTATTGATCTGGATTAAGCGCCGGCATCCGTGCGGCGTGCGCGCGAAGCATTCGACAGCGAGAACAACTTGAAAACAGGGAAACCGCCCGGGGGTCTGTGTACCGCCGGGCGGTTTTGACTGCCGGAAAATGTGCCGCGCGCCGCCTCCTCACCGCGTCATTGCGAGGCTGACGAAGTCAGCCGTGGCAATCTGTGCCTCTCGTCATGGGACGCATTCTCTTAATACGGCACAAATGCCATACCAGCAACGGACAGATTCCCTCGCCGATTTCATCGGCGGGGAATGACACAATTAGTTGGAGTGCCGCGGAATACGGCACAATATCCAAGCCTGCGACGGACAGATTGCCACGCTGCCTGCGGCAGCTCGCAATGACGCGAAGGGTGGCGAACCTCGCAAAGACGCGGTTGATAGAGAAGCTTTGAACATTGTGTATTGTGCATTGCGCTTTTTCAATTGCTTCGCGGCTTGCGGCTGAGGGCGTCGAACCGAGCAGATTTTTCATTGACATAGCGAAAATCCATGTTATAATATTGATATCTGGCATATTCCCACACTATTTTAAGGAGGTTTATCCCATGTTCTGTCCGAAATGTGGCGCACAGGTTGAAAACAATCAGCCTTTCTGCCCCAACTGCGGCGCACAGTTCCAGCAGGCAGCACCGGCCTATCCGCAGCAGCCGGCAGCTTATCCCCAGCAGCCCCAGTATGCTCCGCGCGCACCCATGGATCTGAGCAAGATCTTTCTCTGGGTCGCTCTCGGCCTGATGGTGCTTGCCAGCATTCTCACTTACTTCGGCTATAAGGTCTTCGGCCAGACCGTCGGCATGCCCAGCGACATTTTGATCACCGTTCTGAATCTGTTCGGTATCGGACTGATGCTGATGCCGCTGCTGAAGCTTGCAAAGCCGGGCAGCAAGACGTCCTATCTCATCATGCTCTGCGCGTCGTTCGCGCTGCTGGCCCTTCTGCTGGACTGGATTCAGTCCGGTGCCGGTCTCGGCGCATGCGGCATCATCGCGCTGATCGCGCAGCTTGGCGCTGTTGTCTGCTGCGTGCTCATGTTCGTCTTCGGCCGTGAGAACAAGGCACCCCGCGCACCGCGTCCTCAGTACGGCTATCCGCAGCCGCCGCAGTATCCGCCCCAGCCGTAAGCGCTACGAAAAGGAGCGCATAACAACGGCTCGCATCCGGGATAATAAATCTCTCGAGATACAAAAACAGCCATCCAAAACGGGTGGCTGTTTTTGTCATACTGCCGAAAAACGTAGAGCGTGGGTATTACTGAGGGAAAGAAGTGTGAAAGAAAACCGTCAGGCTTGCCGTTCTTTTCATATCAGTACCTCATTCCTGCTCAGTGATCCCCAACTCGAAGAAGAAGGTTTGAAATGTGGTTTGGAACAGCGGATCGGAGAAATCAGAGCAGTACGTCAGATAATGCCGGTTGATGGTCAGAAAAGTGATACATCAGATTCAGACAGTCCGGCGCTTCCTCGTCAATGTAGCCGGTATCGACAAAACCGACCTTTTCATAGACACGGAGCGCTGCAACGTCGTTCTTCTTGACACAGACCTCGACGCAGTCATATTTCCGCTCTTTTTCGAGATCAAGCAGGAGCATGCGCAAAGCGGCCGTGCCGTAGCCCTTTCCCTGAAATTGAGCGTCGATCATGAACTGCTGCAGATCATAGCAGGCAGGTTCATCGTCTAAATCCCTAACCAGGGCGACCCCGACCACAGTGTCATCGTCTGCGATTCCGATGACGCTTGCACGGTTATGCCGATAGACATATCCTCTTGCGAGGATGCCGACAGGGCTGTCAAGAAAGCCTTTCTGGGCATCGCTGACAGACAGCCTTCTGAAATCCAGCCAGTTTTCTTCGTTTACTTCAATAAGCTTGAGCAATTTTTAATCCTCCGTTTTTTATTGGAGGGTCAAATCTCGTGGGCCCTCCATACACGATCCATTTTCATATATGATCACCCCTTGATACGTATTTTCTGCTTACAAACAACAACATAAATTATATAACACATTTTGCTTAAGTTTTCAAGGCTGAATGTGAAGCGGCAAAGAAATACAAAATGAAGCATAAAGCTGCCTGCGCACCGGCTTCCTGCGATCCTTACAGAAAGCCGCGGCAGAGAATTGCAAAATGCACGAATCTGTGTTATAATGCAGGAAAACCGGCGCGGCAGACCGCCGCGCGCGTCAGTAAGGAGAATGTGGGAAAAAAGCGAAAAGAGCGCCCTCCGGCGCGTCACGGAGAAGCTGTACGGGGGGCTGAACATGAGCTGGCCGGCGGTGATCCTGTTTGCCGTCGCAGCCGCGATTCTGACCGCGGTGATCATGCTCGTTCCGGTTTTCAGAAACACATCCTTTGAGCGCATGGGCGTGACCTTTGAGGCGTGGATTTTCTTCGCCGTGCTTATCATGGCGAACTGCAAAAGCCCGCTGGATTCCGCGCTGAAAACCTTCGTGTTTTTCCTGATCAGCCAGCCGCTGATTTATCTGATTCAGGTTCCGTTCTCTTCGATGGGCTGGGGTCTGTTCGGATATTACAGGTATTGGTTTATCTGGACGCTCTGCACCTTCCCGATGGCGTATGTCGGGTGGTATATCAAGAAGAAAAACTGGTTCAGCCTGCTGATCCTTGCGCCCATCCTCTTCCTGCTGGCGTTTGACTCCTTCAATGCGATTCTGGTAACGACCCGGCATTTTCCGCGCTTGATCGTGACGGCGGTGTTCTGCCTTGCGCAGGTGCTGCTGTATCTGTATGTTTTTACGGAGAATATCTCGCAGAAGCTCCTTGGCTTCTTCGTTCCGATGATCGTGGTCGGCGCAATCCTGCTCCTCCGCCCGCAGATCGATCTCGACGCGACGACCTTCCTTCCGAACGACCCTGTTCTGACGGAAAGCGCGGTGGTGGAGGTCGCAGACGCGGGTACCGCCGAGGTATCCATCGCAAGAACGGGACAGGACAGCATGGTTCGCGTGAAAACGCAGCGGTTCGGAACAACCTCCTTCGTCATTCGCGACGGAGAGGTCGAATATCACTATACGCTGGAAATCTATGAGGACGAAGAAGGCCATTCACAGATTCGGATTACCGAAACGGGAAAGGAAAATGCGCAGTGACAGCAGCCCGCTATTGTGCATACGCGGCTGAAGCGGCGCGCTGAGGAAAAAAACCATGAAATACGGAGAATTGACGTTCGATATTCTATATCTGCTTTTTGCGATCGTCAGCGGGTGCGTGCTCCTCGCAAAGGCGCGCAGCCGTACGGAGCGCCTCATGGGCTTTTCCGCGCTGATCCTCGGCTGCGGCGACGCCTTTCACCTGATTCCGCGCGTGCTGAACTATTTTTCGGCGGAGGACATGACGGCGGCGCTGGGGTTCGGCAAGCTCGTCACCTCTGTGACGATGACCCTGTTCTATGTGCTGCTCTATTACATCTGGCGCGGCTATTTCGGCAGGGAACGGAGGACGGGCTTGACCTGCGCCGTCTGGCTCCTTGCCGCAGTACGGATCGCCCTGTGCGCCTTCCCGCAGAACGGCTGGCTGGAAAACAGCAGCGACCTGACGTGGAGCATTCTCCGCAACGCCCCGTTTGCCGCGCTCGGCGCGGTGATCTGCCTGCTGTATTTCCGCACGCGCAGCGACAGCCGCCGCATGGCGCCCGTGTGGCTGTACATCCTCTTGTCATTCCTGTTCTACCTTCCGGTGACGGTCGGCGCAGGCGCCGTCCCGATCCTCGGCATGCTCATGCTGCCGAAGACCGTTTGCTATGTTTTGCTGATTCTGACCTTCCTTCTGGCTGTTTTGAAGGATCGTGAAAGGGAGAAAACCGTATGAAAGAACAAACTGCAGATATCGCCGTGCTGACGGCGAACCGGGAAAAAACCATTGTAAAAACCAGTATCATAGGGATCGCGACGAACGTGCTGCTGGTCGCGTTCAAGGCGTTTGTCGGTCTGGTATCGAATTCAATCGCCGTCATCCTTGACGCGGTCAACAACCTGTCCGACGCGCTTTCTTCGGTCGTGACCATCATCGGCGCGAAGCTCGGCGCGAAGCAGCCGGACAGGAAGCACCCGCTCGGCTACGGCAGGATCGAATACCTGAGCTCCTCGATCGTCGCCGCCCTCGTGCTCTACGCGGGCATCACCTCGCTTGTCGAGTCGGTCAAGAAAATCATCCATCCGGAAACGGCGGAATACAGCACGGTGTCGATCGTGATTATCGCCGTCGCCGTCGTCGTCAAGGTGATCCTCGGCATGTACGTCAGAAAGCAGGGCGTGAAGGTCAATTCCGGCGCGCTGACCGCGTCCGGCGCGGACGCGCTGTTTGACGCGATTCTGTCTTCCTCGGTGCTGGCGTCTGCGATCGTGTTCCTGCTCTGGGGCGTGTCGCTGGAGGCATACGTCGGCGTCGTGATCGCGGCGTTTATCATCAAGGCGGGCGTGGAAATGATGCTGGAAACGCTGAACGACATCATCGGCAAGCGCGAGGACGCCGAGACGGTGCAGGAGCTGAAAGAGATCATCTGCGCGGAGGACGACGTGCTCGGCGCATACGACGTGACGATCTTCAACTACGGCCCGAGCAAGAATTACGGCTCGGTTCATATCGAGCTGCCGGATCATCTGCGCGTGGACGATGTGGACAGAATCACCCGCAGGGTGCAGGTCGACGTGTTCCGCAAGACCGGCGTGATCCTGACCGGCATCGGCGTTTACTCGTTCAACACGTCCGACGACGAAGCGGCGCAGATGCGCAACGCCGTACAGAAAGCGGTTCTGTCGCATGACTGGGCGCTGCAGGTGCACGGCTTTTACGCGGACACGGAGAAGAAAACCCTTCGATTCGACGCTGTTCTCAGCTTCGACGTTGACCGCAAAGACGCGATCGCGACCCTCTATGGCGAGATCGCCGCGCTGTATCCCGACTACGAGCTTCTGATCGTCCCGGACGTGGACGTGGCGGATTGAGCACAGATAAGCATGGGCGGCGCAGGAGGCGCGGTGAGAGGAAATGGAATTATTCTACACAGGAGAACGGTGCGAATGGCGGGACTATCTCGCGGCGCATTTTGAAACGTCGCATGAAATCTGGTTTGTTTTCCCGACGAACGCCTCCGGCGAGGAGTGCCTTTCCTATAACGACGCGGTCGAGGAGGCGCTCTGCTTCGGCTGGATCGACGGACGGGCGGGCACGCTGGACGAGACGCACCACATCCGCCGCTTCACACCCAGAAGACCGGCCAGTCCCTTTTCGCAGCCGAATATCGAGCGGCTGCGCTGGCTGGAGGCGCAGGGGATGATCCACCCGAAGGTGCGCGAAAGCGTCCTGCCGGTCATTCACGCGCCGTTCGTCTATCCGCAGGATATTCTCGACGCCCTGCGCGAGGATGTGCGCGCGTGGGAGAACTACGAGCGCTTTTCCGAGCCCTACAAGCGCATCCGCATCGCCTATATCGAGGCGGCGCGAAAGCGTCCGGAGGAGTTTCGAAAGCGGCTGCGCAGCTTCCTTGAGAAGACGCGGCAGAACAAGCTGATCCGCGGCTACGGCGGCGTGGAGAAATACTACAAATAGCGACTTTTTGCATATATAGGAAACGCCTTCGGCAGGCCTGTGTGAGGCTTGCCGAAGGCGTCTGCGTTTTCCGTTATTAATAGATCGTGACGGCGGTGCCCGGGGTGACCGTCTGCAGAATGCGGATCATATCCTCCTCGGAAACTGCGACGCAGCCGCCGGTGGGATAATCCGGCTCTTTCCAGCAGTGCAGGAAGATCGCGTTGCCTGCATAGGGCGCGCCGGGGGCGTTGTAGCCAAGATCGAGCAGGTAGGCGTAGCGGATGGGGTAGTCGATCAGGTGCTCGTCCTCGGAGTAGTCCCAGTCGGGATGCTCGCTCTTATAGAGCAGAGTATTGTAGTTCTTTCCGTTGGAGCCGGTGGCGCACCAGTACATATCGTCCGTGATCTGCGTGAAGGGGACGAGGCTGCCCGGATCCTCTTTAATGCCATAGGCTTCACCGATCGTCCATGTGCCGAGCGGGGTCTTTACGTCGCCCTCGGACTGCTTGCCCGGGCCGTTTTTGCCGACCAGCGCCTCACAGGAGAACACCTCGACGTATGCGCCGGCTTGCGCCTGATAGATCGTAAGGGTTGCGTGGTAGTCGCCGTCGTCGGCGGTTTTAATGCCGATGCGGTATTCGCCGTTGCGCTCCTCCGAAATCGGTTGACCGAAGAGGGTCTGCTCGACCTCGTCCTGCGAGATGATGTTCCTGTAGTGCTTGTAACCCGTGGACAAATCCTCATAGTCTGCCGTCAGGCTGTCGTATTGCGCGGTCAGAGCCGCATAGTCCGCCGACAGCTTGTCGTAATCCTCCGAGGGAGCTTGCTGCTCCGCAGAGGCTCTTTCGTAATCTGCAAAGAGCGTTTCATAGTCGCCGGCAAGCGCGTCGCGCTCCGAAGCCAGGCGCGACTTCTCGGACGCGAAGAAGATAGTGGAAGCCGCCAGCAGTCCGACCAACAGCGCCAGAATCACGCAGAGGATTCTGATTTTTTTGCCTTTCATCCTTTCATACCTCCGTTGTTGTTTCGGTTATACCGCTATCATAACACGAAGCAGCCCGAGTTTCAAGAAAAAGTTACATGTCGGTTTTTCGTATCCCCCGCAAAACGTGATAACGCCTCGGCGCTGCGATACAGCGCCGAGGCGTTTTGGAACCGGAAGTCTATGCTTTTTTCTTCGGGGCGGGCAGCTCGTCGTACATCGCGGCGAGGACAGAGCGCAGCAGCTCCGTGTTTTCCATGTCGTCCACGACGGCCATCAGCGTCCTCGAGCCCTCGTAGGGGTACGCTCTCGGCGCGTCCGGCAGCAGGCGGAGCACGGCGGGCGTCGGCTTGAGCAGGAGCTGATTGTCGCAGAGCTCGGCGACCATTTTTCCGCGGTAATAGACGCAGTATTCGCCCATCATCTTGCGCGAGCTTACCTCCCCGACGTGCGAAAGCTGCTCCATGACGTAATCGTGAAAGTCTTTGGACGTTGCCATATCAAGTTCCCTCCGTTCGCGCGCCCCAGTCCTCGCGGGTCAGGCGCGTGATGTGCTCGGTGAGCGTTTGCCCTGTCAGCTCCCAGAGAATGTCCCTGTCGGTGTGATGGTAGACAAAGCCGCATTTTTCCTGACAGCGTTTCGATTTTTCGTTGCCATCGAAATAGCCGCACCACAGCGTCTGCAGGTTCAGATCGCAAAAGGCGTGGCGCGTCAGCGCCCGCACCGCCTCGGGGATCAGCCCCTGCCCCCAGAAGGGTACGCCGATCCAGTAGCCGATCTCGCCCTCCGTATCGGGCAGGTCAAGGCGGCTCCGGCTGCCGCGCATCAGTCCGACGCTGCCGATCGCGCGGTTGTCCTCCCTTCGGCAGACCGCGTAGGTTTCCGAGGCGGACAGCACGGCGCGGATGATCGCGCGGCTGTTCTCGACAGAGGTATGCGGCGGCCAGCCCGCAGAGGGACCGACCGCCGGGTCTTTTGCATATTCAAACAGGCTTTCCGCGTCCGATTCCTCCCAAGGGCGGAGGATCAGCCGCCGTGTTGTCAATATCATGAGGAAACACCGCTTACGGGATCAGGTCCCACGGGAAGAAGTCGAACGGATCGACCGTTTCGGTCTCCGTCGTGATATCGTCGGTCGGCTCAACCGGCTCTGCCGTTTGATTTTCCTTGCTGTCAAAGACGATCTCCAGATCAATGGACTTTCCGCCGCGGTAGACCGTGAGCACGGCGCTGTCGCCGCCGCGGAAGCGCTTGAGCGCCTGCGTCAGACCGTTGATCCCCTTGACGGCGGTGCCGGATACCGCGGTGATCACGTCGCCCGCCTGCAGGCCCGCCTTATCGCCGCTGCTGCCGCGCACGACGGACATGATGAAGGCGCCGTCCGGCAGACCGTTTTGCTTCTGCTCCGCTGTGACATCGGAGACGTTGACGCCGATGAAGGCGCGGTTGAGCACCGTTCCGTTTTCACGCAGCTCGTCGATGATGGAGAGCGCGTCGTTGATCGGAATGGCGAAGCCGATTCCCTCGATGCTTGCGCCGGAGCCCGTGGTGCCGGAATACTTCGCGGTGGTGATGCCGATGACCTGACCGTACAGATTGAACAGCGGACCGCCGGAATTGCCGGGGTTGATGGCGGCGTCGATCTGCATCATGTTGATCGGCGTGCCGTCGGTATTGACGGCGCGATCCTTCGCGCTGAGGAAGCCGACGGTAATGCTGTAGGTCAGCTCGCCGAGCGGATTGCCGATCGCGGCGACCTCGTCGCCGATCAGCAGTGAGTCGGAGTCGCCGATCGTGACGGTCTGCAGACCGGTCGCGTTGATCTTCAGCAGGGCAATATCGCTCTCGGTCTCATAGCCGAGCAGCGTCGCGGTATAGTCGCTGCCGTCATAGAGCGTGACAGTGAGCTTGTTTGCGCCTTTGACGACGTGGTAGTTCGTCAGGATCTCGCCGTCGGAGCTGACAACAAAGCCGGTGCCGGAGCTTGCGGTCGCGGAACGCTGGCCGAAGACGTTGTAGGTCGTGCCCTCGTTGGCAATGCCGACCACAGCGCCGACATTTTCCTCATAGACCTGCGCCGGTGTTTTCAGACCGCCGGTCGAAACGGGTCTGGCAGGGGTTTCCGCCTGCTGTCTGGCGGGGGCTTCCGTCTGCTGCTTGACCGCTTCCGCAGTCTGCGGCGCAGCGGTATCCGTGACAGCGGCTTGATCTCGCTGATACATGCGGTGCATGACCAGACCGACCGCTCCGCCGCCGAGCAGACTGCCGAGCACGGCGCAGCACAGCGCGACGACGGCGATGCGCATGGTCATGCGCTTTTTCTTCGGCTTTTCCTGACGGATGGCGCGCTGCGGCTGATACGGCGCAGCGGGGCGCGGCTGATACGGCTGCTGATAAGAATAAACGGGACGCGGCTGCGGCGCGGCCTGATACGGCGTTTCCGCCTGCCGGGGTGCGGGATCGCTCACGTCGGACGTCTGCTGAACAGGCTCGGACGACCGCTCAAACATATATTCGTTTTCGTTCATGGCAAAAATCTCCTTTTGCTCCGTGGAATTACTCACATCATAAAGCGCGTTTGTTACCGAATTGTGACGGAGAAACAAACGAATTATAAAAATCAAATACAGTCGCCGCCCTGCATGATCCGCAGGATGGTGCTATCCGTTTCCTGCATACCCTCCTGGGCGAGCATGCCGACGTTGGCGATCGTGTCGTCTACGCTGCCGGCGACAATGCCCTCGCCGCTGCGAAACTCCTTGTGGTGCAGATACATGCGATAGCCCATAATCCCCGCGTCCACGGCGGCGGCGATCTTCGCGGCGCAGGACGGCTTCGCGCCGTCGCAGATCGTTCCGGAGAGAATTGCGACCGCGTTGACGACGGTATGGGCAACGGCGGAAAAGCCGCCGCCCAGCAGATAGCAGATTCCCGCGCCCGCGCCGACTCCGGCGGAAATGGCGCCGCAGTAGGCCGAGAGCCTGCCGATGCCGCTCTTCTGATGTACCGTGACCAGATCGGAGACGATCAGCGCGCGGCAGAGCTGTTCCTGCGTTGCGCCGATGTGCTTGGCGTAGACGACGACCGGCATGCAGGCGGTGATGCCCTGATTGCCGGAGCCGGAGAGAATGACGACGGGCATATCGCAGCCGCTCATACGGGCGTCGCTTCCGGCGGCGGCGTAGGCTTTCGCTCTCTGCTTGATATCATTCCCATAGTCTTCCAATAAAATTCGTCCGATCTGTGCGCCCCACGCGCCGCGCAGACCCTCTTCCGCAATGGCGGAGTTCTGCTCGATCTGCCGCAGCAGGAGCGGCTCCAGGCGGTCGAGCGGTACGGTATCGGCAAAACGCACGATATTCTCCACATTGAGACAGCTTTTGTCTGTCCTGTGCTCCTCAGCGGCGTCTGCGATCGGAAGATCACGCAGAATTTTCCCGTTATGCTCCATGCGGACGATGTTGGTATGGCGATTGGCAATCCGTACCCGCGCGCAGTCGTCGCCCGCTTCGGCGCGGATGTCGATATCCAGCTTGTACGGCGAGCTTCCGCAGATCACGTCGAGCTGCGCACTGTGCAGAAAAGCGTCGAGCTGCGCACGCCGATCCTCCGGAATGTCGGCGATGACCTGCAGGCCTCGGTCTGCGTCGCCCGCGACCATGCCGGCGGCAATCGCGGAACGGATGCCCTTGTGTCCGCCGGTGTTCGGCACGATGACGCTCTTGACGTTTTTCAGGATATTGCCGCTGACCGTTGCTTCCACGCGTGTCGGCAGCCTGCCGAGCAGCTTTTTCACGACGGCGGCGCAGTAGGCGATAGCGATCGGCTCGGTGCAGCCCGTCGCGGGGACAAGCTCCTCTTCCAATATGGAACTATAGTCGCGGACGATATTTTCTTTCAGCATATCACAATGCCTCGCTTACGATTTTTTCTTTCTGTTCTGATACTTCAAAAGGAAGAACAGAATCAGCAGCACCTGCAGGACGCCGCAGATCACGAGCAGCAAAAAGACAGAGTCCAGATGGATGGACAGCACCAGACTCAGACCGACGCCCCATATAATCAGCGAGCTGGAGATTGCCTGCAGCAGCAGGCTCCACCACAGGCCGCTGAACACGGTCCACACGATGGCGGAGACGGGAATGGCGTAGATGAACAGCAGCCACGCCCAATCCGGCAGAATGCCGAGGATTTTCGCTGCGCAGTAGAGCACCGTCATCGTCAGCCAGACCAGACCGATGGCGAGCAGATTGATCAGTACATGCCGCGTATGGGATTTCGGCACCTTTTTCGTCCGCAGAAGATCCTGCACCGTGATGCCGTAAAGATCGGCGATTTTGGACAGGATAAAAATATCGGGTGTGCCTTCGCCGCGCTCCCATTTGGAGACGGACTTATCCGAATAATTCAGCTTTTCCGCCAGATCGGCCTGCGTATCTCCGTTCTGATGGCGGTAATAGGCTATGTTTTCTGCGATCAACTGCCGCAGGGCGTCTTCCGATTCAAACATAATGTTTCCTTCCTGTAAAGGCTTGATAATACTGGGATTCTACTGTCAGTAGAGCTGCGGTCGAGCCGCAGTGGAGGGGTATCTCGGCAGGGTAACCGCCGCGCTCCGATCGGTGGCGTGACAAATCCGGGGGACAGCGGGTATACTAAGGCCAAAGCATAGAGGGAGTGATCTCGTTGACAGAAAAACTCGCAAAAGCCATCCGCATTCTGACGACCGCGCCGGTGTTTGCGGCGATTCTTTGCTCGCTGCTGTTTCTTCTGCTGCCGGACAGTTTCACGTCTGCGGGCCACTATCTTGCGGCGCTGGGCTTTCTCACCGCGCTGCCGCTGCTGGCCTATCCGGTCTCCTGCGCGATCCCGTCGCTGCGCAAAAAGGGCAGGGACGGCCAGCGGAATCTCGCGGTCGCTTTTTCAGTTGCCGGTTACATCGGCGGCTTTCTGCTTGCCATGCTCGGCGGCGGAACGGCGACGGAAAAGGTGCTGTTCGGCACCTATCTGATCTCCGGCGTCGGGATCGCGGTCTGCACGCTGCTGCACTTCAAGGCGAGCGGCCACACCTGCGGCTGCTCCGGCCCGATCGCCATGCTGGCGCTTTACGCGAATCCTTGGTTTTTGATCGGCTATCTGCTTCTGACGCCGATCTTCTGGGCGAGCAAAAAGCTCGGCAGGCATTCGGCGGCGCAGCTCTTTGCCGGCGCGGCGATCCCGGTGCTCGCCATGCTGCTGTGCCGCATGCTTTTCCTGCCGTACTGATATTATAACAAATTCATAAAAAAATGCAAGTCCAAGCCGAGGGCGGTCGCAGACGGCAGCCCTCGGCTTTGCTTGACAAAGAAAGAGCGCTGTATTACAATAATGCTACTATGATAGACAAACAGGGAGGAACTCATCATGAACTGTCCCAAATGCGGCGCGCAGAATCCGAGCGACGTGCAGTTCTGCACATCCTGCGGCGAGCAGATAGCAAAGCCGGTCAACGGCACGAAGGATCCCGCCAATAAAAAGCGCCTTCTTATGATGCTCGGCGCGGCAGCCGCGGTTCTGCTGCTGATTCTTGTCATTGCCTTCGCGCTCCCCGGCAACGGGGCGAAGAACGCGGCGGACGATCTGTGCGACGCGATCATCGAGATGGACGCGAACGCAGCGCTGAAAATGCTGCCGCCCGCCGTGCTGGATTACGTTTCCGACACGGTGAATCTGAAGGAAGCGACCGTCAAGATTCTCGACACGCAGGAACGCGACGCGGATTACGTCAAGGACATTGACGAGAAATACAAGGTGTGCTTTGGCACCGAGGACGGCTATGTGGAGGCGGCGTCGATCGTTCGGCTCGAGGTCGAGATCCCGGAACGCAGGCTGACGCAGGACCCCATTGCGCTGGTGATGATCAAGGTCGACGGGAAATGGTATCTCGACATTCTGACGACCGCAGAGGAGATCGACGAGGCGGACTGGGAGTTCCGCGGCATTGATTTTTCAAATCTTGCAAAGTATTTTAAGTAAGAAGCAGAGGAAACGGCAATGGATACGATTGCACTTGCAAATTATTTATTCCCGAACGTCACGATGACGCCGGAGGAGCTCGAGGCGCGCTTTCCGGAGCGCAGCGTCCCCGAGGGCGCGGTCGTCACGCGCATGGCGCCGTCGCCTACGGGCTTTGTCCATCTGGGCAATCTGGTGCAGGGCTTGATCTCCGAGCGCATGGCGCACCAGTCCGGCGGCGTGCTGTTTTTGCGCGTGGAGGATACGGATGCCAGACGTGAGGTGCCCGGCGCGGTGGAGGTGCTTATCAGCACGCTGAAGCATTACGGCATCCGCTTTGACGAGGGCGTGACGGTCGACGGCGAGGCAGGCTGCTACGGCCCGTACCGCCAGCGTCAGCGCGCGGACATCTACCACGTATACGCCAAGAAGCTGGTTGAGCAGGGCGATGCCTATCCGTGCTTCTGCACGGAGGAGGAGCTGACCCGGATGCGAGAGCTGCAGGAGGCGCGAAAGGTCAATTTCGGCTACTACGGCGAGTACGCGATCTGGCGCGACCGCCCGTTCGAGGACGTCAAGGCAGCAGTCGAGGCGGGAAAGCCCTGGGTTCTGCGCTTCCGCTCCACCGGCTCGGTTGAGAATAAGTTCAAATTCACCGATCTGGTCAAGGGCGTGCTGAACGTTACGGAAAACGACGTCGATCAGGTGCTTCTGAAATCCGACGGCATTCCGACCTACCACTTCGCCCACGCGGTGGACGATCATCTCATGCGCACGACCCATGTGGTGCGCGGCGACGAATGGCTGCCGAGCCTGCCGTTCCACCTGCAGCTCTTCCGCGCGCTGGGCTTCAAGCTGCCCAAGTATGTGCATATCGGGCCGCTGATGAAGATGGACGGCACGTCCAAGCGCAAGCTCTCCAAGCGCAAGGATCCGGAGCTCGCCCTGACCTACTACAAGGCGGAGGGCTTTCCGGTTCGCGCGGTCTATGAGTATATCATGACCCTGCTCAACTCCAACTACGAGGACTGGCGCAAGGCGAATCCGACCGCGCCGTCCGACGAGTTCAAGTTCTCCTATAAGAAGCTGAATCCCGCCGGCGCGCTGTTCGACTACGCGAAGCTGTGCGACGTTTCCAAGAACGAGATCGCCCGCATGGACGCGGAGACGGTCTATGCGCTCGCCGTGGAGTACGCCGAGGAGTTCGCCCCCGATTTCGCCGCCGTGTTAAAGCGCGATCCGGACTACGCCAAGACGATCCTCGCCATCGGCAGAGGCGGCAAAAAGCCGCGCAAGGATCTGGCGACGTGGAAGGACGTCAAGCCGTATATGGGCTTTTTCTATGACGAGTACTTTGTCTCCGAGGGCTTCCCGGCGGACTTTGACCGCGCCGTGATCCGCACCGCGCTGGAAAAATTCCTCGCGGTCTACGACCCGACCGACGACGCGGCCGCATGGTTCGACAAGGTCAAGGCGGTCACCGCCGAAATCGGCTTCGCCGCCGACATGAAGGAGTACAAGGCAAATCCCGATGCCTACCCCGGCTCGGTCGCGGACGTTTCAACCTTCCTGCGCGTCGCCGTGACCGGCAAGACCAATTCTCCCGACCTCTACACCGTCATGCAGCTCCTCGGCAGCGAAAGGTCCGTCGGGCGTATCCGCAGCGCAATGGAGGACCTCGCATGAAGATCATCGACATGACGAGCGATCCGCGGCGCGCACAGTTCGAGTATTTTCGCACGTTTTCCAAT
>CAJOMA010000029.1:31938-44225 GCA_905235655.1 uncultured Oscillospiraceae bacterium | reverse complement strand
TAGGCGTATATAGATACGGTAGAGTGCAAGTTGCGCAGTAAGTCAAAATCCTTGCAAAGCAAGCATTTTTAGCGTCTCGAAAGTTTGAAAAACTCCGAAATAACATAAAAAGTTCAATCAGCGCAAAATACTCAAAATGTTTGTTTGATTTTGACGGTTACGGACTTTTTTGACAGTCTGACGGAGGGCATAAAGCCCTCCGTTTTCTTTGGAGCAGGTGAGGGGAGTCGAACCCCCCTATTCAGCTTGGGAAGCTGATGTTCTACCGATGAACTACACCTGCATTGAGATGATTATAACACCTGCCGGAGAAAAAATCAATCGCTTTTCCCCGACAGGTGCATTTTTTCATTCGCGTCGGCGGTAATCAGCGGAATTTCCGTTATGTATATCGTTATTTCTTTCTGCACTGCTCGATCCGTTCACCGAGCTTTTCGCAGACGCGGGGATAATTTTCCGGACGGTGCGGGAAAAGGCAGGCAGAGCAATCCTTCACGCCGTCTTTCGTAAAGGTAAAGCTGCCGCCGCAGTTTTCGCCGAGGGCATAGAGCGGGCAAGAGCAGAACAGGCAGTTGAAGTCCGCCGGATCGGCGACCTTGTGGCACGGGAAGTATTCGCAGTCCCGATTTTGGAAGAATCGGCTGCTCATGCGCTGACTCCGATCCGCTCGCCGAGGCGCACCTTCGTCTCGATCCCCTGCGCGGAGCAGCTCAAAATATCTTCGTCGATGCGGGCAACGCCCTGCTTCAAAAGCAGGATCACCGTGGAGCCGCCGTAGGCGAAATAGCCCTTCTCCTGCAATTTGGAGAACGCCGCCTCGCCCTCGACGTGGTTGACGATTTTGCCGACCAGCAGCGCGCCGACCTCCATCTGCAGAACGTCGCCGAAGTGCTCCGTGTGCAGCTTCTGCACCGTGCGGGCGTTCCTGCGGTAGACCTTCATGTCCGCCGCGATGGGGTTGACCGTGTGCAGCACGCCGGGGATATGACGGCAGGGCTCCTGCGCGCCGCCGTCGGGATAGACGTAGCGGTGGTAGTCGTCCGGCGAAAGGCGGAAGATCAGGCACAGCCCGCCGCGGTATTCCGCCGCAAGCGCCTTATCCTCCAGCAGTTCCTCCGTCGTGTAGGGCACGCCCTTGATATGAAAGCGGCAGCCCGCGCTGATCGGCAGGGCAGTCAGCTTGCTGTCCGCAATCGCGGGCAGCTCATTTTCCGCCGTGAGGTTTACATAATCTTTCCGCTGCCGGGTGAAAAAGGCATTGAAATTCGGAAAATCCTGCGTCGTGCAGTCCTCCGCGGAAATGCGGTACTGCACCATGAACTTCTTTACCTTCCCCTTTGACAGAGCGGACCGCTGCCACGCCGCGTAGAGATTTGAAACAAATTTTCTGCACAGGATCGTCTTGGCGAGAAATCGCCCGAAGGGATTGCCGTAGGCGAAGCGGATCGCGCCCGCGCCGACCTCCGGCTCCTCGACCAGTTCTTTTCTGTTCCAAACTTGCATAACAATGCTCAATGCTCAATGCTCAATGCTCAATTACTCACATCGCCCATTGTGCATTTATCCTCTCTTCCTGTTTTGGATATTGACATCAAAATTTCGCAGACTTCATTACAATCAGAATAAATGCTGTTATATGCTTCCGTTTCCAGATAATCACTTTCAAATAACAATTCAAGCCAGTAGGCCGTTTCTTCGGCTTCCTTCAACGCAATCGCAATTTTTGTATGGAAATCTGCTTTGCTTTGCGCTCTCGTTGCTTCTCGCACATTTGCTCCAATGCTCGTTCCGCTCCGCATGATCTGCTTGGACAAAATGTATTCATTTTTATCGCCGCATAGATATTTGTATAATTTGATAATTCGCAGTGCCAACGCCTTGCTTTTTTCAACGATCAGATTGTCCGTCTTCAAATTCCGTCCTCCCATCGCTCATTGCGCATTGTGCATTGAGCATTGCGCATTACTGAAGTCCGTGCGCGTATTTCAGCGTCAGAATGCGCAGGACGCTCTCGTTGATGCGCTGCTCTGTCAGCGTCCCGTTATTGACCGCCGCGATGATCGCCTGCGCCGCAGCTTCCAGATCATCGGGCATATAGATGATGTCGCAGCCAGCCTGAATCGCCGCGAGCGCTGCCGCGCCGGCGTCGTAGTGATAGCTGATTGCGCCCTTCTCAAAGGAATCGGTCATCACGACGCCGTCATAGCCGAGCTGCGCGCGAAGCAGATCGGTCACAATCTGCTCGCACAGATCGGCAGGCCGGTCTTCGCCGTCCGGCAGCTCCACAATGCCGGGCAGGCACAGGTGCGATACCATGATCATCTCCGCGCCGTTTTCAATGCCTGTTTTGAACGGGAGCAGATTGGCCTGCAGCTCCTCCATCGTCTGATTGGAAACAGCGGTCCCGTAGCGGCTGTCCGTATTGGAGGCGGACAGTCCGGGGAAGTATTTCAGGCAGGACATGCAGCCGCCGCTGTGCAGACCCTTGACCATCTGCTCGACCAATCCCGCCGTGATCTCCGGATCGCTGCTGAACGCGCGGCGTCCGCCGGCTGCGCCGAGCTCCGGATTGTAGGGATTGACCAGCGTATCCGCCACCGGCGCAAGGTTAACGTTGAAGCCGATACTGGTGAGCGCCGTTCCGATCTCGTTGCCGATCTCATAGACGCGGTCGGCCTCGTTGCCGTCGCCGTAGACGCCCATTTCGCTGTAGCGGCCCGTAACGCCGATCGTCCGGAGATAGGAATATTGCTCGAGGCCGCCCTCCTCCTCGATGCCGATCAGGAGCGGGATCGCGGAATACGACTGCGTATCTTCGATCATTGCCGCAAGCTGGTCGCGTCCGAAAATATTGTCTCTGTCGAACACAACGCCGCCGACCGGCTTGCTCTGCAGCGCCTCGCGGGTCTCTTCGCCCGCCGTACTGGCGTAGTATGTACCCGTCAGCTCATGATTCGTCACGAAGAAGAGCTGATAAACCTTTTCCTCCAGCGTCATGCCGCCAAGCGTCTGCTGCGCCGCGTAGAGCACCGGATCGACATACTCCGTCGGCTCCGTCGGCTCCGTCGCCTCGGTCGCCTCAGTCTGCTCCGTCGCAGCCGTGGTCTCCGGCGTCCAGCTCTTCGTCTTTCCTTCCGTGACCGTTGGATCGCTGCTGCTGTGCCGCAGCGTATAGAACACCAGCACGGTCATGAAAATCGCAATCAGCGACAGCACGATCGCCAGAAAACGGCGAATCTTGGCGTCGCTGTCGTGCCGTTTCTTCGTTTTTTTCTCCTGTTGGGGCTTATCGCTCATGCTGCCGCCCTCCTTGTTCGTCTTTTTTTCATTTTATCCGAAAGCGGTCGAAATTACAAGTCCCGCGCGCAAAAATGTGGTCGTCAGCTCGCGATCCCGTCCTTCGTCGCTAAGGGCTGTGCTCACAGAGCAAGTCGGGCAATGACACGGTTGGTCGGACAATTCCTAATTCCGCATTCGTTTCCCATCCTCACCTGTCCCCTGTATCCTCCTCCCACCCTCCGCACTGTCGCGGCTTGACTTTTTTGTTTTTCAGGGATATACTATATATAGTGGATTATTATGCGATAATGTGCACAAAATGTGTGAGGGATCAGAATGGCAAAGAAACAAGCATACGGAAACGAAAGCATTACCACGCTCAAAGGCGCCGACCGCGTCCGCAAGCGTCCTGCCGTAATTTTCGGCTCGGACGATCTGACCGGCTGCGAGCACGCTGTGTTCGAGATTCTGTCGAACGCGATCGACGAAGCCAGAGAGGGCTACGGCGATCTGATCGTCGTGACCCGCTATGAGGACAAGAGCATCGAGGTCGAGGACTTCGGGCGCGGCTGCCCGGTGGACTGGAACGAGAAAGAGCAGCGGTATAACTGGGAGCTGGTCTTCTGCGAGATGTACGCCGGCGGCAAGTACAACAACATCACCGGCGACAACTACGAATATTCGCTGGGTCTGAACGGTCTGGGCACCTGCGCGACGCAGTACGCCTCGGAGTTTTTCGACGCGAGAATCTACCGCGACAATTTCAAATACACGCTCCACTTTGAAAAGGGCGAGATCGTCGGCAAGATGACGAAGGAGCCCGCCGACCGCAAAAAGACCGGCTCCTGCTTCCGCTGGAGACCCGATCTGGATGTTTTCACGGATATCGACATCCCCGTGTCCTACTATATGGACGTCCTCAAGCGACAGGCGGTCGTCAACGCAGGCGTCACCTTCCGCTTCCGCAACCAGGTGGGAAGCAAATTTGAGACGACGGAATTCCGCTATGAGCGCGGTATCCTTGACTATATTACCGAGCTGACCGAGGGCAATTCCTTCACGATGCCGCAGCTCTGGGAATGCGAGCGCAAGGGCCGCGACCGCGAGGACAAGCCTGATTACAAGGTCAAGATCTCCGCGGCGGTCTGCTTCTCGCGCAGCATGAGCCTGCTGGAATACTACCACAATTCCTCGTGGCTGGAGCACGGCGGCGCGCCGGACAAGGCGGTTCGCAACGCCTTTGTCTACGCGATCGACGCCTATCTCAAGCAGACGGGCAAATATATCAAGAACGAAGCGAAAATCACCTTTCAGGACGTGGCGGACTGCCTTGTGATCGTCACGAACTGCTTCTCCACGCAGACCTCCTATGAAAACCAGACCAAGAAGTCGATCAACAACCGCTTCATTCAGGAGGCGATGACGGAATTCCTCCGCAGCCGCCTGCAGGTCTACTTCATTGAGAACAAGCAGGAGGCGGACCGGATCGCCGATCAGGTGCTGGTCAACAAGCGCAGCCGTGAGACCGCAGAAAAAGCCCGTATCACGGTCAAAAAGAAGCTGTCCGGCTCGCTGGATATCTCCAACCGCGTGCAGAAATTCGTCGACTGCCGCAGCCGCGACGCAGCGCTGCGCGAGCTGTATATCGTCGAGGGCGATTCCGCTCTGGGCAGCGTCAAGCAGTCGCGCAACGCGGAATTTCAGGGCATTATGCCCGTCCGCGGCAAAATTCTGAATTGTCTGAAAGCCGACTACGGCAGGATCTTCAAGAGCGAGATCATCACCGATCTGCTGCTCGTCATCGGCTGCGGCGTGGAGGTCAAGGACAAGCGCGTGAAGGATATCGCGGAGTTTGACCTCGGCAATCTGCGCTGGAACAAGATCGTCATTTGCACCGACGCGGACGTGGACGGCTACCAGATTCGCACGCTGATCCTGACCATGCTCTACCGGCTGGTTCCGACCCTGATCCGCGAGGGTTACGTCTATATCGCGGAGTCTCCGCTGTATGAAATCAACACAAAGGACAAGACGTGGTTTGCCTACAGCGAGGCGGAAAAGGCGGAGATTCTCGCAAAAATCGGCGATCAGAAGGTCACCGTCGCCAGAAGCAAGGGTCTCGGCGAAAACGACCCGGAAATGATGGCGCTGACCACCATGAATCCCGCGACCCGCCGCATGATCAAGGTCGTACCGGAGGATGCGGAGAAAACCGCGCTCTACTTCGATCTGCTGCTGGGCGACAATCTGGCGGGCAGAAAGGACTATATTGCCGAAAACGGCAGCCAGTATCTCGATCTGGCCGATCTCTCCTGACAAAGGACGGTATCTAAATGGCACGAAAGAAAAAAGAATCGACACAGCAGATTGCGCCGGACACCTCCCGCGTGGAGGGTCTGCGCGCCGAGGTGCTGGAGCAGCCGATCACCGATACGCTGACCGTCAACTACATGCCCTATGCCATGAGCGTCATCGTATCGCGCGCGATCCCCGAGATCGACGGCTTCAAGCCCTCGCACCGCAAGCTGCTCTATACCATGTATAAAATGGGACTGCTCCGCGGCGCGCGCACGAAGTCTGCGAACATCGTCGGGCAGACCATGCGCCTCAACCCGCACGGCGACGCCGCAATCTACGAAACCATGGTGCGTCTCGCCCGCGGCAATGAAACGCTTTTGACTCCGTTCGTGGACTCCAAGGGCAACTTCGGCAAAATCTACTCCCGCGACATGGCCTACGCCGCCTCGCGCTACACGGAGGCGAAGCTCGACCCCATCTGCGAGGAAATCTTCCGCGACATCGACTGCGAGACCGTAGATTTTGTCGATAACTACGACAATTCCACGCAGGAGCCGACCCTGCTGCCCACCGCCTTCCCGAACGTGCTGGTGTCCGCGAACATGGGCATCGCCGTCGGCATGGCGAGCAATATCTGCGGCTTTAACCTCCGCGAAGCTTGCAAGGCGACCGCCGCGTGGATCAAAAATCCCGACTGCGATCTGCTGGAATACATGCCCGCGCCGGACTTCTCCACCGGCGGCGAAATCCTCTGCAATCCGGAGGAAATGTCGGAAATCTACCGTACCGGCAGAGGCAGCGTGAAGATTCGCGCCCGCTGGCGCTATGTGAAAGAAGAAAACCTCATTGAGATTTATGAAATCCCCTATACCACGACGATCGAGGCGATTATCGACAAGGTCTCGGAGCTGAACAAGGCGGGCAAGATTCGCGAGATCAGCGATATCCGCGACGAATCCGACCTTTCCGGTCTGAAGCTGACGATCGACCTCAAGCGCGGCGTCGATCCGGAGAAGCTCATGCAGAAGCTCTTCCGCGCGACGCCCCTGCTCGATTCCTTCGGCTGCAACTTCAACATTCTGATCGCCGGTATGCCGCAGGTCCTCGGCGTGCGGGATATCATCGAGGAATGGACGGCGTGGCGCACCGAATGCGTCCGCCGCCGCGTCTACTACCAGAAGCAGAAAAAGGCGGAAAAGCTCCATCTGCTCAAGGGTCTCAAGCGCATCCTGCTCGACATCGACAAGGCTATCCGCATCATCCGCGAGACAGAAGCCGAGGCGGAGGTCGTCCCCAATTTGATGATCGGCTTCGGCATCGACAAGGTGCAGGCGGAGTTTGTCGCGGAAATCAAGCTGCGCAACATCAACAAGGAATATATCCTAAAGCGCACGCAGGAGGTCGACGATCTCGAGGCGGAGATCGCCGAGCTGGAAGACCTGCTCAAGAGCGAGCGGAAGATTCGCGGCGTGATCGTCAAGGAGCTCGACGCGATCGCGGAAAAGTACGGTGCCGACCGCAAGAGCGGCATCGTCTACGACCACGAGATCGAGCTGCCCGAGGAGGACGACGACGCGCCGGATTATCCCGTCACCGTCTTCGTCTCCAAGGAGGGATATTTCAAGAAGATCACCCCGCTGTCGCTGCGTATGTCCGGCGAGCAGAAGTTCAAGGAGGGCGACAGCCTGCAATTCTCGCTCGAAACGACCAACCGCGCCGAATTCCTCGTCTTCACCGACAAATATCAGGTCTACAAGACCCGCTGCGCTGATTTCGAGGACTGCAAGGCCTCCCTGCTCGGCAGCTACCTGCCCGGCAAGCTCGGCTTCGACGAGGGCGAGAACGTCCTGTCAGTCTGCTTCCCCGGCGACTACACGGGCAATGTGATCTTTGTCTACGAAAACGGCAAGGTCGCCAAGGTGGAGCTTTCCGCCTACGCGACCAAGTCCAACCGCCGCAAGCTGACCGGCGCGTACTGCGACAAGAGCCCCTTAAGGTCGGTGCTCCTGCTCAAGGAGGATACGCAGCTCGTGCTCTATTCCTCCGAGGGACGCGCGCTGATCTTCTCCACGGCGCAGCTCGCGCCCAAGGCGACCCGCACGACGCAGGGCGTGAGCGTGATGACGCTCAAGCGAAAGGCGACGCTGCACCGCGCCGTCCTGCTGGAGGACAGCGGCATTGCCAACGCCTCCCGCTACCGCACCCGTACCATTCCCGCCGCTGGCGCGCTGCTCAAGCAGGAGAATGCGGAAGAAAAGCAGATCGAGATGGAGCTGTGACGCCATGAAGCGGAATATCGGAAAAATACTGATGATCATCGTCGGCAGCGCCGTGTTCTCCCTCGGCTTCGAGCTCTTCCTCGATCCCAACGGCATCAACTGCGGCGGCGCGTCCGGCGTCGCCATGCTGATTTCCTACGCCGTGAACAACAAGTGGCTCAGCATCGGCGTTTTGACCGTGCTGATCAACGTCCCGCTGTTCATTCTCGGATACAGGACGATCGGCAAGTATTTCTTTTTCAGCTCTCTGCTGGGCATGGCGACCACCTCCGTCTGCTTTGACCTTTTCAAGGCAATTCTTCCCGTTCCGAAGGTCGATCCGTTTGTTGCCGCAATTTTCGGAGGCGTCATCATCGGTGCGGGCATCGGCGTCGTCTTTCTCGTCGGCGCGTCGACCGGCGGCGGCGACATTGTGGCGCGCGTGCTGAAGCTGCGCCTGCGCAACCTGCCGATCGGCAGGCTTCTGCTCTGCCTCGATCTCAGCATCGCCGTGGTAACCGGCTTCGTTTACGGCGATTTTAACAACACGCTTTACAGCATCGCTACGCTCGTCGTCTCCTGCACGGTTTTGGACAAGGTCGTCTACGGCTTTGACTATGCCAAGGTCGCCCTGATCGTCTCTGACAGACACGAGCAGATTGCAGACGCCATCGCGCTCAAGCTCGACCGCGGCGTGACGCTGCTGGACGGCGCGGGGTATTACTCCCGCACGGACAAAACCGTACTGCTGACCGCAGTGAAGAAAAAGCAGCTCGCTCAGCTCAAGGAGCTCGTCATGACGATCGACCCCAACGCCTTCCTGATTCTGCAGGACGCGCAGCAGGTGCTCGGCGACGGCTTCAAGGCTTATGACCGCTACGAATTGTAACCTGTGAGAAAGGAGGTCCGTCCCGTGAAAAAAGCAATCGCTTCTTTGCTGATCCTGTGCGTCCTGTTCAGCGGGCTGACCGCCTGCGGCATCTGGGTCGGAGACGAGTACCGCTCCGTTACCCCGCACAGCGAGGAGCCCTATACACAGCCCGATCCGACCGAGGAGGCACCGCCGCCTACCGTGCACAACGAAGAGGAGCTGCGCAGCGCCGTGCTATCCATGATCAACGACTGGACGGAGCACAGCGTCATCCTCGTTGCGGATTATCGCGGCGATATCGCGGGTGACCTTGCAAGGACCGTACAGTACGCGACCAAGGAGGACCCCATCGGCGCCTACGCCGTGGACTTCGCCGACGCGGAGCTGACCGGCGACGCCGGCGAGGGCAGCATCGCGCTGAACATCGTCTTCCGCCGCAGCGCCGCAGAGATTGATTCCATCACCAACGTCGGCAGCGACGAAGGCGCATGCAGCATGATCAACGGCACGCTGGCGAGCTATTCCCCCGCCCTGACCCTGCGCATTCACACCTACGGGGAAACCGATTTTGTATCCTACATCCGCACCTACTGTCTGGAGCATCCGGAGCAGATGCTAGCCCTGCCGGAGCTGGTCGCGCAGATCTACCCGGAGACGGGCGAAACGCGCATTCTGGAGCTGCATTTCCTCTACCCCGATTCCCGCGAGGAAATGCGCGTCAAGCAGGATACCGTCATCACCACGCTCGCGTCCGCATCCAACTATGTCCGCAGCAAAACGGACGACACGGAACGTGTCGATCGTCTGTGCCGTTTTTTGACGACCCGCTTCTCCTATACGCTCTGCGAGGAAACGCCCGTCATGCCCGCCTACAGCCTGCTCTGCGAAGGCAAGGCGCACAGCCTGTCCTTCGCCTCCGTCTTCTTCGCCGAATGCCGCGACGCGGGAATCGAGTGCCGGATTATCGTTGGACAGCGCGGCGAGAGCGCGCGCTACTGGAACATGATCTGTCTGGATGGGGAATACTACTATATTGACCTCATGCGTTCGATCGAGCGCGAGACCTATGATCTGGCGCTGCTGACCGCGCAGGAGCTGGAGGAGGAGGGCTACGTCTGGGATCGCGCCGAGCTGCCTCAGACGCCGCTGCCGACCGAACCGCCCGAACCGACGCAGCCGCCTGAGCCGACGCAAAATCCCGCCGTGCCGACCGTGAAGCCGACTTCGGAGGAGCCGTTCGGGTCGACGGAACCGAGCGAGCCGACGGAACCGACCGAGCCGACCGCGCCGACGGACCCGGCGGAATCGACACACGCCCCGTAAATCATATGGGATATGAAAAAATAAAAAAATAACCCTTGACAAACCGAAAAAGAGTGGCTATAATAACACCTGCATCCGCGGGTGTAGCTCATCTGGTAGAGCGCCACCTTGCCAAGGTGGAGGTAGCGAGTTCGAGCCTCGTCACCCGCTCCAAAAAAATAAGGAACGCATTGCGTTCCTTGTTTCATATCCGGTGCCGTGGCCAAGTGGTAAGGCAAAGGTCTGCAAAACCTTCACTCCCCAGTTCAAATCTGGGCGGCACCTCCAGAAAATAGGACTTGCGAAAGCAAGTCCTATTTTCAATTATTCAGTGCTTACGGCGCGAGCGAAATATCGTCAACGATGCGGACTGCAGTGCTTGCAATCACCTCGTTCTTCATGGGGTCATACAGCGAGGCAAAAGAAACGGTAGAACCTGCGCTGACTTGCAGCAGCAGACTGTCCTCGGTGAACCAGCCGAGCAGATACAGCCCGCTGCCGCTGTCAAAGTGCCACGGACCGAGCTGTTCTTCCAATTCGTCCACAGACAGACCGATCAGACTGTTTAAATCTGTAGGAGTTTTGATCAGCGGCGTCATTGGACGCCAGCCGCCGAGCTTTCCGTCTGCTCCGACGCGGAAGCTGACCAAATCGGATACGGTCTGCCAGTTATTTGACAGCGCGGCAAACACCTCCGGCGACCCGTCTGCGCTGCCTTCCGGCACGCGCCAGATCACGCAGCAGTTCGTATCTAATACGATCCAATCGGCAAACAGTTCCCGCACCCGTGCGAGGGACGCGCCGTCAAGCCCCCATTCCTCGCCGCCCCAAGCTGACGCTTCCTCCGGAAGCCCCTCCGGGAAAACGATCCGGTTTTCCTCGATTGCCAGCGAGTAACGTTCCCCTTCGTACACGAATACAACGCGGTTATCGTCCTGCTCCAAATGGCCGGTATTTGACCAGTTCAGATTTAATATCGTGAATGCTTTCAAAACCGGAAAGCCGTCTTCCAGCCCGTATGCCCAAAACGCCTCGGTATAGAGCCCGGAGGTAGGCCCCGGCGTCTGATAGACGAGCTCAGCCGTACCGTCGCCGTCCAGATCCGCCCAGAGCGGGTCCTCTGCATAAGAATAGAAGGTTCGCAGCGGCGCGCAGCCGTTCGGTCCGAGCAGCAGGCAGAATCCCGGTAGATCTACCTCGCTGTGCACGGAGATGATTTCCTCCTGCTCCATTTGCCTCGTGCAGTACAGCAGGCGCATACCGGTCTGCTCCAGCATTTCCGGCGCCGTGATGTCTTCCGCGCTCAAAAGCTTGTCGTTGCCCAGCATCGACTGCAAATCGTCGAGCGACGGCACGGGAAAATCCGTATCGAGCTGCGGCGAGGGGTGTGCCGTCTCACGCTCGGGCGGTAAAACGGTTTCGGACGGAGCGGATTCGGTCGGTGTTGGGTTGGTCTGCCCTGTTTCGCCGCCGCAGCCGTGCAGAGGGACGCAAAGCAGAAGACAGAAAAGAATAATCAGTGTTTTTTTCATAGCAGCCTCCTTTATCCAAATGCCAGAAGAGATAAGACCGCGCCGGCGAGCAGGGCGAAGACGATCGCCGCGCCGGCGGTCAGACGCCGATAGGACAGCACCCGCTGCAGCCGCAGCCGCAGCTTTGCGCCGCCGAAGGCGGAGACGAACAGGTCCGTTCCCTTCGCCGCGCTGAGCAGCGCCAGCGCGTATTCCTTCCGCGCGTCGTCGGGCAGCTTTCGCAGCACGGCCTCGTCGCAGCTCAGCTCCATATCCGCAAAGAACAGCTTGAGGCTGATCCAGACAGCCGGATTGAACCAGTGCAGGCAGCAGATCGCAAGCGCAAGCATGCGCCAGAGATTGTCCAGCCGCCGCTTATGTACGCTCTCGTGCCGCACGATATAGTCCAGCAGCTTCCCGTCCGTCCCGGGCGGCACCATGATTCTGGGACGCAGAACGCCCACCAGCCCCGGCGAGACGATCCGATCCGATTCCCAAACGCCCTTTTGCAGCGGCTTTGCCCCGCGCAGCTCCAGCCGCGTCATGACATAGAGCGCCGTCACGGTCAAAAGGCACGCGAGTGCACCGATCACCCAAATGAGGGCGCAGGTCTCGAACAGCCTTCGGAGCGCGTCCGTCTGATAGGTGATCGGGAAATAGCTCTGCGCCGCCTGTATGGAGTTCGCGGTGGTCACGTACACCGGAACGGACGTCGGCGGCGCGACTTCTCTTGCGCCGAGGCGCTTGAGCAGCGCCATGAAGCTCCAC
>CAJOMA010000029.1:0-31926 GCA_905235655.1 uncultured Oscillospiraceae bacterium | reverse complement strand
AGGGCATCGTCAGCCGTAGCGACGCGCCGAGCCACAGAGGATAGATTGCGCGGCGCGGGATTGGGCGAATGCGCCGCAGCAGCCAGAGCAGCAGGCAGACCAGACTTCCGTGCAGGCTGAGGTTCAAGACCCAGTAGAAGATATCACTTTTCATAGCCGTCGATCATAGCGCGCAGCGCAGCAAGCTCTTCCTCGCTCAATCGCTCCTGCTGCAGAAAAGCGGCGAAAAACGCCTTGCGCGACCCGCCGTAAAGCCTTTTGATCAGCCCGTCGGTCTCCTCTCTGGCGACCTGTGTCCGCTCGATCAGGGCATTACAGCGGAAGCCCGGCTCGCTCCGCGCGACCGCGCCTTTCTCTACCAGCCTTTTCAGGACGGTATAGGTCGTGTTCTTGTTCCAACCGATACGGTCTGCGGCAAGCATAGACAAGTCCTTTGCCGTGCAGCCGTCGTGTTCCCAAAGCAGCTCCATCAGCCGCAGCTCCGAGTCGTAAAGTTTCATAGGCACCCCCGGACTACTGTGATAGTCTGCATTTAGACTATCACAGTAGTCTAAATTTGTCAAGGTTATTTTCCAAGGCTGTTCGTAACCCAATTAAAGGCAATGAAATCGTTGGATTGAGCCTAATAATGGGTGTTTTTGCGTTCTACCCGTTGCGAACTCGGAACCTTTGTGCTATCATTGGAAAAAACGTCGAAGGGAGGGACGGAGTATGCGCGAAGAGAATACGTTTGTCAAGGGGATTAAGGACGGGCTGCCGATCTGCTTCGGCTACCTCTCTGTCGCGTTCGCGTTCGGCATCTTCGCGCTGTCGCACGGACTGACGGTCTTGGAAGCGGTGCTGATGTCGATGACGAACGTCACCTCGGCGGGGCAGCTTGCCGCCGTGCCGATCATTGCCACAGGCGGAACACTGATCGAGCTGGCGGTAGCGCAGCTCGTGATCAATCTGCGCTACGCGCTGATGTCCGTCTCTCTGTCGCAGAAGCTCGGCGGCTCGGTGCGGCTGCTCGACCGCTTCCTGATCTCCTTCGTCAACACGGACGAGGTCTTCGCGGTCGCCTCCTCGCAGGAGGGGAGCGTCGGCAGAAGGTATCTGTACGGTCTGATCCTCACGCCGTTTCTCGGCTGGAGCGCGGGCACGCTCCTCGGCGCGGCGGCAGGCGAATTCCTGCCGGAAATCGTGATCTCCGCGCTCGGCATTGCGATTTACGGCATGTTCATCGCCATCGTCCTGCCGAAGGCGAAGGGACACCGCCCGACGGCGTGCTGTGTGCTGATCGCCGTTGCTTTGAGCTGCGCGTTTACCTACATTCCCGGTTTGAAAAGCGTTCCAAGCGGCTTTAGCGTCATCATCTGTGCCGTCGTCGCGGCGGCGATTATGGCGATTCTTGCGCCGGTGGGGGAGGGGGAAGACCATGCATAGCTTTTTCCTCTATCTGGCGGTCATGGCGGGCGTGACCTACCTTGTCCGCATGCTGCCGATGGTCTTGATCCGCCGGAAGATCGAGAACCGTTTTCTGCTGTCCTTCCTGTACTATATCCCTTACGCCGTGCTGACGGTCATGACGATCCCTGCGATTTTCTATTCGGTCGGAAGCTGGTACGCCGCCGCGGCAGGATTTGCTGTGGCTGTGCTTCTGTCTCTGCACGAGCGCAGTCTGGTCGTCGTCGCCGCCTGCTCCTGCCTCGCCGTGTTTGCGGTGGAGCTGATGCAAAAACTGTAAAGGATTTTATGTCGAAAAGTGTTGAAATCCAAAAATTCATGGTTTATAATGAAGGCGGGAAACCAATAAAAACAACTAACAGGAGGAATACATACCATGGGTAAATTTTCTGTTCGTACCACCGCGACCGGCATTAAATTTGATCTGAAGGCCGGCAACGGCGAAGTCATCGCGACTTCCGAGGTCTACACCACGGAGGCCGCCTGCAAGAAGGGCATTGCCAGCGTGAAGAAGAACGCGCCGATCGCCGCGATCGAGAATCAGACTGAGGAAGGCTACGCGGTCGAGAAGCACCCGAAGTTCGAAATCTACAAGGACAAGGCGGGCGAGTTCCGCTTCCGTCTGAAGGCGACCAACGGCCAGATCATTGCTATCGGCGAGGGCTACAAGGCGCTGGCAGGCTGCAAGAACGGCATTGAGTCCGTCAAGAAGAACGCACCGGAAGCTCCCATCGTAAAGGAGTAATCCATGGATATCAAGGCAAAGATCACGGAGATCGTCGACAAGATCAAAAAGGACCCCTCTCTGGCGGAGGAATTCACGAAGAATCCGGAAAAGGCGATCGAGGGCATCATCGGCGTCGATATTCCCGACGGCGCGCTGGATACCGTTGTGACCGGCGTCAAGGCGAAGCTCACCGGCGACAAGCTCTCCGGCGTTGCAGATACGCTAAAGAACCTGTTTTAATTCATAGCAAAAATGCTGCCGCATGCGCGGCAGCATTTTTGCTGTTGACTTTTCCGCGTAAACTTGCTATATATGGGTAGGTATTATCTCTTAGGAGGGCAGAAATGAAGGGCTGGCGCAACGTACGGGATATTTCCCTCATCATTTTTGCTGCACTGCTTCTGGCGTTCAGCTACCATATCTTTATCTTTCCGAATGAATTCGCACCGGCGGGGCTTCCGGGCTTTGCGACAATGCTGCAGTATCTGTTCGACTTTAAGGTCGGCTACATGATGTTCATCGTCAACGTGCCGCTGGTCGTCGTCGTTTACCTGATGATCGGGCATAAATATGCGATCCGCTCGGCAATCTTTGCCGCGTGCTTCGCCGGTATGCTTCTTGCGCTGGATTATGTCGATCTGTCTCTCTTTATCTATAACACGGGCAACAGCGCTATCTTAGCGCCGATCGCGGGCGGCGTCGTCAGCGGCTTCTGCTACGGCATCGTCATGAAGCGCAACAGCAGCACGGGCGGAACGGATCTGCTCGCCGCGCTTGTTCAGCACAAGTACCCGGAGCACAACCTGCTGTGGATCATTTTTACAATTAACGCCGCGGTTGCGGCGGTATCCTATTTCGTCTACGGCTTTAAAATCGAGCCGGTCATCTTGTGTGTAATCTACTGCTTCATCTCCAGCGAGGTCAGCGACTTGATGCTCAAGGGCTTCAAGGAGGCGGTCAAGTTTGAGATCGTGACCGATCAGCCCGAGGAAATGGCCAAGGCGCTGATGGAAAACCTTCACCACGGCGTGACGGAGCTTCCGGCGGTCGGCGGCTTCACGCACAGCAACAAAACGCTGCTCATCTGCGTGGTCAACAAGCGGCAGATCGTCCGCTTCCAGAAGGTTATCAGCAAGTTTCCCGGCTCCTTCGCGTATCTTTCGAGCGTCAAGGAGACGATGGGCAATTTCAAACGGAGCAAATAAAGAAAAACCGGTTCGCGCGGCATGTGCGAACCGGTTTTTCTGACGTTTATAGGCTGAGCAGAGCGGAGGCGACGCCGAAATAAACCAGCAAAGACAGGGCGTCGACAATGGTGGTGATGAACGGACTTGCCATGACCGCCGGATCGAAGCCGAGCTTTTTCGCCAGCATCGGCAGGGTGCAGCCGATGACCTTCGCGATCAGCACGGTCAGCGCCATCGTGGCGCAGACGACGAGGGCGACCAGCCACGTCACGTCGTTATTGCCGAGCAGCAGATGATCGACCAGCATGATCTTGCCGAAGCAGACCACGGAAAGCGAAACGCCGCAGAGCACCGCAGTGCGAATCTCTTTCCAGATGATGCTGGGCAGATCGGCAAATTCGATCTCGCCGAGAGACAGGGCGCGGATGATCGTGACAGAGGACTGCGAGCCGGAGTTGCCGCCGGTGTCCATCAGCATCGGGATGAAGGCGGTGAGCACGACCTGCGCGGCCAGCGCGTCTTCAAAGCCGGTGATAATCAGACCGGTGAAGGTCGCAGAGACCATCAGCAGCATCAGCCACGGAATACGGTGGCGGAAGAGATCGAGGACCGTCGAACGCAAGTAAGTCTTGTCCGACGGCGTCATGCCGCCCATGATCTCAATATCCTCGGTGACCTCGTCTTCCATGACGTCCATCGCGTCATCGAAGGTGATGATGCCGACCATACGATTTTCCGCGTCCACCACGGGCAGAGCGAGGAAATTGTATTTTGAGAACATCTGCGCGACTTCTTCTTGGTCGGTCTGGGTGCTGACTGAGATGACGTTGGTCTCCATGATCTCTTCGATCGTGGTTTCGTCATCCTGCGCCAGAAGCAGGTCTTTTACCGTAACCAGACCGATCAGCGTGCGGTCGCGGGTCACGTAGCAGGTATAAATGGTTTCCTTATCAACACCGGTGCGGCGAATGCGGAGAATGGATTCCTCCACCGTCATGCCGGGGCGCAGGGAAACGTACTCGGTCGTCATGATCGAGCCGGCGGAGTTTTCCGGATAGCGCAGGATCTCGTTGATCTCCTTGCGCATCTGGGGGTCCGCCTGCGATAAGATACGCCGCACGACGTTGGCGGGCATTTCCTCCACGAGATCGACCGCGTCGTCAACGTAAAGCTCGTCGAGCACCTCGCGCAGCTCCACGTCGGAGAAGCCGCGGATCAGCAGCTCCTGCGCTTCGGGATCCATTTCGACGAAGGTTTCCGCCGCCAGCTCCTTCGGCAGCAGACGGAACAGAAGCGGAAGCCGCTCCACCTCCAATTCGTCGAGAACGGAGGCGATATCGGACGGGTTCATCGTGATCAGAATATCGCGGATCGTGGGGTATTTCTTTTCCTCCAAAAGCCGCTGCAGCGTGCTTTCGACGGTGACGCTATGTTCTGCCATCGGTTCTTTCCTCCTGCATCATAGTTTTTGCACAGATTCGGAAGCCGGCGGCGGCAGACGTCTATCGGAACAGGGAACGACCCTCGCGGATGCAGAGCCTTCCCCGCGGACTTCGGCCTACCGCTGTGCCGTTCGTACTCCCAGCATCCATGTCGTTCCCTCCTTTGTAATCAATTCCGGCGTGTTGCCTTACCGGATAATGATATTCCAAAACGGGAAAAAAGTCAAGGGAGGAAGACGGAAAAGTGCGATTCTACCGCGCAAATTCACCACATTTTTTACTGAAATGGGCGTACAATACAGCCAAACACCGCTAAAATGACATTCTAAAAGGAAAACACAACATTTCTATCAGTTTTCCCACGAAACGGTTGCAATTTTTGTGCAAAGTGGTATAATATTATGAGAAAGAATACAAGACCAAAGGAGGCAGAGATGGAACAGAACCTACTCAATGCGGTGAAACGCTTCTCCGACGGCGACGAGCTGCACGCCTACGCCTTTCTCGGCTGTCACAAGGCGCAGCAGGACGGCAGGGACGGCTATGTTTTCCGCGTCTGGGCGCCCAACGCGCACGGCGTCAGTGTAACGGGCGACTGGAACTTCTGGAATGAAGAAGACATGCCTATGACGTGGCTGAAAAACGGGATCTGGGAGGCCTTTTCTCCGTTTGCGCAGGAGGGACAGGCCTATAAATTCTGCATCCGCAGACCGGACGGCAGCCGCGTCTACAAATCCGACCCCTACGGCTTCCGCATGATGGATCGGCCGGATACCTCGAGCCGCGTCTGCACGCTGGAGGGCTATGCGTGGGGCGACGCCGCCTACCGCCGTCAGCAGGGGAAGAAGAAGCTCCTCGACAGCCCGATGAACATCTACGAGATGCACTTCGGCTCGTGGAAGCGCAAGGAGGACGGAAGCTGCTTCAACTACGAGGAGCTTGCCGACGAGCTGATCCCGTACCTCAAGGAAATGGGCTACACGCACATTGAGCTGATGCCGCTCTCTGAATACCCCTACGATCCGTCGTGGGGCTATCAGGTGACCGGCTACTACGCGCCGACGGCTCGCTACGGTGCGCCGCAGCAGCTTATGAAATTCGTCGACCGCTGCCATCAGGCGGGGATCGGCGTCCTGCTCGACTGGGTGCCGGCGCACTTCCCGAAGGATGAAAACGGACTTTACGAATTTGACGGCACCTGCTGCTACGAGCTGTCCGACCCGATAATGAACGAGCATCCGGACTGGACGACGCGGATTTTCGATTTCGGCAAGGGCGAGGTGCAGTCCTTCCTGATCTCCAACGCGGTCTACTGGCTGGAGATGTACCACATCGACGGTCTGCGCGTGGATGCGGTCGCCGCGATGCTGTATCTGGACTACGGCAGAAGAGAGTACCATCCCAACCGCTACGGCGGCAAGGAGAATCTGGAAGCCATCGCCTTCCTGCGCAAGCTCAACCGCGCTGTCTTCTCCGTCCGCCGCAACGCCATCACCGCGGCGGAGGAGTCCACCGCCTTCCCGATGGTGACGAAGCCCGACTACGACGGCGGACTCGGCTTCCTGTTCAAGTGGAACATGGGCTGGATGAACGACATGCTCCGGTATATGTCGCTCGACCCGCTGTTCCGCAAGGGAAGTCACAACAATCTGACCTTCTCGATGACATACGCATATTCGGAGAATTTCATCTTGCCCCTGTCGCATGATGAGGTCGTGCACGGCAAGTGCTCCCTCATCAACAAGATGCCGGGCAGCTATGATGAAAAATTCAACAATCTGCGCGCCTTCTACGGTTACATGATCGGTCATCCCGGCAAGAAGCTGAGCTTCATGGGAAACGAATTCGCTCAGTTTATTGAATGGAAATACGATCAGGGTCTGGACTGGCTGCTGCTCGGCTACGAACGGCATGCACAGATGCGCGACTATGTGCGCGACCTGAACCATTTCTATCTGGATCACAGCAGCCTTTGGAACAACGATTCCGACTGGAACGGCTTCAAGTGGATATCGGCGGACGACCGCGACAACAGCGTGGTCGCCTTCCGGCGCATTGACCGCCGCGGCAGAGAGCTGATCTGCGTGTGCAATTTCTGCCCGGTGAAGCGCGAGCGCTACCGCCTCGGTCTGCCGAAGGCAGGGGAGTACGAACCGGTCCTCAACAGCGACGACGTCAAATACGGCGGCACGGGAACGGCTCTTCCCAACGTCGCCGCGGAAAAAATCCCCATGCACGGCCTGCCGTTTTCCGGCGAGTTTACGCTCGCTCCGATGTCGGCGACCTACTACCGGCGCAAAACGACCACGAAAAAATCAACAACAGACAAGGAGAGACGAGCATGAACTTTCTGAAAAAGCACTGTGTTGCAATGCTTCTGGCCGGCGGTCAGGGCAGCCGTCTTCTGGTACTGACGGAGAACACCGCGAAACCGGCAGTTCCCTTCGGCGGCAAATACCGCATCATTGATTTCCCTCTGTCCAACTGCGTCAATTCCGGCATTGATACGGTGGGTATTTTGACCCAGTATCAGCCCCTGGAGCTGAACGAGTATATCGGCAACGGTCAGCCGTGGCGTCTGAATCGCTCCCACGGCGGCGTGCAGGTCCTGCCGCCCTATGCCAAGAGCAAAAAGTCCGAATGGTACAAGGGTACCGCGAACGCAATCTATCAGAACATTCCCTTCATCGAACGCTATGATCCGGACTACGTGCTGATCCTCTCCGGCGACCACATCTACAAGATGGACTACGCCGCCATGCTGCGCTTCGCGGAGCAGAAGAACGCCGACTGCACCATCGCCGTACGCACGGTGCCGCTGGCGGAGGCAAGCCGCTTCGGCATTATGAACACGAACGAGGACGGCTCGATCTACGAATTTGAAGAGAAGCCGAAGCATCCGAAGAGCACGAACGCCTCCATGGGCATCTATATCTTCAAATGGAGCGTTCTGCGCGAATTCCTGATCGCTGACGAGGAAGACCCCAATTCTGAGAACGACTTCGGCAAGAACGTGATTCCCGCCCTGCTGAATTCCGGTCATAAGCTCTTCGCGTATAAGTTTGAAGGATACTGGAAGGACGTCGGCACGATCAACTCCCTCTGGGAGGCGAACATGGAGCTGCTCGGCACCGATCCGGAATTCGATCTCAACAGCCAGAAGGGCGGCAGAATCTACGCCAGAAACTACGCCATGCCCGCCAGCTATATTGACAAATCCTCCGCGAACAAGGACAGCCTGATCGGCGAAGGAAGCGGAATCTACGGCGCCGTGAAGCACTGCGTCATCTCCACCGGCTGCACGGTCGAAGAGGGCGCGGTCGTGGAAGACAGCGTCATCATGCCGAACGTCGTGATCGAATCCGGCGCGATCATCCGCCATGCGATCATCGGCGAGGACTGCCATATCTGCCGCGGCGCCGTGATCGGCGGCAGCTTCGCGGAGGGCGAAACGAAGAAGATCGCCGTGGTCGGCAAGGCGAAGACCATCGAAGCCAACAAAACGATCGCCCCCGGCGAAGTATGCTGAAATAAGGAAAGGGAGGGTTCACATCATGAGTACAATGGGTATCATCTTTGCGAATATCTATGACAGCTCCCTCGGGGAACTGACCAACAAGCGCACGATGGCGTCTCTGCCTTACGGCGGTCGCTACCGTCAGATCGACTTTTCCCTGTCCAATATGACCAACTCCGGCATCCGTCATATCGGCGTCATTACGAAGTACAACTATCAGTCTCTGATGAACCACATCGGCTCCGGTCAGGAGTGGGATCTGGAGCTGGAGGAGGGCGGCCTCGAATTCCTGTCTCCGTATGCGACGGATCACAACGCGAGCTATCGCGGCAAGCTGGAGGCGATGAACTCCGCCATGAGCTTCCTCAAGTATGCCAAGGAGGAGTACGTCGTCCTTGTAGACAGCGGCGTTCTTTGCGCAATTGACTTCAACGAGCTGATCGAGAACCACATCGCCTCCGGCGCGGACGTGACGGTCTGCGTCAAAAAGGGCATCGCAAATGGCGAGAAGCTGCTTGATATGGCGGTCAAGACAGACAAGAAAAACGTGATCACGGATATCGCCGTGGACTACGCCGCGGATGAGAGCTATCTGGCGTCCATGGGTATTTTCGTCATGCGCCGCGACCGACTGATCCGCGAGGTCACCGAGGCTGTCGCGCACAACCGCTTCCGCTTCGAGCGCGATCTGGTGCTGCACGGCTATACCGAAGGCAGCCTGACGATCAACGCCTATTCGTTCCAGGGCGTCGCGCTCTTTAACGAAAGCACGGCGGAGTTCTTCCACAACAATCTGGCTCTGCTGGAGCGGAATATCCGCGAAGGTCTTTTCCGCCGCCCGGGCAGAACGATCTACACCAAGGTTCGCAACGAGATTCCGTCCTACTACGGCGAAAGCTCCGAGATCGACGACTGCATGGTCGCCGACGGCTGTGTGCTTGAGGGTAAGGCGGTTCACTCCATCCTGTTCCGCGGCGTCAAGCTCGGCAAGAACGCGGCCGTCAAGGACAGCATTATCATGTCCGACGCCGTCATCGGCGAGGGCGCGGAGCTGGAATATGTCATTCTGGACAAGGACGTTGTGGTCGGCGCGGGCAAGAAGCTGTGCGGCACCTATGAGCATCCGCTCATTCTCAAAAGAGGAGAAATCGTATGAAAATCGCAATGGTAGCCTCCGAGGCGGCGCCGTTTGTCAAGACGGGCGGTCTGGGAGACGTGATGCAGGCGCTGCCTGCAGAGCTGGCAAAAATCAAGGGCAACGAAATCTGCCTGTTTTTGCCATATTATAAGAAGATCAAGCAGAATCCGAACATCGAGGTCGAATCCGTCGGCTCGTTCTCCATGGAGCTGTCGTGGCGCGAGAGCTACGTCGGTATTTTCCGTCTGAAGAGCCGCAGGAAGAAGCTGCAGGTCTATTTCATCGACAACGACTACTATTTCGGCGCACGCGGCACGGTCTACGGCGACTTTGACGACGGCGAACGCTTCGCCTACTATTCCAAGGCGGTCATGGCTGCGCTGTACTATCTGGACTTCAAGCCAGACATTCTGCACTGCCACGACTGGCAGTCGGCGATGACGCTGGTCTACTGCCGCGCGCTCTACGGCGGGTGGTGCCCGTATGCAAAGACGGTCTTTACGATCCACAACGTCGAGTATCAGGGCTGGGCGGACGCCGGCTTCTTTGAAAACACCCTCGGTCTGCCGGAGGAGTACCTCGGCCATCTGACCTTCGACGGCGCGATCAATATGATGAAGGGCGCGATCGAGGTCGCGGACATCGTGACTACCGTTTCCAAGACCTACGCCGAGGAGCTGCGTTATCCGTACTTTGCGCACCGTCTGGACGGCGTTCTGCGCGAAAAGTGGCTCTGGGGCATCACCAACGGCATTGATACCACGGTGTACAATCCCGAGACCGATCCCGCGCTCAAGCAGAACTACAGCGCAAAAAAGATGCAGGGCAAGTGGGACAACAAGCTCGCCCTGCGCAAGGAGCTCGGTCTGCGGACGGATACGGACGCGCCGATCCTCGCCATGGTCACGCGCCTTGCGGGACACAAGGGCATCGACCTGCTGTGCTACATTGCCAACCGTTTGATGGAGCGGGAAATCCAGCTTGTCATCGTCGGCACGGGCGAAAAGCAGTACGAATACGCCCTCAGCTCGATCGCCAGGCAGCATCCGGGCAAGGTCTCGGTGCAGCTCGCCTTTGATCCGGCGCTTGCCTCGCGTGTCTATGCCGGCGCGGATATGTACCTGATGCCGTCGAAGTCGGAGCCTTGCGGCCTGTCGCAGCTTATCGCCATGCACTACGGCACGGTTCCCGTCGTCGCCAGCACCGGCGGTCTGCGCGATACCGTCCTGCCGTATAACGCGGAGACGGGAGAGGGCAGAGGCTTCACGTTCCAAAGCTACAACGCCGATGATTTCCTCGGCGCGATCGACCGCGCGGTCGGTCTGTACTACAACGACCGCGACCGCTGGAACGCGCTCGCCAAGCACGACATGGAGATCGACTTCAGCTGGCGCGTACCCGCCGCCGAATATATGCAGCTCTATACCGAGCTGAGAAGCAAATAATACATACAGAGAAACACTTTAGGAGGACCCATGAATAAGCAAAAACCCAAGGAAGCAACCAAGCTGCGCGAAGTGGCTCAGAAGGAAGACGTCATGAAGGAGCTGGAGGACTGCATGCGCCGGATTTTCGGCTGCGGTCTGAACGAGGCGACGGAAAAGCAGGTCTATCGCGCGCTGTGCCTCATGCTCCGCGAAAAGCTGACGGAGCAGAACGGCGCGTTCAACGATGAAATCGCGCAGAAGGAAAAGAAGGAAGTCTATTATATGTCGATGGAATTCCTCGTCGGCACCAGCCTGCGCAACAACCTGTTCAATCTCGGTCTTGAGAAGGATGTGCGCGAGGGTCTGAAGCAGAACGGATTCGATATCGACGCGATCTACGCGCTCGAGCCGGACGCGGGTCTCGGCAACGGCGGTCTCGGCAGACTCGCCTCGTGCTATATGGACGCGGCGACCGGTCTCGGCTATCCCGTCACCGGCTATTCCATCCGCTATGAGTTCGGCATTTTCCGTCAGAAGATCGTCGACGGCTGGCAGATGGAATTCCCCGACAACTGGCTGGAAATGGGCGACGTCTGGCTGCGCTCGCGTGAGGACGACGCGGTCGAGGTTCGTTTCGGCGGCGAAGTGCACGAGTGGATGGACAACGGCAAGCTCAAGATCGCGCAGACCGGCTACAATTCTGTCACTGCGGTGCCGCACGACCTCTTTATCTCCGGCTACGACAGCAGGGCGGTCAACCGTCTGATCCTCTGGAGCGCAAAGCTTCCGCAGAGCTTCGATATGGCGGCGTTCTCCCGCGGTGACTACGTCCGCGCGCTGGAGCAGAACGCCATGGCGGAGACGATTTCCAAGGTCCTCTATCCCGCTGACGACCACATTCAGGGCAAGCGTCTGCGTCTGAAGCAGCAATACCTGCTGGTCTCCGCTTCGATGCAGACCATCCTGAAGAAGCATTTGAAGAGATACCACACCTTTGACAACCTGCCCGACAAGGTCGCCATCCACATCAACGATACGCATCCGGCGCTTTGCGTGCCCGAGCTGATGCGTATTCTGATCGACGAGTATGAATACGGCTGGGATCAGGCTTGGGACATCACCTGCAGAACCCTGTCCTACACCAACCATACCGTCATGAGCGAGGCGCTCGAGCGCTGGAACGTCGATCTGTTCCGCGAACAGCTCCCGCGCGTCTACTCCATCTGCGCGGAGATCAACCGCCGCCTGATCGAGGAGCTCTGCGCCATCTATCCCGGCGACTGGGGCAAGATCAACTATATGGCGGTCATCTGCAACAACGAGATTCGCATGGCGAATCTCTGCCTTGCCGCCTGCCATAAGGTCAACGGCGTTTCCAAGCTGCACACGGACATCCTGCGCGGCGGCATCTTCCGCGACTACTGCCAGGTCACGCCCGACCGCTTCCTCAACGTCACGAACGGCATCGCGTACCGCCGCTGGCTGTGCCAGTCCAACCCGCTTCTGACCGACTATCTGACCGGTCTGATCGGCGACGGCTTCCTGCGCGACGCGAAAAACCTCGAGGCGCTGCTGCGCTATCAGGATGACAAGCGCGTGCTGCAGGACCTGCGCGCCATCAAGCGCAAAAACAAGGAACGCCTTGCCGCGCTGATCGCAAAGCGCAACGGCATCAAGGTCGATCCGGACTCCCTGTTCGATATTCAGATCAAGCGTCTGCACGAGTACAAGCGCCAGCTTCTGAATATCCTGCACGTTCTGTACCTGTACAATGAGATCAAGGCAAATCCGTCTGCGCCCTTTGTGCCGCGTACCTTCATCTTCGCGGCGAAGGCGTCCCGCGCGAAGCAGACGATCAGCCTGATCGTCGCCGTTTCCAACTTCATCAACGCCGATCCCGAGGTGCGCGACAAGCTCAAGGTCGTCTTCGTCGAGGACTACAAGGTCTCTCTTGCAGAGATCATCATTCCCGCCGCAGACATCTCCGAGCAGATTTCCGTCGCCGGCAAGGAAGCCTCCGGCACCGGCAACATGAAGCTGATGATCAACGGCGCGGTCACGATCGGCACGCTCGATGGCGCGAACGTCGAGATTCACGAGCAGGTCGGCGATGAGAACATCTTCCTCTTCGGCATGAAGGCGCATGAGGTCGAAGCGCTCTGGCAGCGCGGCTACGACCCGCACGAATTCATGACGCCGGAGCTCCAGTCGGTCATCACGATGCTGACCTCCGGCGTGCTCGGACAGCGCTTCGACGATCTGGCGGCGTCTCTGCTGACGGGCCGCTTCGGCACTGCCGACCCGTATATGACCGTCGCGGACTTCAAGGATTATGCCCGCGCACAGAAGGTCGTTTCGGAGACCTATCCGAACGCGCAGAAATTCACCAATATGTCGCTGGTCAATATCGCAAAGGCAGGCATTTTCTCCTCCGACCGTGCGGTCGAGGAGTACGCGCAGAACATCTGGTATCTGAAATAAGATGCGTATTTTATACGACAGCAGGCAATTGCAGTACAAGACCCCGTTCGGCACGATCCGAACGGGGGAGCGCTGCATCCTGCGGATTTTCCTGCCGCGCGGCTGCGGCGGCGTCGGCGTAAAGCTGATTTTGGAAAACTGCGACAACGAATTTGCCGGCGAAACGCCGTTTGCCTTTGAACAGCGCGACGGCGATTACGATATCTACCGCTGCGAGTTTTCCACGCAGGAGTGCGGGCTGTATTATTACTGGTTCTATGTGATCAAGCCGGACGGCGGCTTCCGCCTGTTCAAGTACGGCAGCGAAACGAACATGGAGGCGGGCGACAAGTGGCAGCTCAGCGTGATTCCGGCGGATTTTACCGTGCCGGAGTTTGCAAAGGGAGCGGTGATGTATCAGATTCTGCCCGACCGCTTTTTCCGCGCGGGCGAATGCGATCTGACGGAAAAGCTGCAGCCGTTTACCGTACATAACAACTGGGACGAGCTGCCGCAGTACGGCCCGGACGAGCAGGGCAACTGGTGCGGCGATTTCTTCGGCGGCAACCTGAACGGCATTCGGGAAAAGCTCCCGTATCTGAAGTCGCTCGGCGTCGGGGTGCTCTACCTGAATCCGATCTTCATGGCCTACTCCAATCACCGCTACGACACCGCCGACTATAAGCGCATCGACCCGATGCTCGGCACGGAGGACGACTTCAAAGCGTTGTGCGATGAAGCGCACCGGCAGAATATCCGCGTGATTCTCGACGGCGTGTTTTCCCACACAGGCAGCAACAGCGTCTACTTTGACGCGAAGCGCGTCTTCGGCAACGGCGCGGTCAGTGATCCCAATTCGCCCTACCGCGAATGGTATCGCTTCCGCCGTTACCCGGACGACTACGAATGCTGGTGGGATATGCCCACGCTGCCCAACGTCGAGGAGCTGACCCCGAGCTATCTGGATTACATCATCGAGGGTGAGGATTCCGTCGCCGCGCACTGGCTGCGCCTCGGTGCGGACGGCTTCCGTCTGGACGTGGCGGACGAGCTGCCGGACGAGTTTATCTATCGCCTGAAAAGGCGCATCCGAGCCATCAAACCCGACGCCCTGCTGATCGGCGAGGTCTGGGAGGATGCCTCCAATAAGCGCACCTACGGCGTCTCACGCCGTTACTTTGTCGACGGTGAGCTCGACTGCGTAATGAACTATCCTTGGCGCAAAGCGATCCTGCAGTACGTCACGGGAGAAGACGACGGCAGCGCCTTCGGCGAAACGCTGATGTCCATTACGGAGAACTATCCGCCGCAGGTGCTCGCCTGCCTGATGAACATTCTCGGCACGCACGATACCCCGCGCATTCTGACTGCGCTGGTCGATCCGTTCAAGGGAACGCGGGAGGAAAAGGCGCACCGCAGTCTTTCGCCGGAAATGCTCGCGCTTGCGAAGGAGCGCCTGCGCATGGCGTCCTTCCTGCAGTTCACCCTGCCCGGCATGCCGAGCATCTACTATGCCGACGAGGTCGGCATGGAGGGGTACGACGACCCGTTCTGCCGCAAGACCTATCCGTGGGGCAGGGAGGATCAAACCCTGCTGGCGTATTACCGCGCGCTTGCCGATCTGAAAAACATGCTGCCGGCGCTGCGGTTGGGCGACGTCCGCGTGACGATGGCGGGACAGGGTAGGCTTTCCTTCCTTCGGACGACGCAATCGCAGAGCGTCCAAATCTACGTCAATAAATCCCCGCAGGTATGGTACCTGCCGGATGGAGAACTCTGTATCGGGCACGGCGTTACCGGCAGTGCGGAGGGAAGAACGCTCCAGCCGGAGGGCTATTGCCTGCTGCTCAAGAACAAAACCAATACATAACACATATTCTATAGGATATGCGGAAAGGAGACCCTATGAAATTTTCCGAAATGCCATATGTCCGCCCGAATTTAGAGGAGGTCAAGGCGAAGCTCGCCGACTGCGCCAGGCGCATCGAGGAAGCGACAAGCGCGCAGGAGCAGATCGCGGCGTTTGACGAGGCGACTGCGATCACGCAGACCTGCATGACGACGGAATCCATTGCCTACGTCCGCAACACCATCGACACGACCGACAAGTTTTACGAGGCAGAGCGTGAATTCATGGACGAGTCCGGTCCCGAGCTGCAGGAAGCAAGCAATCACATCAATACCGCGCTGCTGAATTCCCGTTTCCGCGCAGAGCTGGAGGCGCACTATGGCAAGCTGCTGTTCAAGAATATGGAGATCGCAGAGCGGAGCTTCAAGCCGGAGCTGATCCCCCTGATGCAGGAGGAGAGCAAGCTGGAAAGCCGCTATCAGAAGCTCTATGCCAATCTGACCGTCGAGTTTGACGGACAGACCATGCCGCTGCCTATGCTCGGCAAGTACAAGGAGAGCACGGATCGCGCCGTGCGCCGCGCCGCCTTTGAGGCGGAGGGCAGGGTCTTTGATTCCAAGCGCGAGGAGCTGGACGAGATTTACGATAAGCTCGTCAAGAACCGCAACGCACAGGGAAGACTCCTCGGCTACGACAACTATATCCAGCTCGGCTACGACCGTCTCGGCAGAAACTGCTACGGCGCGAAGGAGCTGGCGCAGTTCCGCGATCAGATCGCGAACGATCTCGTGCCGATCATCGCGAAGGTCAAGGAAGCCCAGCGCAGGCGCATCGGCGTCGACCGTCTGCACATCTACGACGATCCGATCCGCTTCCCGGACGGCAACGCAAAGCCGGAGGGCACGCCCGAGGAGATCCTTGCGGCGGGCAAGGCGATGTATCAGGCGCTGAGTCCGGAGACCAAGACTTACATCGAGGATATGTTCGACGGCGACCTGTTCGACGTGCTTTCCAAGGACGGCAAGGCGCCCGGCGGCTACTGCACCGAACTCCCTGATTATAAAGTCCCGTTCATCTTCTCGAACTTCAACGGCACCTCGGACGACGTCGACGTGCTGACGCACGAGGCAGGTCACGGTTTTGCCTTCTACCGCGCGATGCATTCCGGCATCCATCCGGCGCTGCAGGAGCCGACCATCGAAGCCTGCGAATGCCATTCCATGAGCATGGAGTTTTTGACGCAGGACTATCACAAGTCCTTCTTCGGCAAAAACACGCGGAAGTACGAGGTGGCGCACTGCGAGGCGAGCCTGGATTTCATTCCCTACGGCTGCATGATCGACGAGTTCCAGCACAGAATGTATGAAAACGAAAACCTGACGCCGGATGAACGCCACAAGGTCTGGGAGGAGCTGGAAAAGAAGTACCGCCCGTGGCTGGATATGGACAATCTGCCCTTCTACGGCAGGTATGCCCACTGGCAGTGGAAGCTGCACGTCTATCTGCACCCGCTGTATTACATTGATTACTGCATGGCGCAGACCGTCGCCTTCCAGCTCTGGACGCTGTCGCTGAAGGATCGCAAGGAAGCGTGGAAGCGCTATCTCGCCTTCGTCGATGCGGCGGGCACGAAGACCTTCGCCGATCTGTGCCATAGCGCCAACCTGCGCGTGCCCTACGAGCCGGGCACGATCCGCGACGTCGGCAGCGAGATCCGCGACTGGCTGAAGGAAAACGCATAATGCATATTTCTTTGATCATGTGAAGCTTTTTCTACGACATGCGGACATTTTAGAACATTTTGTCCGCAAGGCATGAATATTCGGAATATTTACATGATTTATGCAAATATTTTTACACTTTAAAGTAAGTTTTCGACGGTTTCACAGAGAAAAGCGCGCAAAATCGGCGCTATACGCACGGCTGCCGCAGCGTTGCGCGCAGGAGCTTCCGGCAATAATCGCCATTTTATTTGTGCATTTTATCTAATATGGAACGCAAAAAATCGTGAAATAGCGATAAAAACGTTGAAAATTAACAATTCATTAAAAAAATGAATTATTATATTGATTATTCATGCGAAACATGCTATACTGTTTCAAAGATTTTTGGGAATCTGTCTTTCGGTGGTGTATTGCGTGGTTTCAAGAAAATATACCAAGGATTACCGCGTAGAAGCCCGCCTGACCAAACGCGGCGCGGTGCGCGACGAGGCAATCTATTGCGGTCAGTATTTCATCTTCTCGCGTCCGCGGGAGGACGTGCGCCGCAGTCTGTATCTTCTTGCCGCCGCCGAACTGGGCGTCGCGCTGTCGGTCATTGCGCCGATGTGCTTCGTCTGCGCCTACTGCAAGCAGATTTATGTGGCTCTGCCGCTTGCGCTGAGCCTCCTTCCCGTTTATCTTCTGTTTTCGGCGCTTTACCGTGTCCGGACGGCAGGGGAGAGCGTCATCCATGAACATCGGGACAAAATCGCCAACCGCTTTCCGATCGGCGCCCTGCTGCAGCTCATTGCGGCGGGACTTGTCCTTGTCGCCGGCGTGGTGTTCGCCTTTGTCGGCGAGCTCAAAGCGATCGACTGGATTTTCTGCGCGCTGTCCCTGCCCCGCGCCGCAGCGTCCGTTCTGATTTTCCTGCGCCGCAGGGATTTCGAAATGGAAGCTGTGCCGGAAAAATGATGGATTCTACCCGCACTTTTGCGGTGGAATAATAAATTATGGAGGTATGAAAATGAAAAAACTTTTAGCAGTACTCCTGGTTCTCGTTATGGTTCTTTCGCTTGCCGCTTGCGGCGGCGACCAGACCGATCCCTCGAGTGCAACGGAAGTGGATCCCTCTGCAGTAGAGCCCACTTCTGAAGTCAATCCGCCCGATGAGGGCAACGACACTCTGGTTGTCGGCTACAACACCTTCTCCCAGAAGTTCAGCCCGTTCTTCTCCACCACGGCTTACGATCAGGACGTCTGGGCAATGACCTCTCTGGCGCTCCTCGGCACCGACCGTGAGGGTAATGTCGTCATGAACGGCATTGAGGGTGAAGTCATCCCCTACAACGGCACTCCGTACACCTACTATGGCATTGCCAACTGCGACATTGAAAAGAACGACGACGGTACAGTTGCATACAACTTCACGATGCGCGACGACATCGTCTTCTCCGACGGTGAACCGATGACCATCGACGACGCGATCTTCTCGATGTATGTTCTGTGCGACCCGACCTACGACGGCTCCAGCACCCTGTATGCTCAGCCCATCGTCGGCATGAAGGAGTACAGAGCGGGCATGGAATCCATTTCCAGCCTGATTCTGGCAGGCGGTCGTGAGGAAAGCTCCGAGTTCTACACCGACGAGCAGCGCGACACCTACTGGGCAGCGATCGACGCAGCCGGCGAAGACTTTGTCGGCGGCATCCTGAGCTACTGCGAAGCCTACGGCGCCACTACCGTTGCCGAAGCAATGGGCCTGTGGGGCTTTGACGTTCCCGAAGACGCAACCGCAGCGGATTGCTGGCAGGCAGTCCTCGAAGCCTACGAGGGCGACGTCGTGACCGCGAACAGCGTTGAAGCAGGCGATGTTGACCTGTTCGATGCAGTGAAGGTGCAGCTCGGCGACAGCGCCAGCGAGTTCGAAAAGGGCGTCCAGACCGGCGAATCTGCCGATCACATCGAAGGCATCATTAAGACCGGCGACTACAGCATGACCATCCTCATGAGCGAGTTCGACGCGACCGCGATCTACAGCGTCGGCGTTACCGTCGCTCCGCTGCACTACTATGGCGATGTTGACGCATACGACTACGACAGTAATCAGTTCGGCTTCACCAAGGGCGATCTGAGCGGCGTGCGCGAAAAGACCACGCAGCCCCTCGGCGCTGGTCCGTACAAGTTCGTCAGCTATCAGAACAACGTCGTTACCTTCGAGCGCAACGAGAACTACTTCCTCGGCTGCCCGAAGATCAAGAACATCCTGTTCCAGGAAACTGCACAGGGCGACATGCTGACCGGTGTTGCTTCCGGTACCTTTGATATCGCTGATCCGTCCTTCACCAACGACTGCGTTGAGTCCATTAAGGGCTACAACCCCAACGGCGAGCTCGACGGCGACGTTATCACCACCAAGAGCGTTGACAACCTTGGCTACGGCTACATCGGTATCAACGCTGATACCGTCAAGGTTGGCGACGACAAGGCTTCCGACGCTTCCAAGGCGCTGCGTAAGGCTTTTGCGACCCTGTTCGCAGTGCATCGTGACACGGTCATCAACTCCTACTACGGCGACCGCGCTTCCGTCATCAACTACCCGATCTCCAACACCTCCTGGGCGGCTCCGAAGCCTGCCGACGAGGGCTATGAGATCGCTTACTCCGTTGACGTCGACGGCAACCCGATCTACGCCGCTGACATGACCGAGGACGAGAAGTACGACGCAGCGCTTGAAGCAGCGATCGGCTTCCTCAAGGCTGCCGGCTACACCTGGGACGATGCGGAAGGCAAATTCACCGCTGCTCCGGAAGGCGCAGAGATGACCTACGAAGTGATCATCCCCGCTGACGGCATCGGCGATCACCCCGCATACGGCATCCTGACCGCTGCGAAGGACCAGCTCGAGACCATCGGTCTCACCCTCGAGATCAACGACCCGTCCGACTCCAACATCCTGTGGGATGCTCTGGACGCAGGCACTCAGAACATGTGGGCTGCTGCTTGGGGCGCTGCTGTTGACCCCGACATGTATCAGGTCTACCACTCCTCCAACGTTGTCGGCCTCGGCGGTACGGACTCCAACCACTACCACATCGCTGACGAGAACCTCGACAGAATGATCCTCGAGGCTCGTACCTCTGATGATCACGCATTCCGTAAGTCCACTTACAAGGAATGCCTCGAAACCATCCTCGACTGGGCGGTTGAAATCCCGACCTACCAGAGACAGAATGCTTTCGTTATCTCTACCGAGCGTGTCAACATCGACACCCTGACGCCGGACATCACGACCTACTGGACGTGGATGAACGACCTCGAGCTGCTGGAGATGAACTAATTCCCGCAAACGCCTTTAACGCAATCTTTGCTTAAAATAAGGCACAAAGTGCCTACAGGCCGCAAGGCCTGTAGGCACTTAAGTCCTATTATATTGCATTACGATGATGACGCGGTTTTCACCCTAATGCAATAATAGAGGGCGAGCAATCAGAAACAAAGGTTGGAGACAAACATGCTGAAATTTACAATCAAAAGACTTCTGATCAGTGTTGTCATCCTGCTCTTCGTCATGTTTATTGTGTATGCGTTGATGTATTCTCTGCCGACGAGCTACATGCAAAAGACTGCGCGTGAGCTTTCACAGAAGCCCGGCAGCCTTAAGAGTGCAGATGAATGGCTGGCGGAACTGAATGCGCAATACGGCATGGACAAGGGCCTGTTCGGAGGCTTCATGGTCTGGATGAAATCTGCTGCTGTCGGCGATTTCGGCGATAGCTGGCAATGGACGGACAAGGTTACAAATGTTTTCCAGGATACGATTTGGTACAGCTTTGCATTGGGGCTTGTCTGCTTTATTTTCGAGATCATTATTGCGATCCCGCTCGGCGTTGTTGCTGCAAAGAAGCAGTACAGCATCACGGACTATTCTGTCACTGTATTTGCATTGATCGGCATATCCATGCCGACCTTCTTCGTTGCAACTGTGTATAAGCTGGTGTTAGCGGTCAAACTGCAGGATTGGTTCGGGTTGTCCCGGCCGCTCTTCGACATCAGCGGTATGCAGAGCCGCGACTATGTCAACCTCAGCGACGTAGGGAAGTTCTTTGACGTCGCAAAACACTTTGTTTTACCCGCGTTAACTTTGATTACTGTCAGCATCGGCAGCTTGATGCGTTATACCAGAACGAATATGCTTGAGGTTCTGAACGCAGACTATATCCGCACTGCGAGAGCCAAGGGTCTTTCTGAGAAAAAAGTTATCAACTACCATGCGTTTAGAAATACACTGATCCCCATCGTAACCATTCTCGGAGGCAGCCTTCCCGGTCTGTTTTCCGGCGCCCTGATCACGGAAAATCTGTTCAGCCTGAAGGGCATCGGCAATTACTCCTATATGTCTATGCGCACGGGCGATATTCCCTTTACGATGTTCTATCTGTCGTTTATTGCCATTTTGACACTTTTGGGCAATTTGATCGCGGATATTCTGTATGCCGTGGTCGATCCCAGAGTGCGCCTGAACTAAGGGGGTGTCGTTATGGCGTTTGAAAAGAAAAGCTTTAACGAAGTCCTGAAGGAGCGCGAGCTGCACGAAAGGGCAGAGAAAGCAAAAGCGGCGGATGATCATGTCGCATTGGACGACTCTCAGCGCGTCAAGGTGCTTTCCCCGGGGCGATTGGTTTTTAAGCGGTTCATCCGCAACCGTCTTGCAATCGTCGGCACCTGCATTCTGATCTTCATGTTCTTGTTCTCCTTCGTCGGTCCGCTGTTTTATGCCTACGGGCAGACGGACCGCTTCTACAAGTATGATCATCAGATGGGCGACTATGCCGGTGCGCAGTTCCGTACGGAGTTCACCAACTATGCGTACGGTGGCTTTGAGATGGAGAAAGAGGTTGCACGCCGCGTCAATTCCGCAATCGTGGCGATTCGCTCCGATGAGGAAGCGGGTGCGATCTGGGTCAATGTTCCCTCCGGCAACTACATCGTTACTGCCACGGAGGATGAAAACATCTTCGCTGTGCTGAATGCCAAGCAGACGGACGTGGCTTCCTTTAAGGATAACATCGCTGTCGGCAGCATCAACACACTGATTGGGGAGATTTCCTACAACAGAGGCGTCAGAAACAAGGGGCAGCAGTTCTATGAAGCAGCGGCTGCCGCAATGAAGGACAAAACATATGCCTTCAGCTTTGACGGAGCCGATTTTGAGATCCGTGATTACAATAAGGTGAGCGGCAATATCATTGAAATCTGTGACCGCACCTTCAGCTATGTCAAAAAGATGCCCGAGGAATTTGAAACAGCCGTTCTGGATGCGGTTTCCGCAGGGCAGGGCATTGTTATCTTTGATTACGAGGCATATCTCATCACTTCGGACAACGGTGCATACAAGGTCAGCCGCAGCACCCCCAACGATGTCATCATGGTCAGCACCCACTTACGTTTTCAATGCCTATGAGAACGGAAAGCAATTCACAGACGAATTCAAGGCGAACGCGCTGGAATCTGTTGTTGACGGCAAGAGATTTGAAGAGGACGGCGAGGTCTATCATGCCGTTATGGGCGAGCTCAATCCCGAAATCGTAACCGCTGACGGCACGCCCGTCGCACAGCTCACGAATTTCGTCGTCCGCGGCGCAGACGGCAAAGATAACTTTGACATTGCATTCAAGGATGCGGTCGAAGAAGCGGTTCTCGAGATGGAGGAAAGAGGCGCAAAGACAACCGTCTTTACTTATGACCTTCTCAGTAAGATCACCGACGTTGATGAAAACGGCAAAGAAACCGTGGTGACCGAAAAGGATGAGAATGGCAACGACGTTTACAAGGCAACGGATATTACGGTCAAAAAGCTGGTCAATGACTATGACCTGACTTGTCCGATTCTTCGCCAACTGTTTGATATCAACAGCGCACCTTCCAGCGCACATATTTTCGGCACCGACTCCGACGGCTATGACGTCCTTGCCCGTATGATGTACGGCGGCCGTATCTCCCTGATTGTCGGCTTCGTTGTCGTCATTCTGGAAACGCTGCTCGGTACTTTACTCGGCGGCATCGCCGGCTATTTCGGCGGCTGGGTGGACAACCTGATCATGCGTTTGGTTGATATTTTCTACTGCATCCCGTCTCTGCCGATCCTGATCATCATGGGCGCGTTCATGGATTCGCTGAAGATGGATCCGTATGAGCGTCTGCTCTGGATGATGGCGATTCTCGGCTTCCTCGGCTGGGCGGGCGTCGCCCGACTGGTCCGCGGTCAGATTCTGTCTCTGCGTGAGCAGGAGTTCATGGTCGCGACGGAAGCAACCGGCGTCCGCGTCAGAAAAAGAATCTTCCGTCACCTTGTTCCCAATGTCATGCCGCAGTTGATCGTTACCGCGACAGCCGGTCTCGGCAGCGTCATCATTACGGAATCCACGCTGTCCTTCCTCGGTCTCGGCGTGAAGCACCCGCTGGCAACATGGGGCACCATGATCAACTCGATCACCCAGCGCAATGAGGACATGATCAAGTATACCTATATCTGGATTCCGGTCGGTCTGCTGATCTGCCTCACGGTTATTGCGTTTAACTTCGTCGGCGATGGTCTGCGCGACGCCTTCGACCCGAAGATGAAGAAGTAAGGAGGAAATCAAGATGTCTGAAAAAGAAATGAAATCCTCTGTTACTGCAAAGACTGAGAAGAAAAAGAACGCCAGCTATATTTCCGGTAAAGAATCCAGAAAGATCAGCCGCTTTAACCGCAAGCTGACCAACAAGCTGGAAAAAGAACGCGCAAATGCCAATAAGGACCCCGCGCTCTACACGACGAAGATGCGCGACCCGAACAATGTTGTCGAATTCGACAATATGTGCACGTATTTCTTTACGGATATCGGCACGGTCAAGGCGGTCGACGGCATCAGCTTCGACATTCCGAAGTGCTCGACGGTCGGCGTCGTCGGTGAGTCCGGCTGCGGCAAGAGCGTTACCTCACTGTCTCTGATGCAGCTTCTCCCGCGCCCGACCGGTCAGACCGTCGGCGGCGAGATTCGCTTCAATATCGGCAACGGCGAGGCGCTCAACATCGTCAACACGCCGACCTCCAAGATGATGGATATTCGCGGCAACCGCGTCTCCATGATCTTTCAGGAACCGATGACCAGCCTGAACCCCGTTTTCCGTATCGGCGCGCAGGTCGATGAAGTTATCAAGCTGCACAATCCCGAAATGAGCGAGGAAGACGTCAAAAACCGCACACTCGAAATGCTGGAGCTGGTCGGTATCGCCAACAAGGAAGGCGTCTACCGCATGTATCCGCACGAGCTGTCCGGCGGCATGCGTCAGCGCGTTATGATCGCGATTGCTCTGGCGTGCTCACCCGAGCTGATCATCGCCGACGAGCCGACCACAGCGCTGGACGTTACCATTCAGGCGCAGATCCTTGACCTTCTGAGCGATCTGAAGGACAAGATCAATAGCTCCATCATGCTGATCACCCATGATCTGGGTGTCGTCGCAAGCATGGCGGACTATGTCGTCGTCATGTACGCCGGCCGCGTAGTCGAAAAGGGAACTGCGGAGGATATTTTCCATCATCCTGCACATCCTTATACCATCGGTCTGATGCGCTCCAAGCCGGTCGTCGGCAAAAAGGTGGACGAGCTTTATAACATGCAGCGTGCCGAATCCCGTCGATATGCCGAACTACTGCTACTTCCGTGACCGCTGTGAAATGCAGTGCGACCGGTGCAGCGGCGCCTATCCTCCGGAGATCCGAATCAGCGATACCCATGTCGTATCCTGCTACCGCTTCTTCGATGAGGGCGAAGTGATCGGCTATCCGCGTCCTGTGAATGTGGAGGAGCTTTGATATGGCAGAAGAATTGAAAGTAATTGACGAGTATTCTGCGAAGCTCTTTGAAAACGCAGAAAAAGATCCCGATAATCTTCTGGTTGTTAAGAATCTGGTCAAGTATTTCCCCATCAAGTCCAGCTTCTTCCGGAAGACCATCGGCAATGTGAAGGCGGTCGACGGCATTTCCTTTAAGATCAAGCGCGGCACTACGATGGGTCTGGTCGGCGAGTCCGGCTGCGGCAAGTCCACCATCGGCAGAACGATCCTCCGCCTGCAGCCCAAGACTTCCGGCGAGGTTTTCTTCAACGGCGTTGACATTTTCAAGCTGTCCAAGGAGGAGCTCCGCGCGATCCGTCCCACCATCCAGATCATCTTCCAGGACCCGTATTCCAGCCTTTCTCCGAGACTCCCCGTCGGCGAAATCATCGCCGAGGCCGTTCGTGAGCACGGCATCGTTCCCAAGGAAGAAATCGACGATTATGTGACGCGCATCATGCACGCCTGCGGCCTGCAGGAGTACCACAAGGATCGCTATCCGCACGAATTCTCCGGCGGTCAGAGACAGCGTATTTGCATTGCCCGCGCGCTTGCGCTGAATCCGGACTTCATCCTCTGCGACGAGCCGGTTTCCGCGCTGGACGTTTCCATTCAGGCGCAGATTATCAATCTGCTGCGCGATCTGCAAAAGGAATTCAACCTGACCTACCTGTTCATCTCTCATGACCTCTCCGTTGTTGAGCACATTTCCGACACGGTCGGCGTCATGTATTTGGGCAACATGGTTGAGTTTGCAGATACCGAAAAGATTTTCAGCAAGCCGCTGCATCCGTACACGGAGGCGCTGTTCTCGGCGATCCCCGTTCCGGACCCCGATTACAAGATGAATCGCGTGATCCTCGAAGGCAGTATTCCTTCGCCGGCAAATCCGCCTTCCGGGTGCAAGTTCCATACGCGCTGCAGCAAGTGCATGGAAATCTGCAAGCACTTTCAGCCGGACTTTACAGAGGTTGAGCCGGAGCATTTCTGCGCCTGCCATCTGTATAACTCCGCGGAACGCAATGCGGAGCTGCAGAGCATGATTTCTGCGGAAGCGGAACAATAATCAGACGAGGAGGGAACCCGATGAAGAAACGGCGCGAATACGAAGATGACGACGGCCGTCAGATTGCCGACATGAACGTCGAGGGTATGCCTTGGTATGTCCGCAAGTCTTCGACTTCCTCTGATTCGAAGGATATCGAGCCGGTTGAGCTGACCCGCGAGGAGAGGCTCAGCCTTTACGGCGGCGTTCTCAAGGCGGTGCTGCTCGTCGCAGCCGCGTTTATCGGCGTCTATTTTCTCGTGGTTCTCCTTCTGACAAAAATATGGTAATAGGTATCGGAGCAGGTTTGCCCTGCTCCGATATTTGTTTCGCGGAATGATTGCATTTTTCGTTGCGGTGTATTATACTATCATAAAATATATTTTAGGAGGCGGTGTCTTATGAGCATTGTAGTAATCGGCGCGGTCTTTGTTGATATCAAGGGATATCCGACGAATACCTACATCCCCGGCGGCAGAAATGTCGGCCGCGTGGAGGAAGTGCACGGCGGCGTCAGCCGCAACATCGTTGAGGACATTGCGAACGTCGAGCTTCGACCGACGTATGTGAGTCTGGTTGATCCGACGCCGGTGGGCGACGACGTGATCAAGAAGCTGCAAAATCACAAGGTTAACACCGGCTATATGCGCCGTACCGAGGACGGCATGGGTACATGGCTCGCCATCTTCGATAACGACGGCGACGTGATCGCCGCCATTTCCAAGCGCCCGGACCTGCATCCGATCGTGGAAATCCTCGATGAGCAAGGCGATGAGATTTTCAGCAACGCGGAGAGTATTCTGATCGAGATCGATATGGATCGCGACGTTGTCAAGCGCGTTTTCCAGCTCGCGAGCAAGCATAATAAGCCGGTCTATGCCGCAGTCACGAACATGAGCATTGCGGTCGAGCGCCGCGACTTCCTGCAGCAGACCGACTGCTTCGCCTGCAACCGCGGCGAGGCAGGCATCCTGTTTTCCGATGATTATACCGGCGTTACGCCGGAGCAAATGATGGAGATTCTTGCCGAAAAGGTGACCAGAGCCCGTATTCCGCGCATGATCGTGACCCTCGGCGCCGATGGCGCAGTCTACGCCACGGCGGACGGGGAGAAGGGCTGGTGCCCGACCAAAAACGTTGCCGTCAAGGACACGACCGGTGCCGGCGACGCCTTCTTCGCGGGCGTTTCCATCGGTCTGACCTACGGAAAATCTCTGGAGGAGGCATGCGAGATCGGAACGACGCTCGCCACATCCGTCGTCGTCACTTCGGAGAACGTCTGTCCGCGTTTCCTGCCCAGTGAATTCGGTCTGGATGTCGAGGTTGAGGAATAGGCTTGCATCGGTTTTTCCGAAAAAAGGCGAATTTTTTATAAGCAGAACAGTAATTTGCGCAAAAAATTCTTGCATTTACATTTTTATGTGATATAATGTAAACGTAAGGCTATGTATTATCGCTGAATGGGCGAATACATAATCAGCACAAAATAATATTTGGAGGATTAGAAATGAAAATCAATCGTCTCGTATCGATGCTTCTCGCTGTCGTAATGGTTTTCGGCTTGTTTGCCTTTACCGTCAGCGCGGAAGGCCCCGCGTTCTCTGACATCAAGGGTCACTGGGCAGAAGAAATCATCAATGACTGGGCCGAGCACAAGGTCGTCAACGGCTATCCCGACGGCACCTTCAAGCCCGACAACTACATCACCCGTGCGGAGTTCGCGCAGGTCGTCAAGAATCTGCTCGCTCTGACCGAGAAGGCTGACAAGGAATTCTCTGACGTTGCGAAGGGCGCTTGGTACTACGACGCAGTTATGTGCGTTGCGAAGTCCGGCATCATGATTGGCGACGCCGGCAAGTTCCGCCCGGACGACTACATCACCCGTGAAGAAGCTCTGCTTGCTTACGCCCGTCTCGTGATCGGCGTCGGCGAAGACGAGCTGCCCGACGATCTGTCCATATTCCCGGACGGCAGCGAGGTTGCCAACTGGGCGAAGGATCGCATCAGTGCTCTTGTCCGCGAGGGCATCATTCGTGGCTCGAGTGACGGCAAGCTCCATCCGAAGGACAACATCACCCGTGCTGAGCTGCTCGCTATGCTGAGCCAGACCGAGAATGCTGACCACAACCACTACTTCGTCGCAGATGACGGCTCCTGCTCCATCTGCCACAAGACCGAAGAGGCTACCCTGAAGTTCTATCTGGGCGTTTGCTCCGGCGAGACCGCAGTTGAGCTGAACGTCTTCAACGACTACAGCGCGTTCCTCACCGTTCCTGCGAAGGAAGTTGACGCTTCCAAGCTGTCCCTCACCGTGAAGATGCAGAATGTTGCAAGCCTCGGCGTTACCTCCGCTCGCGAGCACACCATCTCCATCGCGGACACCGGCCTGACCGGTAACCCGAACCTCGGCACCTGGCTGAGCAATGCGTTCACCTTTGAAGCCGGCTATGTGAAGGCTACGATCGACGGCGAAAAGTGCCTGTACAAGATCACCGGCGACCAGAACAAGGAACTGGCCACGCTCCGCGCCTCCTCTGACGATATCTGCGCTACCCGCGATGCGTGGAAGACTCTGACCGGCTATGTCACCACTTCCACGCAGGATGCAAGCGACAGCTACATCCTCATTGCGAACGGTTCTTCTCTCCGTATCGGCACCGAGCTGCTCTGCTTCGAGGGCTCCGATGATCTCAAGCTGGATAACTTCAACAATGTCGCTGCTCTTGTGAAGAACATTAAGGATCATGTCAAGCTCGAGACCGCTGAAGCTGGCGAATGGCAGATCGAGGGCGTTCTGAAGGCCGGCACGACTCTGGCTGTTTCCAACAGCGTTGCGGTTCTCAAAGAGGACGCTACCATCAGAGTGAAGGGCCTGACTGCTGCGGCTCTGGCAACTCTGCTGAGCGACGCTCGCGACGCCGGCTCCACCTACGAGCTGGCCTCCCTGCTGGTCAAGGCTGTGAACGAGGTTCTTGGCGCTGTCAACGGCACCACCGAGGCTGCTCCTGTCGAAGTCGAAATCAGCTTCGCGAAGTAATGGATCGTTTTATCGATCGACATTAACCTACAAACAGAATAGGGCAGGGGATTTCCCCCTGCCCTGTTTTTGATTCTCTCGAAGGGAAGGATAACTATGCGAAAACTGCTTCTGAAAGCGATTCCGCTCCTGTTGACATTGTGCCTGCTCCTGTCGGCGCTTCCTGCTGTGACGCTTGCGGCGGCAAAGGAAGCGAACGCCGCTGATCGTATCTTGACGGACGAGCTTCCAATCATTCCCGTGGGCGACGAGGCGGCATATCACGTGGAGCATTATCAGCAGAATGTGGAAGGCGACGGCTATACGCTTGCCGAGACGGACGAACTGACCGGCAAGGCAGGCGATCCTGTGCAGGCGGAGCCGAAGGATTACACCGGCTTTACGTTAAATGATGAAAAGAGCGTGCTGACCGCAGCAGTGGCAGCCGACGGCTCTACGGTGCTCAAGCTGTATTATGACCGCGAGCTGTTTACGGTCACCTGGAAGATCGGCGAGGCTGCGACCTTGGAGACCTATCGCTATCTGGCGACGCCGGTTTTCCCCGGAAGCACCGACCGCGCTGACGGCGAGCACGGCAGCAATTTCGTTTTCCTCGGCTGGGACAAGGAGATCGTCCCCGTTACAAGAAACGTCACCTACAGAGCGCTTTACAGCGTCGACTGCGAAGCGTTTATCGTCAACAGGGATTCTTGGGCGACGCTGCAGCTTGCGCTGGAGCATGCGCAGGGTGGCGACACGGTGCGAATTGAAAAGGATCTGACGATTTCCGCAGACCTTACGGTTCCGGCAGACGTGACGCTCCTGCTTCCCTGCATGGATAATGATAAGGGTTATATCAAGCGCGGCGAGTATCTGATGAATCCCGACGGTACAGATACCGGCGGGCTTGGCGTCGGTCCGGACGCCAAGCTCTACCGCACTGTGACCGTTGCGGACGGCGCAGTCCTGCACGTTTACGGCTCGGTCATGGTGAACGCGATCACCGGCAGAAAGGCCACGGCAAACAGCGATCAGGACGTAACCGGCGGCTATGCGGTGCTTGCGCTGAACGGCAAAGTCGATGTGGAAGAGGGCGGTCATCTGGACGCCTTCGGCTACGTCCGCGGCAGCGGCGTCGTCACCGCGAAGAGGGGCGGTACGGTAGGCGATCTGTACATCGTGCGGCATTGGCGCGGCGGCACCCACGCGCTGAACATGTATAACGCGAACATCTATCCGATGAACGAATACGACTGCCACAATATCGAGACCACGCTGCGCATCGAAAACGGCGGAAGTCTGGAGGGCATTGTGAAAATGTACGCGGCGGGCAGCTATAACCGCACCCGCTTCCCGCAGGTCGATAACGGCAACGGGCTGATCCGTCTGACCGATCCGTCGAGCGTTCTGGTGCGCACCTACAGCGACGGCAGAGAGCATTTCGAGATCACCGGCGGCGCCGACTTTTCCAACAGTACGCTGAAAATCCTCGGTTATCCGCTCACCACTGCGGACTATATCTACCCGATCGACGGCGATATCGACTTTGTGCTGAATACCGGCAGGTACAATATCAAAAACGACTTCAAATTCCTGCCCGGCGTGACGATGCAGGTCAGCGGCGGCGCGTCGCTGACGGTGGAAAAAGGCTGCACGGCAGTGTTTTATGAGACGTTCGACAACGGCGAATTCAATGCGGCGACCCGCTATCCGGACAGAGCGCCGGCGCAGCTCCGGATCGCTGCGGACGCGAAATTCACGAACAAGGGCGTCTTTGCGGGCAATGTTTATACGGAATCTGCCGATATTCTGATCGGCGGAACGCCCGTTTGGGAAGCTGTGACCTACGAGGCAAAATGTCTGACCGGCAGCACGCCGCCCGAGGTTTATACGATCGCGCACGAGCATAAGCTTTCGATCACCAGACCGCAGTACAAGTGGAGATTCGGCGAGGATAACAGCATTGTCTGGTACGGCGGTCCTGCGGATTACAGCGCGGTGAACGCGGCGATTGCAAAGATTCCCGCTGATTTGAGCATCTACACGGACGAATCCGTGCAGGCGCTCAACGATGCCGTGGCTGCCGTGCGCTATGACCTGCTGGCAGAGGATCAGGCGCAGGTAGACGCATGGGCGAAGGCGATCAACGACGCCCTTGCCGCCCTTGCGCCGAAGGTGGGAAAGCCGGCGGATTACAGCGCGGTCACTGCTGCGCTGGCGCTGGTGCCGGGCGATCTCAGCGAGTATACCGACGCCTCCCGTGAGGCGCTGGAAAACGCGGTCAAGGCTGTGCAGTACGGCCTGACAGAAGCGGATCAGGCGAAAGTTGACGCATGGGCGGATGCCATTCTGGCGGCGATTGCCGGTCTGACGAAGGAGTGCGACGGCGGCCCGACCTGCCCGTCCTACAGCTTCAAGGACGTCAAGTTCGGCGACTGGTACCACGAGGCGGTGGACTTTGCCGTCAAACGCGGTCTGTTCAAGGGCATGACCGAGACGACCTTCGAGCCGAACACCCCGATGACGCGCGGCATGCTCGTGACCGTCCTGTGGCGCTATGAAGGCTCTCCGGAGGAAGGCAAAAACGAATTCGTCGACGTGAAGGCAGGCAACTGGTACGAGAAAGCGGTTGCGTGGGCGGCGAAGAATGAAATTGTCAACGGCGTGGGCAACGGAAGGTTCGACCCGAACGGAAAGATCACGCGCGAGCAGATGGCGGCGATCCTGTTCCGCTATTCCGCGTACAAGGAATACGACACGGACAAGCGCGGCGATCTGAGCAAGTTCCCCGACGCCGCGAAGGTCAGCGGCTGGGCGAAGGACGCCTACGCATGGGCGGTCGGCGAGGGACTGATCACCGGCAATGGCGGACGCCTTGACCCGCTGGGCTTTGCGACGAGAGCACAGGTCGCGACCATCCTCATGCGCTTTATTCAAAACATCGCTGAATAGGAAAAAGAAAAGGCTCGGGTCTTTTGACCCGAGCCTTCAGCGTGTCGAAAAACCTTTTTCGACACGCTGGCAGGCTGCCAAAAAGTTCGGAAGACAAGCAACTTGCACTCGTCGGCGTATATAGATACGGTAGAG
>CAJOMA010000028.1:3882-17350 GCA_905235655.1 uncultured Oscillospiraceae bacterium | reverse complement strand
AAGACCGCGGTAAGCGAGGCGGTGACGAACTGCATAGTCCACGCGTATCCCGACACCATAGGAAAAGTGCTCTTGAAATGCCGTATTTTTGATGGCGGTATCGTGGAAATAACGGTAAGGGACTACGGCGTCGGCATTGAGGATCTGGAGCTTGCGAGAACGCCCATGTTCACCACCGGCGGGGACGAGCGCAGCGGCATGGGCTTTACGATCATGGAGAGCTTTATGACGGAGTTTCACCTTTCCTCCACCCCGGGGAAGGGCACGACCGTCCACATGAAGCGCAAGATCGTGCGGCGCGGAGGAAAAAAGTGAGTCTGCCGCAGGGCGATCTGCTGCAAAGCGCGCAGAACGGCGACCGCGAGGCGGCGGAGGCGCTGGTCGTGCAGAACTCCGGGCTGATCTGGTCGGTCGCAAGGCGGTATTTCGGGCGCGGCGTCGATCCGGACGACCTGTATCAGCTCGGCTGCTTGGGCTTTCTCAAGGCGGTAGAGGGCTTCGATCTGGACTACGGAACGCAGTTTTCCACCTATGCCGTGCCGAAGATCGCCGGCGAAATTCGCCGCTTTCTGCGCGACGACGGCACGGTCAAGGTCAGCCGCAGTCTCAAGGAGCGCTCCGCCATGATCCGTGCGGCGAGGGAGCGGCTGACAAACGCGCTCGGGCAGGAGCCGACCCTCCTGCAGCTCAGCGAGGAGACCGGCTTGCAGCCGGAGGAGATCGCCGCCGCCGAAACCGCGACCGGCACGGCTGAGTCCATACAAAAGCGCAGCGGCGAGGACGGCGTTGCGCTGGAGGATATTCTGACGGACGGTGGAATGGAGGAGAGCATTGTGGAACGGATCGCGCTGAAGGAGGCGATCTCCTGCCTGACCGAACGGGAGCAAATGGTGATCAAGCTGCGCTATTTTCACGGTCTGACGCAGGACAAAACCTCGAAAATCCTCGGCGTTTCGCAGGTGCAGATTTCGCGTATCGAGAAAAAAGCGCTGACCTCTCTGCGAAATTGTATCTGAAAATTATTCAGAATATTACTTGACAAGAGCCGCAATATGCTGTAAAATAAATCCCGCAAATTACAAAACACGCTACTGTGGCTCAGTTGGTAGAGCAGCTGATTCGTAATCAGCAGGTCGCCGGTTCAAGTCCGGCCAGTAGCTCCAAAAAGGGGAAGGGCAAAAGCCCTTCCCCTTTTTGGTGCTACTGACCGTTTGACGAGAAGCACGGTTCGAACACGAGGATTCCGCAGCGCGAAGCGATGCGTTTCTCCGCCTGCGGAATAAATCCGTAGTATACCACTTCAGCGGGAGGTCGTCCAACCTCCCACTGGTTTTATACTCCTGTCTGGGCGGGGCCGGAGATCAATTCTCCGTATTTGTCAAAGCGTGAGCCGTGGCAGGGGCAGTCCCAGCTTTCCTCGTCGGGATTCCACTCCAGTTGGCAGCCCAGATGCGGACAGCGGAGCTCGACGGGATAAATTTTCCCGTCCTCGTCCTTATACACGCCCACCTTTTCCCCGTCCAGACTGACGACGCCGCCATGTCCGGGCGCAAGGTCTTCCACCGCCTCCGCCGGAATCTGAAAAATCCGCTTCGTCAGTCCTTTGACCGCCTTGCCGCCCTCCTTCAGCACGCCGGGGATGGTTTCCGTGTCGAACCGGCGCGGGTCGAATACCTTGGCGTACGAATTCTCCCTGCCGCAGACGGCGTCGCGCAGGAGTATTGCGGCGACCATGGAGGTCGTCATACCCCATTTCTGAAAGCCGGTCGCCACATACCAGTCCGGACGGCTGGCGGCATATTGCCCGATATAGGGAACGCCGTCCGCCGTGACGCAGTCCTGCGCCGACCAATGCGCGGCTTCCCTGCTGCGCGGAAACCACACGCGCGCCTTCCGGCGCAGCTTGTCGTACCTTCCGCCCGAGCGGTTCTCACCGCAGCGATGACCGCCGCCGCCGAACAACAGCAGCCCGTTCCACATGCGGAAGGAATACGGATTTGACGCGCCGTCCGCAAAAACCCACATGCCATCCAGCTTCGGCGCGTTTTCCAGCGCGAGGACATACGAACGCTCCTGATGCATGCGTGTAAAATACAATCCCGGGAAGTTCACGAAGGGATAGTGACAGGCGAAAACGATCTTCTCCGCCGTCACGGTGCCATGCTCCGTGACGAGCCGATGGCCGTCTGCCTCCTGCACCCGCGTGTGTTCATAGATTGTCAGCGGTTCCGCAACCGCCCGCAGGAATTTCAGCGGATGAAACTGCGCCTGCCGCGCAAAGCGCACCGCGCCTGCTGCGGGAAACGGCAGCTCCGTCGCTTCAACAAACGACGCCGGAAGACCCAACGCATCCGCATATTCCGCCTCGACGCGCAGCAGCTCCGCGTTGTCGCCGTAAACGTAGGCGTCCTGCGTTTCAAAATCGCAGTCGATCTGCCGCTCCGCGATCATGCGCCGGAACTCTGCCAGTGCCGCCTCGTTCGCCGCGGCGTACTGCCGCGCCGCCTCCATACCCAATGTTTGCGCCAGTTTTCGGTAGATCATGCCGTGCTGGGAAGTGAGTTTTGCCGTCGTGTTGCGCGTCTGACCGCTGGCGATGCGATCTGCCTCCAGCACGACGACGCGCTTGCCCGCCTCCTGCAGAGCGGAGGCGATCAGTACGCCCGCCATGCCCGCTCCGATGACGGCGACCTCCGTCTTCAAATCGCCGGACAACGGCGCGCGTTCCTCAATCTTACAAGTCTGCGACCAGATAGATTCCATTTTGCTCCTCCAATTCCGCCATGCTTCAAGTCTGTTGTGAATAGTATGCGCGCTCCCGTCGGAATCCATTACGAAATCTGCATTTCCCGCAGTTTCCTTGAGAATTTGATGCATTTTTGTTATAATGATTAAAAATCACTTGACTTTTACCCGACGTAAAAGTGTAAGATTCCTCTTGAAAGGGGGAAATCCAAATGAGAATGAAGACAGTCTGCGAGCAGACCGGGCTGACCGACCGCGCGGTGCGGTATTATATTGAAGAAGGTCTGATCGAGCCGGAGTATATCGAGAACTACATCGGGCGCAGAGCCTACGCCTTTTCCGAGGAAGACGTTGCGGCGCTCAGGGACATCGTGGTGCTGCGGAAGTACGGCTTTTCCGTAGCGGAGATCAAGCAAATGCAAACCTCGCCCGATTCGATCCCGCCTTTGGTGGAAGCGCTCCGCGAGCGCAAGCGCGGCGCGATTGAGGACGAGCAGGCGCTGCTGAATGTCCTGCAATCTGCAAATATTGCCGACTGTGCTGGCATTCGGGAGCTGACCTCCGCCCTGTCAGACGCGGCGGAACGAGTTGCGATCCCGCAGGAGGACGCGACGCACGGCGATCGTCGGCGGGCATTCCGCGTGATCTGCCGCGTGGTTTCCATTTTGTTTGCACTTCTGGAGCTGTTCGGCTGCGCGGCGATCGTATTTTACTCCTGCATGGAATACCACTATCCGAAGGGCTCCACCCTCGCGCGGGTTTTGGCGGCAGTGTTCCTGCTGCCCGCCATCCTCACGCTTGTGCTGCCGCTGTTTCACGGGGAAAAGAAATGGCTGCGCAGACTCCGCAGGATCGCCGCGATCCTCTGTATCTTCTGCCTGCTGCCGAGTCTGGTCTTCTCTGTCGGGATCGTCAACCACTCCGAAACGGATAATATCTGGAATTATAGGCGTTTTGACGTAAACTGCACTGTCACAAGAGGACGCTTGGACAATCTGTTCCCCACATGGGCGCCAATAGAGGATATATATGCGCGGCAGGATGATCGGCTGTATTATTACCGTTACGATAACAGTTGGAATGAGACGTTTGACGTATACGCAGAATGGTCGCTGACGCCGGAGCACTTTTCGCAGGAAGTTGAGCGGGCTGCCGCCGCGATGGAAAACTGCGCTGCAGAGAACGCGCCGCTTTACAGACTGCAAAAGGGCGACTGGGTATGTCTGTACCGCTCGGATGAGTCCAATCTGCCGTTTGAATACGCAGATAACAACTATGATTACCAAATCTTTGCCTATCGGGAAGACGATCTTCGCGTCCGTTATATTGACGGACACAGCTATGAACACGGCTCCTATCAGCCGTATTATCTGGAGCTGGACTGGAATTGATGTACATATCGCGTCATCACAAAAAACAAGCAGGCTGCGGCTGCAGCCTGCTTATCCGGGATCAGAACGCCCAGTTGCCCTTGCGGAAGATCGGAACAGTCCTGCCGTCGCGGGTGATTGCGTCGATGTCCAGATCAGCAGAGCCGATCATGAAGTCTTCGTGGATCATGGAATCGTTGATGCCGAACGCACGGCATTCCTCGAGCGTGTATTTGTCGAAATTCCGTATCGTATCGGCAAAGCCCATGCCGAGCGCCAGATGGCAGGCGGCGTTCTCGTCAAACAGGGTTTCGTAAAATAAAAGCCCAGAATTCTGGATGGGAGAGTCGTAGGGAACGAGCGCGCATTCGCCCAGATAGGACGCGCCCTCGTCCATCGAGATCAGCTTTTTCAGCAGCTCCTCGTTTTTCTCGGCGTGTACCTCCACCGCTTTGCCGTTCTCGAATCGGACGGAGAAATTCTCAATGAGCTGACCCTGATAGGAAAGCGGCTTCGTGGAGTATACAATGCCCTCCGCCTTGCCGCGCATCGGGGAGATGAAGACCTCCTCGGTGGGAATGTTCGGGTTGAAGAAAATGCCCTTGAGAGAGGTTTCGCCGCCGCCCTTGAACTCCGCCTGCGGAATCATGCCGACGCGCAGATCGGTGCCGTTGCTGCTCTTGTAGACCAGCGTTTCGATGCCGAGCGCATTGAGATACGCGCAGCGCTTCGCGAGGTCTTCGTTGTGCGCGTTCCATGCGGCGACGGGATCGTCGTCCACGCGGGAAGCTGCCAGAATCGCCTCCCAGAGCTTCTCGATCGCCTGTCCCTTGCTGAGCTTCGGGAAGAGCTTTTTCGCCCACGCCGCGCCGGGCACGGCGGCGATGCACCACTGATACTTGTTTTCGATCTGATCGCGGTAGGGCTTGATGACTTTGTATCTGGACTGCTGGGCCTTTGCCATCTTCTCCTGATTGACGCCCTTCAGACCGTCGGGGTCTTCGGAAACGAGATAGATTCGGCAGGGAATCTCATCGAGGTAGTGCTTCCAGCGCGCTTCCTCCCAGTCAGCGACCGTGCCGAGATTCTTCTGACTGCGCCAGCGAATCTGCACCTTTTCCAGCGGCTGATAATTCCAGTCCACGACGACGCGCTTCGCGCCGGCGCGGTAGCATTCCGCCACGACCATTTTGACGAATTCGGGCTGATCGAGCTCGGCGGCGACAAAGACTTCCTGCCCTTTCTGAACGTTGATGCCGACCGTGGCGATCAGCTTTGCATAACTGCGAAGAACGGTTTTTTTCATGGGAACCTCCTTGGTATTGATTTCCAGAATATTATAACAGACATTTTTCCGCTTTTCAATATTGCATTGCGCAGGCAAAACGAGTAGAATAGTAGAAAAACGCGAAAAGGATCGAAGAAGATGAATCTGAACACCGCCGACTTTGAAGAACTGCTGCGCATCGGCGCGGGCAAAGAGCTGTACCGCGGCGAAGAGGGCCGCATCCTCCTGGAAGATGACGGCGGCGTTTATACCGTGATGTCGGATATCCTCGACGGGAATGCGCTCTTGCATCGCCTGCGCGCGCTGCGGCTTCCTAGCTTCTTCCTTGCTACGGTGAAAAGCGAGGACGCACATCAAGCGATTGTGCGTGAATATGGCTTTGACGGCTGCAATCCCTGCACGCAGTGGGTCTACTGCCTGCCCGAGCCGCCGCAGTATCCCGACTGCGATATCCGCCCGCTGACGATGGAGTATGCGGAAATAGCGGGAGAGCAGTACCACCGCAACTTCGACTATGTGCGCGAGCGCATATCCGCGGGTAAAATGTGGGGACTGTTTGAGGACGGAGCGCTTGCGGGCTTTATCGGCGTCCATACGGAGGGCGCGATGGGCATGCTGGAGATTTTTCCCGCCTATCGCAAGCGCGGCTGCGGCTACGCGCTGGAGGCGTTTTTGATCGCGCAGCAGATGAAGACCTGCGCGACGCCCTACTGCCATGTGATCGACGGCAACGACGCCTCGATCCGCCTCCAGAAAAAGCTCGGTCTGCAGAAGGCGGATCTGCCCGCGATCTGGTGCTGGAAAGAGAATGACAACATGGTGCAGATGTCCTGATTTCACGGGAAATATCTGCTTTGGAGGATAGAATGAAAAAAACTGTTGCGTTAATTCTGACCGCCGCGCTGCTGTTCTGCCTGCTTGCAGGCTGCGGAGGAAAGACGGAACCCGCCGCGTCTACCGCAGCGCCGAGCGCGTCTTCTGAAGCATCGACCACCGCCGAAGCGACTGTGACCCCGCCGAACGGGGACTACGGCGCATGGCATGTCGCCCTGCTCACGGAGGAAAGCAATATTGCCGAGCAATCCTGCAGCCAAATTATCTATGAAGCGGGCAGGGAATGGTGCCAAGCACATGGCGCCGGCTTCCGCCACTACGCGGCGGCGGAGCGTTCCAAGGCGGAGCTTACCGCGCTGATCGACCGGGCGGTTGAGGATGGCAATACGATCCTCATTCTTCCCGACTGGTCGCTCACAGACGCAATCAAGGACAGCGTGGGCGATTATCCGGACGTCCGCTTTATCCTCTTTGACGTCTACGCCAGCGAATTCGGCAGAGACTATGTTTTACCCGCAAATGTTTGCGCCGCAGTTTATCGGGAAGAGGTTCTCGGGTTTATGGCGGGCTATGCGGCGGTGAAGCTCGGCTACCGCCATCTGTGCTTCGTGGGAACCAAAAAGGCCGCGCCCGTATCGCGCTACGGCTATGGCTTTGTGCAGGGCGCAGATGCTGCAGCCATCGAGCTTGACACGCAAAGAGAGATCGCCGTTGAATTCGCTTATGCCAACACGACCGCCGCCGACCCCGCTGTTACCGCTTATATGGACGATATGTTCCAAAATCGCGGCGTCGAGCTCTGCTTTGTCTGCGGCGGGGATATCGCCGCCGCCGTTTGTGAGGCAGCGCAGAAGACGCCGAGCGTTAAGGTCATCGGCGCGGACGCCGATATGGCGCAGAAGCTGGACGCGAGCTACGGCGAGGGGCTCACGGCGACCTCTGCCGTGAAGAACTACGCGGCGACGGTACAGACCCTGCTGAGCGATATCATCGAAAGAAACATGTGGCGCAGCTATTCCGGTCGGACCGTTACCGGCGGTATCATCTCCGGCGAAGACCTTGCGGCGAATTATGTCGGTCTTGCGCCGTCGACCGTGTACGCCGACGGAAAGTTCTCCGAGGCGGATTACGCCGCGCTGGTCGCCGGGCTGTATGCGGGGGATTATACCGTCTCCGACGATACGATGAACCCGCCGAAGGTAGCGATCGCGGTCAACTATCTCGGGAATATCAAGTGATGCAAAAAGCCTCCGGCTCGTCCGGAGGCTTTACTTTATAATATGACGCGCCAGGCTTCGATCAGACGCTCCAGCGACCACGCGGCGTTGGCGGGACTGGTGGAGGGGAGCTGCTGCGCGTCACGTCCCGACTGCGGCGCGATATAACGCGCGAAATATTTCATCGAGGTCGCTCCGTTGCAGAAGATGCGCTCGATCGGCGCGTGCTCCGTAATGACGCGGATGTCGTTTGCGACGACGTCGCGGATAGAGCTGTCAGACGAGCCTGTGATCGTGCAGCTTCCGATACAGTCCCAGAGCGCAAAATGATTGGATAGGATCAGCGATTTCTTCTCTTCTACCGTCCGCGGCAGGGGAGCGCCGGTCAGTGCGGCGATGACCTGCCAGAAGCGGTTTTGCGGATGCCCGTAGAAAAACATCGCCTCGCGGGACTTCACTGACGGAAAAGAGCCGAGGATCAGAACGCGGGAGCCGCCGTCGAACAGCGGCGGGATCGGATGCAGTTGTTTCTGCGGCTGCGCCATGGGAATCCCTTCTTTCTTTCGGTATTCTATCCGAGTTTTCTGCTTCTGTCAACGGAAATACCGCGAAGCCACTGCCGATCCCGCGCAGACAGCGCGTCGAAGAGCAGAAAAAAGCCGCCGAGCAGCAGGAAAAAGACAACGCTCCGCGTTACGGCTCCGGGCAGCGCCGCGCTCGGCAGCGCGGCGCAGAGCAGACACAGCAGCGGGCGGAGAAAGTCAGAAAAACGCGGCTGATAGCCGCTTGTCAGGAGCAGTCTGCGCAGACTGAGGAAGAGATTGATCGCGTGCGTCACGGCAAAGCTGAACAGGTAGCCGCCGATTCCCCATCGCGGCAGCAGCGCAAACAGCAGTAGCACGTCAAGCAGGGAAGTGACGGTATTGTAGCGCACGCAGCAAACCTGCTGCGCGAGCCCCTTGAGCATCCCGTCCGTGATCGCATCGAGGTAGAGCATGAGCACGGCGGGCGCGAAGCACCGCAGATAATACCCCGCGTCCCGACTGCCGTAGACCGCCTGCCCGAGCGCGTCGGCGTTGAGAAAGAAAAAGCCGGCGGTCGCGGCGGCAAACAGCGCGGTCATCCGCAGGCATTTGTCCGTCAGGTCGATGATCCGAAGACTCCGCCCCATGGCGCGGCAGCGCGACAGCTCCGGCACAAGAAGATCGCTCACGGCGTACAGCACGGCGGCGGGGAACATCAGCACGGGAAACACCATGGCGTGGATCGTGCCGTAATCCGCCATCGCCCGCTCTGCGCCGCCGCAGCGCGCCAGTCCGAAGGGGATGAGAAGCTGCTCCGCCGTGGTCAGACCCGCGCGCAGTATGTCGTTCAGCGCAAGCGGCACGCAGAGCCGTATCAGCCGCCTGCGCAAAGCCGTGCGGCCGCCTGCGATCGGGTCGGAGCGCGTCTGCCTGCGGTAGAGGAAAAACAGAAGGACAAAGTCAAAGACGCTGCCCAGACCGCTCCCCAGCAGAATCGCGCAGCAGGCGCGCGCAAGATCGTCCTTCGCCCAGAAGATCAGCATGCTGGCCGTCAGCAGAACAGAGAGCAGCCGCTCCGCGATCTCGACGCCGACCATCTGCCGGATGCGCGAGCAGGCGGTAAAGTAGCCGGTCATAATCCCGCACAGGCAGGAAAACGGAAGGAAGAGCCCCATCACGCGCAGAGCGGGCGCGGCGCGCAGATCGCGCAGAAAAACCGCCGCGATCGGCGCGGAGAGGAAGAAGAGCGCAATGCCCGCCGCGCTGCTGACGATCAGCCCCCATCGCAGGCAGGTCCTCATCGCCAGACGAACGCCGCCGGAGCGGCGGTGTCCGAATTCCTCTGCGGCAAGGCACATCGACGCAACGCGAATGCCGCCCGTTCCGGCGAGCATGGCGAACATGCCGACGGTGAAAATAAGCTGCAGCAGCCCCAGTCCCGCCGCGCCGATCCGGTCGGTCAGAAAGACGTTGAAGCCGATGGAGATCAGGCGCAGCAGCAGATTGACGGCGGTCAGCAGCAGCGCGCCGCCCAGAATAGAACTCCGTTTTGCCACACCATCACCCCATAGGGAGTATATAGAAAACCCTGCCGCAGCATGCACGGCAGGGAGCTTTTGTTCTATGTTCCGTTCAGCGTGGCTTCGACCAGCCTGTCGCCCTCGTAGCGCAGCTTCAGAGAGAAGAACGGCGCGCCTTCTTCCATCATTCGCAGGAATATCTTGTCGCCCTCCCACTGCGGGAGCTGCGCAAATCGCTCCTTCGGCACCCATTCGAGCGCGCCCTCGTCGCAGTCGCGAAGCTGCCCGGTAAAGCCCGTGGCGTGGAAGAGGTGCATGTATTCGCCCTCCCAGCGGTCGGAGAGGAAGGTGACGATCCCGCAGTAGCGCCAGTCGGTCAGGGTCAGACCGGTTTCCTCGAGGACCTCGCGGCGCAGGCAGTCCTCCGGACTCTCATTTTCCTCAAACTTGCCGCCGATCCCGATCCACTTGTCGCGGTTGAGGTCGTTCTCCTTTTTGATCCGGTGCAGCAGGAGGTAGCAGCCGTCCTTTTCGATATAGCAAAGCGTTGTGTTTTTCATTCTGTCGCCTCAAAGAGCAGCTCGTCATAGCCGGTCTGCGCGTCTTCCTCCACGCCGATTTTCCAGCCGTCCAGAACGCCGACGACCAGCTCGCAGGTCGTGTTGACAATGCAGCCCTCAACCAAATGACCGCCGGCGGTCGAAAGGTCTTCCTTGGACAGGGCGATGTGCAGATGGCAGCGCGCCTCGCTCACCGTGCCGTTCAAAGAGACAATCTCGCACGGCTCTTCGATCTCGCGCAGGGTCACGCCGCTCGCGTCGCGCACGCGACCTTTGCTGATACAGCCGACGGCGGAAAGCACGACGCCCGCAGCGATATGATGCTCCTTCGCCAGCGCGCGGATACTCAGCAGCAGATCGTCGTCGCGGTGCAGCCGGGTGCAGATTGTTTTCATGGGTGCCTCCTTGTCGGGCTGCGCCCGACAAATCTGAATTTGCGAAGCAAATCCAGAAATGAATTGTGCCTGACGGCGCATGAATTGACCTTCGGTCATGAATTGCGCTGCGGCGCGTAAGGGCGCAATTCAATTCATGCGCGAAGCGCAAATCATGGCGCAGCCAATTCATGCCGCAAAGCGGCAATTCATTTCATAGATCATGGCTTGCTAAAAAGGCTCCCCCTTGCGGGGAAGCTGTTGCGCGAAGCGAAAGGGATGAGGCGAAAAACAATGAAGGGGGAGAGAAGACACCTCATCCGTCATCCGGCTTGCGTGAGACGCCGGATGACACCTTCTCCTCAAGGAGAAGGCTTTGCGCGCAACCACTTTATTTTTATTTCAGATTCGTGATGACGTGGACGGCGTGGTGCAGGTTTTCGATGACCAAATGCGAAGCGCCGTCCGCCTTTTCGCCGTCGAGCGTCCAGTCCATATCCGCCGGCGCTTCGATCTCTACGCGGCGCGAGGCGGCGAGGGTCAGCATCGGCGTGTCGTATTTCTGATGCAGCAGCGCGTGGACGCAGCCGGTCAGCTCCACGGGATTGCGCGGTTTGCGGATGAGCAGGACCTCGAACAGCCCGTCGCTCATATCCACCATGTCTTCCTTCAGCGTCAGGACACCCGCGACGGAGGTGGAATTGCTCACGCCGCCGAAGATATAGTCGTCCTCATAGACCGTGCCGTCGTCGAGCGTGACGCGCAGGCGCTTGCTGCGGATGGCGGCGACTTCCTTGACGCCGCTTAACAGATAAGCAAAATGCCCCAGCGTGTTTTTCAGGCTCTGCGAGGTCGCGTAGGAGGCTCTGGTGAAGGCGCCGAAGGAGGCAATATAGGAAAAAAACCGCTCGTTGAAGCGGCCGACGTCCAGAGGGTGCGGCGCGCCGTCGACAATGTCCTGCGCCGCCTGCAGCATGTCCTTCGGCAGCTTCAGACTGTTGGCGAAGTCGTTGGTGCTTCCGGCGGGGATATAGCCGACGGGGGCGCTGCCGCCGGCAGCAAGCAGACCGGAGATCACCTCGTTGAAGGTGCCGTCGCCGCCGACGCAGACGACCGCGTCGAATTCCGCCGCCCGCGCCGCAACGACCTCGGTCGCATCGCCGCGTGCGGCGGTCATATACGCGCTCACGTCAAAGCCGCCTCGGTTGAAAACGCCGATGATATCCGTCAGCACGCGGTTGGCCTTTTTCTTGCCGGAGCAGGGATTCACAATTAACAGAAGTTTTTTCATCATATCACAGGAAGAGCGCGAGCAGCAGCACGGCGGCGATCAGAATGCCGACGATCAGGAAGGCAAACAGCTCCTTTGTGCGCGGCTTGCGGATTTTGAACGGAAGGATAAAGCACAGACCGGTCAGCGCGGTCAGCGCGGTCAGAACAACGCCGAAGACCGTGCCCGCGAACATCTCCTTGTAGGGCAGGATATCGCCGTAGGTGCAGATGCAGTAGACTGCCATGCCGCAGAAAAAGATCGGGAAGATCAGCGCGGCGGAGGTGATGGGCAGACCGGAATAGCTCTTGCGGACCTCGTCGGTGTCCTGCGTCCGAATCTCCTCGGTGACGTTGTAATAGCCGAGGCGGATCAGCCCCGCCAGCACATACAGCGGCGCGATCGCATAGGCGTACCAGCAGCCGCGGCAGAGCGTCAGCACGATGACGGCGGGCAGAACGCCGAAGGCGACGATGTCGCTGAGCGAGTCGATCTGAATGCCGTACGCCTTTTCCTCCGCGGTGCGGTTTTTCTTGGTGCGCGCGACCATGCCGTCAAACATGTCGCAAAGTCCGCAGAACAGCAGACACATGGTCGCCCAGACGGGATGCCCGGTCATGGCGAGCGCCATGCCGCTGACGGCGGACAGCGGGCTCAGATAGGTCAGAATGACCGTATAATCGTAATAGCCAATCATTTTTATCTCCAATACAGCGGACGAAGCCAGCTCTCTCTTTCAAAATCTATAATATTATCCCTCATTTTTCGCATTTCGTCAAGGGGCGGGAAGAAAAACTGCGGAAAAATGACGAAGATTATCGTCAGAACTCGCCTGCGGCGTACATCAGCGCGGACAGCGCGCACAGCGGCGCGGTCTCGCAGCGCAGAATGCGACTGCCGAGGGTGCAGATTTTCAAGCCTGCTGCGGCAGCCTGCCGAATTTCGCTCTCCTCAAAGCCGCCCTCCGGGCCGGTCAGGATCGCGGCGGTTTTGAAGGGCTTTTCCTCGATCGCCGCGCGGAAGGTAAGCCGTTTTTCGTTTTCGTAGAAGCATACCGCGAGGTCCGCCTGCGCGGCGCGCTGCAGCGCCTCGGCATACGACGGAAGCGCGATGACCTGCGGGATTCTGCCGCGCCGCGACTGCTCCGCAGCGGAGGCGGCGATCTTCTGCCAGCGCTCAAGCTTGCTTTTCAGCGACTTTGCGTCCGGACGGGACACGCAGCGCGCGGAGGGGAAACAGACCAGCTCGCTCGCGCCGAGCTCGGTGGCCTTTTGAATGACGTGCTCGAACTTGTCCGATTTTGCGAACGCCATATGGACCGCGCAGGAAACTGCTGCCTCGCTTTCGGCGGGGGAGCTTGCGTGGACGACCAGACTGATCTGCCCGTTCGCAACGTCCGATACCGTGCAGCGGTAGTCCGTACCCGCGCCGTCGCAGACGGTGACCTCGTCGCCGTTTTTCAAACGGAGCACCTTCGCGTGCGCCGCATTCTCGCCGGTCAGCGTTAGAAAGTTCACGCCGATTTCCTCTTTCGGAACAAAGAATCTGGGCATTTCCATCCCTCCCATGATATTATTGTAGCAGAGAACGAAAAAAACCGCAAGTGGTGAAAAAAAGGCTTGACAAACCCGCCGATTCGCTATACAATAGCAAAGCAAATTGGATATGCGAGTGTGCTGGAATAGGTAGACAGGCACGTTTGAGGGGCGTGTGACAACCGTCGTGTGCGTTCAAGTCGCATCACTCGCACCAGGAAAGGGCGCGTT
>CAJOMA010000028.1:0-3856 GCA_905235655.1 uncultured Oscillospiraceae bacterium | reverse complement strand
GCTTTTTGCCCTTTTGGGTCAAAAAGCACCGCCTAAGGAGTAGGATGATATGACACTATTTGATCTGATCGTGACCGCAATCGCGCTGTCCATGGACGCCTTCGCGGTGTCCGTCGGCAAGGGACTGTCGACGCGGAACGTCCGTCTGAAGCACGGGCTGATCTGCGGCGCGTATTTCGGCGGCTTTCAGGCACTGATGCCGCTGCTCGGCTATCTGCTTGCAAGCTCCTTTGCCGAGCGCATCAAAGCCTACGATCACTGGATCGCTTTTGCGCTGCTGACGATCATCGGCGCGAACATGATCCGCGAGGCGTTCTCCGAAGAGGAAGAGAAGGTCGACAGCTCCTTTTCCGTGAAGACGATGCTGCTGCTTTCAATTGCGACCAGCATCGACGCGCTGGCGACCGGCGTTTCCTTTGCGGTCACGGATACGAATATCTGGCTCGCGATCGCTCTGATCGGCGCGACGACCTTCCTGTTCTCCGCAGCCGGCGTGAAGATCGGCAGCATCTTCGGCAGCAAATACCAGTCGAAGGCGGAATTCATCGGCGGCGTGATTCTGGTGCTGATGGGCATTAAGATTTTGGCAGAGCACCTGACGGGGGCGGCATAATGGAGCTTTGGGACGTATATGACGAAAACCGGAAACCGCTCGGCAGAACGATCCGGCGCGGCAGCCGGATGAAAAAGGGCGAGTATCATCTCGTCGTTTTCGTCTGGGTGTTCAACAGCCGCGGCGAGCTGCTGCTCACGAAGCGTTCTCCGGAGAAGAAGAGCTTCCCGAACAAATGGGACCCGACCGGCGGCGCGGTGCAGGCGGGGGAGAACTCCCTGCAGGCGGTGCAGCGGGAGCTGTTTGAGGAGACGGGCGTCCGCGTCGCGCAGTCGGAATTCAAACTGATCGACACCTACCGCCGCGCGGGGAAAAACGATATCTGCGACGTGTATTTCCTACGAAAGGATGTCGAGCTGGACGAGCTCGTCATGCAGGAGGGCGAGACCTGCGGCGCGATGTGGGTATCGCGGCGGGAGCTTGAGCGCATGATCGCGCAGGACAGGGTCGCCAAGCCGGACGCGCTTCGCTACCGCCTGTTTGGAGAAAAGCTTGACGGCTACCTCAAATAGCAAAATAAATAAGCCGAAATCGGAAATTTGCTCCGATTTCAGCGTTTTTTCTTAATTTATCATATTGACTATATAAAAAAAGTGTGGTAAAATTGTACCCTATACTGCGGAATCTCGCTTCGTACCAATTTCCACCCACTAACGACATTATAGCACGGACATCCGCAGCGCGCAAGAGGGCAGAGAAACAAACAATCAACTGCCCCGGGCGTATCGCACTACATGAACAACACACCCAATGCTACAGAAAGGCTGTGATGACCTAAATGCAAACCAAGGACGTGAAGTTCGGAAAGACCGAGCGCAAGAGCTACGCCAAGTACCAGGAAATCCTCAAAATGCCGAATCTGCTGAAGATTCAGAAGGATTCTTACAACTGGTTCCTGAACGAGGGTCTGCGCGAGGTATTTCACGACGTCGCGGCAATCACCGACTACACCGGCAACCTCGAGCTGTCCTTCCTCGACTACTCCCTCGACGAAAAGCCCAAGTACACCGTCGAAGAGTGCAAGGAACGCGACGCAACCTACGCAAAGCCTATCAAGGTCCGCGTCCGCCTGCTGAACAAGCAGACCGGCGAGATCAAGGATCAGGAAATCTTCATGGGTGATTTCCCGCTCATGACCAACGGCGGCACCTTCGTGATCAACGGCGCGGAGCGCGTCATTGTTTCTCAGATCGTGAGAAGCCCCGGCATGTACTACGGCGATACCGTGGACAAGGCCGACCAGCACACCTATACCTCTACGGTCATCCCGTACCGCGGCGCATGGCTGGAGTATGAGACCGACCTGCAGAGCTGCTTCTTCGTCCGGATCGACAAGAACCGCAAGCTCCCGATCACCTGCCTGATCCGCGCCCTCGGCGTGGAGACCGACGCGCAGATTATCGAGCTGTTCGGCGAGGATACCTTCATCAAGTCGACGATGGAGAAGGACCCCTGCAAGACCCGAGAGGACAGCCTTCTGGAAATCTACCGCCGCCTGCGTCCCGGCGAGCCGCCCACAGTGGACAGCGCGCTTGCGTATCTGGACGCCCTGTTTTTCGACCCGCGCCGCTATGACGTGTCGAAGGTCGGCCGCTATAAGTTCAACAAGAAGATGGACATCTGGAGCCGTCTGAGCGGTCAGGAGGTCGCCCAGCCCATCGCCGATCCGCGCACCGGCGAAATCCTCGCCATGCCCGGCGAGGTGCTCTCCCGCGCGAAGGCGAAGGAGATCTCCGCACGCGGCGTCTGCGACGCGGTCATCAAGGTCGACGACCGCGAGCATAAGGTTTTCTCCAACTTCATGGTCGACATGAAGAACTTTGTCGATTTCGACCCCGAGGCCTATGGCGTCCGTGAAAAGGTCTGCCGCAAGGTGCTCTTTGAGATGCTCGACACCGTTCCCGCCGACGGCTGGAAGGAAGCCATCGAGGATCGTATCGACGAGCTGATTCCGAAGCACATCACGCCGGACGACATTCTGGCGTCGATCAACTATCTGACCAGCGTGACCGTCGGCGTCGGCGTGACCGACGACATCGACCACCTCGGCAACCGCCGTCTGCGCTGCGTCGGCGAGCTGCTGCAGAACCAGTTCCGCGTCGGCTTCACCCGCCTTGAGCGCGTTATCCGCGAGCGCATGACGGTGCAGGACATGGACACGGTCACCCCGCAGAGCCTCATCAACATCCGCCCCGTGACCGCGGTCATTAAGGAGTTCTTTGGCTCCTCCCCGCTGTCGCAGTTCATGGATCAGAACAACCCGCTGGCAGAGCTGACGCATAAGCGCCGTCTGTCCGCTCTCGGTCCCGGCGGTCTGTCGAGAGAGCGCGCCTCTTTCGACGTTCGAGACGTTCACTACAGCCACTACGGCCGTATGTGCCCGATCGAGACCCCGGAAGGTCCGAACATCGGTCTGATTAACTATCTGGCAAGCTTTGCGAAGATCAACGAGTACGGCTTTGTCGAAGCGCCGTACCGCAAGGTTGTGAAGGAATACGACGAGAACGGCAAGTATGTCGCCTCCCGCGTCACGGATGAGGTCGAATACATGCCCGCCGATGTCGAGGACGACTACTGCGTCGCGCAGGCGAAGGAGCCGGTCGATGAGAACGGCTACCTCCTCAACACCCGCATCACCTGCCGTCACCGCGACGAGATCATCGCCGTCGACCGCGAGATGATCGACTATCTCGACGTCTCCCCGAAGATGATGACCTCCATCGCGACCGCGTTTATCCCGTTCCTGCAGAACGACGACGCGAACCGTGCGCTGATGGGCGCGAACATGCAGAGACAGGCCGTTCCGCTGATGGTCACCGAAGCGCCGATCGTTGCGACCGGCATCGAGCAGAAGTGCGCCGTGGACTCCGAGGTCTGCCTCAAGGCGGAGGGTGACGGCGTCGTGACCCGCGTTTCCGCCAACGTGATCACCGTCCGCTACGACGACGGCGAAATCAAGGACTATATGCTGACCAAGTTCGCCCGCTCCAATCAGGGCACCTGCATCAACCAGCGCCCGATTGTCGAGGTCGGCGAGCGCGTGGCGTTCGACCAGATCATCGCAGACGGCCCGGCGTGCGCGCAGGGCGAGATCGCACTGGGCAAGAACGTGCTGATCGGCTTTGTCACCTGGGAAGGCTACAACTACGAGGACGCAATCCTGCTCAACGAGCGTCTGGTCAAGGAAGACGTTTTCACCTCCATCCACATCGAGGAGTATGAGACCGAAGCCCGCGATACCAA
>CAJOMA010000027.1 GCA_905235655.1 uncultured Oscillospiraceae bacterium | reverse complement strand
GGTGCGGCGGCGGGAGCGGCAGCAGGCGCAGCGGGGGCTGCAACAGCGGGCGCGTATGCCTCATACTCGTTCAGAAGCATGGCTTTGCCGGCCTCGACCTCTACTTCGTATGTCTTTCCGTTTAAGGTAACCTTATATTTCATCTCACTTGACCTCCTTGATGGAAATGAACCGCAGCTCATTCAGCGGCTTTTGCAGCTTGTCCGCAACGATCGCCATGATCATGGCGGCCTCCTTGTCGGGTACGTCGAAGAGCTTGACCTCGCCGGCGCTGCCGGGCGCAGTCTTGGCTTCCGGCGCTGGAGCCGGTGCGGCAGGGGGAACGACGGCAGCCGTCTGTTTCGCTTTTGCCTTAAAAATGCCTCCGCTGATCAACAGAACCGCCAGCAGGAGACACAGACCGGTAAACACGACGGCGTATCCGAGCACGCCGGTCAGACCGGCGTCGCCGAAGCCGAGGAAGCCGGCGTTTGCAGAGAAAACAAGTTGATTCATACCGTCCCTCCTCAGATCGCTTCAATGCTGTAGGTGCAGACGTTTTCCTCGGCGGCCTTGCGCTTTTCGAGGAATTCCTTCGCCTGCTTCGGGAAGCAGATATAGCTCATGATGTCTTCTTCGCAGCGCGCCAGATCGCCCAGCGCGGCCTTAGCGTCCTCAAAATCCTTGCCGGTACGCTTGCTGTCTTCGATGCGGCAGTCGACGGGCTGGTTGCCCGCGCCGAGAATCTTGTCCTGTAGCGCCTGACTGACAGGAGCGGGCGCGATGCCGTATTCGCCCTTAAAGTAGTTCTTGACTTCGTTGGAGATATTCTTGTAGCGTTCACCGATGAGGACGTTCGTGACCGCCTGATTGCCGACCATTTGAGACAGCGGCGTGACCAGCGGGGGATAGCCGAGGTCCTTGCGGACGGCGGGAATCTCCTTGAGCGCTTCGTCGAACTTATCCATCGCGTTCATGTCCTTGAGGTTGGCGATCATGTTCGAGAGCATGCCGCCGGGAACCTTATAGACCAGCGCCTGCGAATCGGTCGCCATGGACTTCGGGTTGATGGTGCCGGCGTCGATGTACTTTTGCTTGATCGGCTTGAAGTAGTCGTTGACCTTATTGATCGTGTCCTCGTCCAGACCGGTGCCGATGCCGTACTGACCGAGGGCATAGAACATCGTTTCGGTCGCGGGCTGAGAGGTGCCGTTGGAGAAGCAGGAGGTCGCACAGTCGATCACGTCCACGCCCGCTTCGATCGCCTTGGTGACGGTCATATATGCCATGCCGGTGGTGCAGTGAGTGTGCAGGATGACCGGCACGTCGCCGACGGCGGCCTTGATGCCCTTGATGAGACCTTCTGCCTCAAAGGGGCTCATGGTGCCCGCCATATCCTTCAGGCAGAGGGTTTCGAAGCCCATTTCCACAAGCTTCTTGCACATTTCGACGTACTTTTCGACGGTGTGCACCGGGCTCTGCGTGTAAGAAATGCAGCCGGAAGCGATCACATGGCGGTTGTACTGCTTGGAAAACTTCTTGACGGCGGCAAGCGCGGTCTCAAGATTGCGGAAATCGTTCAGTGCGTCGAAGATACGGATGATGTCAATGCCGTTCTTGATGGAAAGCTCTACGAACTTTTCCACCACGTCGTCGTGATAGTGCTTGTAGCCGAGCAGGTTCTGACCGCGCAGCAGCATCTGCGTCCTGGTGTTGGGCATCGCCTTTTTGATGTTGCGCAGGCGCTCCCACGGATCCTCGCCCAGATAGCGCAGACAGGAGTCAAAGGTAGCGCCGCCCCAGCATTCGACGGAATAATACCCTGCTTTATCCATCGTGGACAGGATGTCGGCAAAATCCGAATAGGGGAGTCTGGTAGCCATCAGAGACTGATTGGCGTCGCGCAGAACAGTCTCGGTGATCATTACTTTTTTTGCCATGTTAGAAATATCTCCTTTGATATTTGTTGATGAATCAGGAAATGGTAAACGGAGCAGACGCAAGCAGCCTGCCGTTGACGTAAATCTCCAGCGTGTAGCTGCCGGCGACGACCGTCCCGTCCTTTTCCGGCATCGGGATCGCGCTGGCATGACGGCGGCTGTACCACATGTCGTTCCACTCCATCGACTTGACGGCGTCGGTCACGGCGTGACCCTCCGCATCGCGGATGACGTAGCTCAGACGGATCGTGTCCGCCGAGGCATTGACCGCCTTGACTTCCAGACAGACGGCAATTTTGTCCGACGCCGAGAATTCCGTCTTTTTGTCGGTCAGATCGGTGTATTTCCAATCCGCCTTATCCGGCACCGTCCAAAGGGAGACGTAGCCGCCGTCCATGGGCAGAGGCGCGGCAGGGTCGACGCCGTAGCCGGTGAAGTTCTGCGCAGGAGCGGTTTTAACGCCGGTCACCGTCTCGCCGAAAACGCGGGAAGAGGCGTCTGCGGCGGTCGTCGCGATCGAAATGGAGTATTCCGTGTTGGGGATCAAATCCTTCAGCACGGCGGAGCTGCCAGTTACGGTGTTGTTTTCCGCGTCGGGCAGGTATTCGATATGGTAGCAGCCAACCGCGTTGTAGGTAACGTACCAGCCGCCGGACGGCGCGCCTGCGGGGGTATCCCACGCGAGCGTTACGCTGCCGTCTTCGCTCGCCGTTGCGCGTAGATTGTCCACAACGATCGGATTGGCGGGGAGCACCAGCGTTTCGGGCTTATCCATGCCCTTCGCGCTGACGGAAATCGTATAGTCTCTTGCAAAATCAGGAAGCTCGGTGAAGGTATAGGCGGTTTCCGCAGAGGTACCTTCCTGTCTGTAATCGCCGGATTCACAGACGACCGTCCATTCCTCGGGTGCATTTTTGGCCGACTCCCATTTGATGCTCAGGCTGCTGCCGTCAATCTCGACGATATCGAGATCGTTCGCTTCCACAAAGGGCAGAAGCTCATAGTCCACCGTGGTCGTGCCGGAAAGGAAAACGTCTCCTGCGGCCGCCAGAGTGAAGGTATAGGATTCGCCCTGCGTCAGTCCGGTGATGAGGGCAGGCGTCGTGTTGTCGTTTACGTCATAGGATTTCGTACTGGTGCCGTCTTCGTTGGCGTAGGAGATGATCCAGTACAGCGGCGAAGGTCCGACGTACGCGAAGGAGAGCTGAACCTCTCCGTCCGTATCGCCGCGGCTGGCGGTGAATTCCGTGACCCTCGTCGCTTCCGGCGTGGTGCGCGTCAGGGAGGTGACGCTCTCCGGCGTCAGCATGTGATAGCGCGCCGCTGCGACGCTGATGGTATAGGTCGTGTTCTCGCTCAGACCGGAGAAGGTGTAGCGGTTGGAAACGACGTCAACCGGATAGGCGTTGCCGTAGCTGTCGGTGCAGGTGACGTTGAATTTGTCCTGCGTATCGGTCGTGACGAGCTCGATGATCATTTCCTCGGTATTGCAGGCAAGAACGTTGACGGCAGACACGCGGACAAAGAACCAAGTGATGAAGAAATACACGACGGCGGCGATCGCAAGCAGAAGCCCCAGAATCAGGAAGAACTTGCCGACCTTGCCGGAACGGTGCGGCGCTTCCTCCTCCTCGGCTTCCTCCTCCGGCTCTGCCGCAGTGTCGACATACTCGCGGGAGGCAGGCGCGGCTTCCGCCTGCGGAGGCTGCGTCGATTCTGCCGTCGGAACCTCCATTTCAGGCTCCGGCAGCTCCTTGTTGACGACGCGCTCTACCGAAGCGAGCAGCTCGTCCAGATTGATCTGGTCGGGATCAAAATCCTCGTCGATTTCGGCTTCTTCCTCAAAGCCCTCTTCGCTTTCTGTCTGCGGCTCGACCGGCTCCGCTTCCGGGGTGGGCTCCGCAGGCTCCGGCGTCGGCTCGGCGGGCTTTTCCGCCGGAGCAACGACCGGGATCGCGATGGTCTTATCAATATCCTTTTCCGTGCCCGCGCCGGAAAGATCGGGCGCGAAGCTCTGACGGAAATCCTCGTCCAACTGCTCTGCGTCCGTCATGCGGATCGGTTCTTCCTCCGGCTCATCCTCCGCCGCTTCTGCGGCGATCGGCGTTTCCGCAGCGACGATCGGCGGGACGATCAGCGTGTCGGAAATTTCGTTGCGCTGCATATACATGCAGATCGCCTGCTTGAATTCCTCCGGCGACTGATAGCGATCCTCCGGCTTGAACGAGCAAGCCTTCAGGATCATGCCGGCAAGCTCATAATCGGCGTAGATCGGGGTAGGCAGCGCCTTGCCCGTCATGCGGAGCTTGTCCGCCATGCCTTCGCCGGTGTTTTCATCTTCAAACGGATCATGGTTGCCGTTATAGATTTTGTAAAGCACCATGCCGAGCGAATACAGGTCCATCGTCTTGTTGGGCGAGGCCATGATCTCGGACAGCTCCGGCGCGGAATAGGAGCCGAGGTATTCCTCCGGCAGGCAGGCGTATTCCAGATCCTCCAGCGGGATCAGACCGAGATCGCCGAGCATAAAGCGACCGGACTGCGTCAGGAAAATGTTTTCCGGCTTGATATTGCCGAAGATGTAGCCGGCTTCGCGGCAGGCGCTGATCGAGTCGCACAGATCAATGCCCAGATTGATCGCGCGCAGATTGGTGATCGCGCCGTGGGAGAGCAGCTCGTTGAGCGGGATATGGAACGGACGCAGTATGTAAACGTCATAACCTATGCCGGATTCCTTCGTTTCGATCTGATAATCCAGTGCGCCCGCAAAATAGCCGCTTTCGGCGAGCTTCCTGCCCGCGTTCAGCTCCGCCTTGATGTCCTCGACGACCTTGCCGTAGTATTTGTGCACGGTGGCCTCGTCCGCGTAAGCGCCGGAGAGGATCATTGCGCGCACCTGACTGTCGGCGGCAGGGATCGAAAGCACCTTCAGGATAAACCGATCCTCCGAGGAACTGCGGCGAAGAATATAGCTTTTGCGTCCGTTATGACCTGCGGATTCTCTTTCGACCTGCATATTGTCCAGCAAAGGAGAGACCATTTTCAGATCGGACATCGCATTCGCCTCCTTATAAAACTCCAAAATAATCAACTATATACTATGACATTTTTGCAAAAAAATCAATAACATTCTTGTCATATTCTAAATAAAATGATATGATATGGAAAATGGAGCAATATATGTAACATGAACAGGAAGGAGCATTGACGCATGTTTGCGTAAGATTTATATGGAAAACAAAGTGATTTGCTATTATTGCGGAACAATTTACGACGAAAGCCGCGGAAAATGTCCGCTCTGCGGCAGCGCGCTCACGTCGGACGGCGCAGAGAGCCGCCCCGTGCAGCGACGCCGCATCACGGATGAAGAGCGCAGGGAACGCCAGCGCGCGGCAAAGGGCAAGTATTCCGCGCCGAAGAAAAACAAGGCAAAGAAGCTCGACCCAAAGCCCTTCCAGATTGCGGCTCTTGTTTTCCTGATTCTGGCAGTGCTGGTTGTCTTCTACTTTATCGGCGATATGATCGGCTGGTGGCCCGGTCTGGAGGACAGGGTCGTCCGTGAGGATGTCTATCATACCGGTGAAAACGCCGGCGCCTGCACGACGCTGACGCTGGATAAGGAGCGCGTTGCGTTTGACGCGCTCGGCGACAGCGCCTTTTTGACGGCAAGCGTCAATCTCGACTGTGCAAAGACCATGTACTGCGTCAGCAGCAACGAAAAGGTTGTGTCTGTATCCGGCGACGCCAATTCCGAGCTCGGAACGGAATTGAAATCCGCCGCCTTCACCGTGACCGCGGTCGGCTACGGCGAGGCGGAGCTCGAAATCACCTGCGGAGATCAGACGGCGTCCTGCACGGTGGTCTGCCTTGATCCGGAGGGCAGCGTCGCTCCGACGGACGTGACCGAGCCGGAGAACTATACGCCGCAGCTCAATTACCCGATGGACGCCTCGCTCTACGCAAGGGGCGCGACACTGATGCTGCGCGTGATGAATCTGCCCTCCGGCATGAAGGTGAACTGGACGAGCGACGACGTGACGGTCGCCAAGGTCAATCAGAACGGCATCGTCACCGCGATCAGCGGCGGCAAAACGATCGTTACGGCGCAGGTCGGCGATCAGATCGCGCAGGTGCTCATCCGCTGCACCTTCGGCGATCACGCCGATGACGGCGCGCATCTGAAGCTGACTGACGTGACGCTTTCTCTGGCGCGAACCGAAACCTTCGAGCTCTTCCTCTACGACGCCGACGGCGAGCGCATTACGGATATCGTCTATACGGTCGAAAAGCCGAACGTCTGCGAGGTCAACGACGGCGTTGTCACGCCGAAGAATTACGGCACCACGGACGTTACGATTACTTACAACGGCAAGGAATACACCTGTATCATCCGCGTGAGCTGAATATAAATCGGCGCGCTGCAAATTAAAGCTTTGCAGCGCGCCGGTTTTATGCACTTATGCGTTTCGCCAGTCCTCGGTATCGTAAAACTTGCACAGCTTTGTGCCCATGAACCACTCGTTCATTCTGCGGAACAGATTCGGTAGCTTGGTATACTTACCAATCAGGAAGCAGATCTCCGCAAGAGCGACGCCGGCGTAGACGTCAACGATGACGTGCTGCTTCGTGTAGAGCGTGGAGGCGAAAACCATCAGAGAGCCGATCACGCAGAGCATGCTGTTGAGAACTCTGTAACGCGGCTTCTTCGCCTCAAATATGTACCGTGTGCCGAGCCATGCAATAAAGCAGTGAAGGGAAGGGAACAGATTGGTCGGATCGTCCGTCCAGTAGATGATGCGAATCAGAAAAGCGCCGAAGCCGGTGCCGATTTCCTCGCCCTCGGGACGCACGATCGTGGTCGGCAGGACGATAAAAAAGATCAGGCAGACAAGCTTGCCGCAGAAGTCGGCGGCGACGAGGCGGTAAGCAGCCTCCGGGCTCTCTTTTGCCACTGTAGTATACAGGTAGAACCAGAATGCGAAAGAGCCGATATAGGCGATCGCCCAGACGGGCGTGTAGGGGAAGAGCGCATCCCCCTTTGTTAACCACTGCGGAAGCTGCTCGATCGGCGTACCCAAGCCGAAGATGTAGAGAAATAACTTTGTTCCGGTGAAGGAGAGCAGATTCATGATGCCCGTGCATGCCAGCGGCAGGACGGCGTAGGTCGGAACAAGTCGTTGCAGAAAACGGCGAAGCAAGTCTTTTCACCTCGAATCTTTGCGTTTCCTATGCATTATAACAAATTATTCCCGTTTGTCAATATCAAAGGGAGGCGCGTTTGCACCTCCCTTTGTTCAGCGTGTCGAAAAACCTTTTTCGACACGCTGGCAGGCTGTCAAAAAGTTCGGAAGACAAGCAACTCACGACCGTCGGCGTATACAGATACGGTAGGTCGTGAGTTGCGCAGTAAGTCAAAATCCTTGCACAGCAAGCATTTATTTGACCCAAAAGTTAGGAAATCTAAGGAATCGAAAAACGCTAAGTCAGCGAAAAATGCCGAAAAATCTTTGCTGATTTTGACGGTTACGGACTTTTTTGACAGTCTAATCAAAGGGAGGCGCGTTTGCACCTCCCTCATTCCTCTTTTTCCTCGCGGAACGCAAAAAAGCGCTGCCCGAGATAATTGAAGCCGACAAACAGCACCGAGCCGCTGTAGGTTGCGATATAATCCGCCGCCGTCTTCTTCTCTGCCGCGATCAGGCTCAGTCCGGCAAACCAGCCGTTCTCCGCGCCGGTCAGCAGCGGGTAGATCAGCAGCAGCGCGATTGCGTGGGACAGGACGTAGCAGACCACGATATTCAGCGTGAAGCGCAGCACCGCCTTCGCGCTGTCGCCCTTGTATTTGAACGTAAAGTATCGGTTGAGGAAATAGCTCATCACGCTTGCGATCGCCGTACTGATCGCCGAGGCGGGCAGCGGCGCCAGCGAGGTTAAGGCGAGCAGCAGCGCCTTCAGCCCTTCGCCGACGAAGGTATTCAGCACGCCGACCAGAAGAAACTTCCACAGCTTTGCGTCGAACAGGGATTTGATTTTTTCTTTCATAAGCGTTTCTCCGTCTGTTACGGTTCTTTTGTTTCCCAGCAGGTCCAGACGCTTCCACCGCTGTCGACCGTAAAGATCGGCGTACCGTCCGCGCTGAGATAGCAGAGCGTGACGGAAAGGGAGGAATGCTGAAACTGCGTCCCGACGTCGAGTGCGATCATCTGCGCGGTCTGGCGATACGTCTCAGGCGCAAGCGCGCCCTCGTAGACGCTGCCGCCGTAGGCGCAGGCGGCGTCAAAGTCCATCGCGGTTTTTTTCGACAGCGTAAGAACGCCGGATGCGGGATCGAAGGTAATATCGTCGTAGCCGGACCAGTGCTCTTTCGCGTAGCGAACGATATCGGAGCCCTGCTCGGCATTTCCGGAAGCGTCGGATGGCGCGGCAGAGCCCCGCTCGCCCGTTGCCGCCCCGTCCGTCTGCGCTTCGCCGTAGAGGGAAAGAAAGCGGACGAGCAGAAAGGCCGTGACGGCGATCAATATGGCAAAGAAAATCAATAGCGCGGCAATCAGCCATTTTTTCATCGGTATCACCTTCGGCAACTATTCTATCCGATCTTTTCCGATTTGTCAAACGGCGTCCAAGGTTGCACTTGCCAGAAACTCGGAAAAAACGTCGCGATAGACCTTCTCCGCACCGGCGTCACAGGTTATCTGCAGGCTGTAGCCGTGCGTTCCGTCAAAGAAAAGCACGCCGGTGCAGACCTCCGCGCCGTTTTCTCCCGCCGCCGTGCAGGTGTAGCGGTATTCCTCCTGCGGAAAGCGCGTGACGACGACCGGCTGCAGCTCCTCCTGCGTTCGCCCTGTCAGTATCTGAAACGCCTCGTCCGCGGAGGAAGCGAGGACGGATTCCTTGCAGATCGTGAAATCGTCGTGAATATAGAAAACCCGCTGACCGTCCTCTGTCATCGCCGCCATGACGGTGTTTTCCGGCAGCGGCGCGTTCAGACAGAAGGCCGGGATCGGCGGTATGTCATAGCTGTCTTTTACACATACGATGTCATCTTCCTTGACAGAGCAGGCGGTAGATGATACAATCAAAAACATGCAGAGCAAAATCATCAGCTTTTTCACAGAAATCCCTCCGAAAGGCGTTTTTCAGTTATGTTTTATGTCTATGCAGCGATTGTCCTTATTATGAATTTGACCGCGTTTATCCTCATGTGGGTGGATAAGCGGCGCGCGCGGTACCGGGAAGAGAGGATTCCGGAGCGGGTCCTGTTTATCGTGACCGCCTTCTTCGGCGGACTGGGCGGCAGTCTCGCCATGTACGTTTTCCACCATAAGACCCGGCATATCCGGTTCGCGGTGGGCTTTCCCATGCTCTTCCTGCTGCAGATTTATATTATCCTTCTGATGATTGATAAGAGAATCATCCGACTTCCGTAAAAGAGAGGGCGCGCTGCAAATCTCATTTTGCAACGCGCTCTTTCTTTGTCAGCTTCGTCTTTTTGCCGTCCGGCGTGACGATATAGGTGTTTTCCAACTGCGCGGTCAGATTCCGCTTGAAGGCGTCTATGTACTGCCGGCGCAGCGCGTCGCGCTCTTTCGTTTCCTCTTCGGTCAGCCCTTCGGACTTCGCCTTGCGCGCAAGCTCGTTGATCCTGCGGATCACCTCGTCCATTGCCATTTGCATCAACTCCGCAGCTATCATAGCGGCTTTTGCGCAAACTGTCAAGTGCGAAGCACAATCAGCGCTTTTTCTTCCAGATCAGCAGGATTGCGACCACTGCGCCGAGCGCCGCCGCTGTCACCACTGCCGTGACAATGATGGTTTCGGTCTTCCAAAAGCCGCTGTCGTTGGAATTCTCGGAGAGCGGCGCTGCGACAGCTTCGGTCTCAACTCGGACGTCTGTTTCAGCTTCTGCAGTTTCCTGTGTCTCGGCAAGCTCCGTCCAATCGGGCGTCACAAATGTGAACATATCAAAACCTGTAACCGTGAGATCAGAAGTTTGTATCGTTGTCGCCTCGATGTCGCCGCTGTAGTAAAGATCAAGGTAGAAGTAACCGACGAATTCTGCGTTTTCCGCGTCCAACGGGTCCTCCAGCGCGTAGCAGGTTTCCGGGTCAGCGGTGGTTTCATAAAGCTCGAACATAAAATGGTAGGTTCTGTCGCCGTTGTAGAAGCCGGCGGAGGCGGAGACAAATCGATGGGGCGTCTCGCCGGAGCCCGTATCTGAGGCTGTGACAAGGAAACGGTGCTCTCGCAGGGTGTAGTAATCTTCGGCGCGGAGCGTTCTGCCGAATTTTTCTTCCGCGCAGGCGGCGAAGGCTTCAGCGGAGATGCCGACGACGCCGGACGAATCGTATGAGGAAATGACGCCCTCATACCGCTCCGGATGCTGCAGGATCATGCGAACCACAGCGGCGGCGACCTCTTCGTCCGTGGTGCTTTTGTCAAAGCCCTCAAGCCCCGCCGAGAGGTATTCGCCTGCAAAACGGTTGAATGCTTCGGCCTCTTCCTTGTTGAACGCGAGCTGCACCAGCGCCTCGCAGTAGCCGCCGTCGTCGGTCGGCGGGATCCATACGTCGGCAAACGCGCTCACGCTCAAGGCGCAGCATAAAAGCAATGCCAGTACCAGAGAAAACAGTTTTTTCATAGCAGCAGTCCTCCTAAGAATGATATGGTGTTCAGCAGGATCGCAAGCAGAAGCGGAGCGATCCTGCGATATACAAGACGGCGGCGGATCAGCAGCCATTCCGCGGCAGTGACGGTTGCTTCCAACGCGCCGATCAGATACCACGGCGGCATGCCGCGAGAAAGATACCACAGGTCGAGCAAGAGCACGAGCGGTGGATTTGTCATGACGTTGACAAGAACGAGAAGCAGAAAGTCCTTCTTTGCGCGCACGCCGAGCAGAAACGCCGCGCCGAGCTCGATTACGAGCGTGAGGGAGAGACTGAGGGCAAGCGAACGAATCAGATCAGCGGTCATCCGCGCCGCCTCCCTTCTGCGCAATGTAAAGCCCGAGCAGGAGCGTCAGCGCGGAAACGCCGCCGATCAGCGCAAGTCCCCACGGAGTGAACAGCGGATTCGGCGCGCCGAGCAGACGCGGCAGAGCCCCGAGATAGAGCGCGAGCGTCGTCAGGCCGAACATTGCGCCCGCGTGCGGCGGCGCGCTGCGAAAGAGCGTATGAACCGTCACCGCCATCGTCGTATTGAACAGGAGCGCGGCGGGAAGTCCGAGCAGCGGGAAGGGAACCGACAGCGCAAACAGCGCCGTGCCGATGAGCTGCGCCGTAAGCTGGAAGCGAAACGCGCCGAAGCGGTCTGCGAGACTGCCGCCGAGGAATTTCCCAACAAAAATGCACACCGTCATTGCCACGGCAAAGACCGGAATGGATAGTTCGGCGTAGCGCGTGACCGTGCCCATATAGGAGCGCAGCAGCACGGTCAGAAACATGCTAATCGCGAGCGCGACTCGGCGCGGCGCTTGCAGCGAAAGCGGCTTCGCGGCAGGCGGAGCCTCCTGCGCTTGGGCGAATAATAGCACTGCACAGACGGAAAGCAGGAGCGGCGCGGCGCACCGCGTGAGCCAGAAGACCTCCGCCGCGAGCGGTCCGAGGAAGATGCCGAATGCGCCGGGGGCGACAAACCGCCCGACGCGGGCGGCGCGGCTTCCGCCGTGAAGGAGCGCGTCGCGCCCCGCGCCCACATGAAAGCAGGCGTTTCCCAACCCGACGACGACGCACAAAAGCAGGGGAGGCGTTAACAAACTCCCGAGCGCAACCGCAAGACAGCCGGCGCATGCCGCTCCGCGGCGAAGCCCGAAGCGGTCTGCAAGCAGACCGATCGGAAGCTGCATGGCAAAGGCGCAGCCGTTATACACGACGGCGCAGAAGATCACCGAAACGGCGCCGCTTCCGACGCAGGAGGCGGTCAGCAGCGCGGTGCAGGCAAAATCGACGAGAATATGCGCCGCGCAGGGCAATATTTCGTGCATGCGTTGAGAGCGTAACGACATCGGCGTATTCCTCCTTTTCTTTTTTGACGAAAATACGCGCAGTTTGTTCCGCTAACTTTGATATCAAAGCGACAGTTTTTTGTACAAAAAAGAACGTACTTGCCACAACGGGCGCAAACGGCTATAATAAACGCAGATATTTCCGGGAGGGTATGCAATGAGAGTTTTGATCATCGGCGGCGGCGCGTCGGGCATGATCGCCGCGCTGACGGCCTCGGAACAACCGGACAATGAGGTGCTGCTGCTGGAGCGGCAGACGCGGATGGCGCGCAAGCTCCTTGCCACAGGCAACGGCCGCTGCAATCTGACCAACCGCAAGCTCACGGCGGCGAACTATCACGGGCAGCAGCCGCAGTTCTGCCGATACGCCCTGCGCGCCTTCGGCGTGGAGGACACGCTTGCCTACTTCCGTTCGCTTGGACTGCTGACCGTAACAGAGAAAAGCGGACGGGTCTACCCGCGCTCTGACAGCGCGAACAGCGTCGCGGACGTGCTGCGCCTTCCGCTGGAGCAGCGGAAAAACGTGACGATCATAACCGGCGCGGAGGTTATTGGTCTGCAGCGCATGCACGACGGCTTTCTCGCCGTCGCCGGAGATACCGCCTATCATGCAGACCGCGTGATCGTCTGCGCGGGCGGCTGCGCCGGTGGGAAGCTCGGCGGCACGGATTTGGGATATAAACTTCTTGCTTTATTTGGACATACGAGAACAAAGCTCCGTCCGTCGCTCGTGCAGCTTCGCACCGACACGACCTTCGTGCGCGCCCTCAAGGGCGTGCGCTGCGAGGCGGAGGTGCGCCATGCGGGGCAGAGGCGCAGCGCCGAGATCCAGTTTACAGACTACGGCGTCAGCGGTCCCGTGATCTTCGAGCTTTCCGCCTGTGCCGTGCCGGAAGAAAATCTCGTGATCGACTTCCTGCCGGAATTGACAAAAGAGGATATTCTGCAAATGCTGGCGCTGCGCTGCCGGTCTATGCCGGAATTGAAGGCGGAGGATTTGCTGACGGGCATGCTGCATAACCGGATCGGAAGAACGCTGCTGCGCGCGGCGGGCTTCACCTTGGAGAAGCCGTGCGGCACGTTCACGGACAGCGATTTGAACGGCGTCATTCATCAGGTCAAGCATTTCGAAATCCGCGTCCTCGGCGCGATGGGAATGGACGGCGCGCAGGTGACCGCCGGCGGCGTCCGCACGGAGGAATTTGACGAAACGACAATGGAAAGCAGGCTCTGCCGTGGGCTGTACGCCGCGGGAGAGGTTCTGGATATCGACGGCGACTGCGGCGGCTTTAACCTGCAGTGGGCATGGTCTTCCGGCCGCCTCGCGGGGCAGTTGAGGAGCGCGAAATGATACGGGTCAGAGACTTGCTTCTGCCGGCGAAGCATGACAGAAACGATCTGCTCTTCCATGCTGCGCGGGCACTTCGCGTGAAGCCGTCGGAGATCAAATCGCTTGCGATTTTCCGCCGCTCGCTCGACGCGCGCAAAAAGCCGGAGCTGCGCTGGGTCTACACGGTGGACGTGACGCTGCACGGCGGAGAGGGAAAGCTTCTGCGGCAGAACAGAAACCGGAAAATCACGCGCGAAACGCCGTATGTATATACCGTTCCGAAGAAGCAGTCGTCCGACCGCCCCGTGATTAGGTTTGTATCAGCACTTTGCCGCGCTGGTGCTTGCGAAAGCCGGCTTGCGTCCTGTTGTGCTCGAACGCGGCGAGCCTGCACCGGAACGCCGCAAAAAGGTAGAAGACTTCTGGGACGGCGGCGCGCTCGATCCGGAATCTAACGTACAGTTCGGCGAGGGCGGCGCAGGCACGTTCTCCGACGGAAAGCTCAACACGGGAACGAAAAACGAGCGCGGCCGCTGGGTTTTGGAGCAGTTCGTCCGCTTCGGCGCGCGGGAGGAAATCCTCTATGACGCCAAGCCGCATATCGGCACGGACGTGCTCTTTTCCGTGGTGCAGAACCTGCGAAAGCAGGTGATCGCACTGGGCGGCGAGGTGCGCTTCGGCGCAAGGCTGACCGGTCTGAAAATGGAGCGCGGTCATGTTGTCGGCGCAGAATACGTACAAAACGGCAGGCAGGTGACGATCGACTGCAAAGACTTGATCCTCGCAATCGGTCACAGCGCACGCGATACGTTCCGATATCTCCATTCCGTGCAAATCCCGATGGAGCCGAAGCCGTTTTCCATGGGCGTGCGCATCGAGCATAAACAGGCTGACGTCGACGCTTCCCAGTACGGCGCGGCGGCAGGAAACGGCATTCCGCCCGCCGATTATAAGCTGTCCTGCCATCTGCCGGACGGCAGTTCCGCTTATACCTTCTGCATGTGTCCGGGCGGCTATGTGGTCGCGGCGGCGTCGCAGCAGGGCGGCGTCGTGACGAACGGCATGAGCCGCTCCGCCCGTGATGGGGAAAACGCGAACGCCGCGCTGCTCGTCACGCTGAAGCCGGAGGATTTTCCAAGCAGGGATACCCTCGGCGGCATGCTTTGGCAGGAGGAACTGGAACGCCGCGCCTTCGTCCTCGGCGGCGAAAGCTATTGTGCGCCCGCGCAGACGGTCGGCGATTTCCTCGCGGGAATAGCCTCTACCGCGCTCGGCGAGGTCACACCGACCTACCGGCCGGGGGTTACGCTGTGCGACTTGCACGAGCTGTTTCCTGAGAAGATTACCTCCACGCTGCGGCAGGCGATTTTGACGCTGGACGGCTCGCTCAAGGGCTTCGCCTCCCCGCAGGCGGTTCTGACCGCGCCGGAGACGAGAAGCTCCTCGCCGGTCAGAATTCTGCGCGGGGAGGATATGCAGAGCGAGATCAAGGGACTGTACCCCTGCGGAGAGGGCGCTGGCTATGCAGGCGGCATCATGTCCGCCGCAGTAGACGGAATGCTCTGTGCAGAGGCGATTATCAGAAAAAGCTGAGGAATTGTCCTCAGCTTTTTCTTGTATATTACTTGTATTTTAATACTATATGTTGTAGAATATATCATGGAACATTAGGTCAAGACAAATCATAGACTGTCTTGGGTGATGGAAATGCTGTTAAAGATGATCCTTGCCGCGTTTGCGGCCTGCGGTCTGTTTCTGGTGATCTGGGCGCTGATGGATGCGGCGTTTCTTCCGCGTTCGGGAAATGACTCGATTCACATTTATTATATCCGCGGCGACAGCGCGCAGGCGGAGCATACCATCCGCGGCTGCCTGCGGCTTCGTGAGAAACGGGGCATGCGCGGCATGCTGCTTTTTGCGGACGTCGGGCTGACGCCGGAGGCGCAGACGGCGGCGGAGCTGCTGCTGCGCAGGGAGCCGGACGCGGCGCTGTGTTCCACGGCGCAGATCTTCGATTACATAGGACGGGAGAACAACGGGATTGGAGCAGGAACTGATTAGCGGCACGATCGCCGCTGTGCTATTTCAGAATCAGGAAAACGGATATGCTGTGATCAAGCTGGACGCCGAGGACGGCGCGCTGATTACCGTCGTCGGCACCATTCCCGTTCCGATCATCGGCGAACGGCTGATCGTGACGGGAAGGTGGACGACGCACAATAACTACGGCAAGCAGTTTGAAGCCGAGTTTTTGGAACGTCTTCTGCCGGACACGACCAACGACATCCGCGCGTACCTGTCGTCCCGCGCCGTGCGCGGCATCGGACCGAAAACAGCCGAGAAGATCGTCGCGAAGTTCGGGGAAGACACTCTGAAAATTCTGGACGGCGCGCCGGAGCGGCTTGCCGAGATCAACGGAATTTCCGTGAAAGCGGCGCTGGAGATGGGCGCGTCGTTCCGCCGGCAGATCGGCGTGCGCAGGCTGATCGAATTCCTCGCTGCCTACCGGATTCCTGCGGAAATTGCCGTGCGGTTTTACCGCGTTTATGCCGAGGAGGCCATGGAACGGCTCCATGACAATCCGTATCTTCTGACGCTGCCGCAGTTCGGCGCGGGCTTTGCCGCGACCGACGCGATGGCGCTGGAGCTGGGCTTTGACGGCGACGACGACCGCCGCGTGGAGGCCGCCGTGATCTTCGAGCTGCGGCACAATCTCAATAACGGACATACCTTTCTGCCGCTGGACAAGCTCTCGCTTGCGACGGCCTCCATGCTGGAGCTCGGCAGCGATACCGTTCGCGACGCGCTGGATCGTCTTGCGGAGCTCGGCAGGGTGGAGATTGACGAGATC
>CAJOMA010000026.1 GCA_905235655.1 uncultured Oscillospiraceae bacterium | reverse complement strand
GATCACGTTGCCCTCTTCATCGGTCGGCTCCGGGACTTCTTCTTCTGCAAAATCAGCCGCGGAAACGCTGTAGAGATAGTAGGTCGCAAACGCGAAATCCTCGGGGCTCTCGTTGTAACGGGCGGCGATCTCGTCATCGGTGTAGGTGCGGCCGGTATAATGACCGGCGACATAGGTGACCTCAAGATAATGGCGGTAGCCGCTCACGCTGCAGCCGGAGCCGAACACGCGCTTGATCAGACTGCTGAGGGACTCGCCGTTGGCGTCGGCATAGCCCTGCATGGTCTCCATCGCCTCGTCGATCTCATGCTGCAGATGATCGTCGATCTTGAAATTTTCATCCGCCATTGCGGCGTTGTAGATGGTGTAGGAGGTAATCGCGTTATCCTTCGCGGTGTTCGCGATCATCTGCGCCCATGTGACGTCATAGACGTCGTCGACCGGCTCCTTGCCCGTGAGAATGTCGGTGCTGAAGCCGAACATGCCGAGGTACGCCGCGGCGTTGCTGGAAACATACTGCTCGTCCAGCGGCACGCCCGTCTGAATGCCGAAGGTGGCGGCATAGGAGCTCAGGCTGTTGGCGGCGCTGTTATAGAAATAGTTGAATTCCTTGACGCTGACCTTGTGATCGCCGACAGTCAGAACGGTACGGTTGTTCCGCACCGTGCGGTAGACCAGAATGCCGCCGACCAGAAGGACAACGATCAGGCAGATACAAATGCCAAAAATCCAACCCTGTGACAGCTTCTTCTTTTGCTTCTTCGTCTCGGCAACAGGCTGATTCGCCTGCTCCAAGCGCTTTTTTCTTGCACTGGAAGCGCTCATGTTTTATTACCTCTCATTCGTGGGATCTGCCCGGAATTGCTCCCGAGCGTATAACTTCATACATTATAGCGGCATTCTTCGAAAGTTGCAAGCAAAAATGTAAAAAGTTTTCAAAAATCCCGAAAAAAGGACACAGGGAAGCTCTTCCCCTGTGTCCTATCAAATAACCCCGCCGTGGCCGTGTAGCGCCATTTATAACCTGCACGAAAGGGCAGGTGGGTTGTCTCTCCGCGCCTTAGCTGCTTCCAACGTCCGCTTGCGGTCAGAGCCGCAGGCGGGAGGCCTGCAATCCGGAGCGGAAGTCCGACATCCCTAGAATATGATGTGGGTTTAAAAGGCACTATCACGCACCCGGCAGGGAACTTCGCTTTTCTCTCGTCGTCAAAGGGGCGTCAGGACTCGTCGCCCTCTTCCTCGTCCTCTTCTTCGTCGTCAAAGATGTTCTGCATCAGAAGATCATACACAGTTTCGAGCTCCTCGTCGTCCTCGACTGCGACCAGAATCGGCTCGCCGTCTTCCATCACGGACTTGAGGATGCTGACCTCCAGCTCCTCCGCCTCGTCGTCCGCGTCGGCAGCGGTCAAGGCGAGATACTCCGCGCCCTTGTAGGTCACGCTGGAGAGCACCTCGAGCTCGTACTCTACGCCGTCTTCATCGGTAATGGAAATGATATTCGCGCCGTAATCCTGATCCATGCTGATCCCTCCTGTTTCTTTCTGCTCTTATTTTACCCGTATCGTGGGAGAAAATCAAGTGGAAATCGGGCGGTTGGCGCTCAGGAGTTGAAATTTTCAAGCAGGCGCGCCGCGTCGGACGGGCTTTCGCAGTAGATTCCCTGCGCAAGAAGCCTGCGGTCGGACGGCGGCAGCAGGTTCGTCCGGAATTCCGTTTGATAGACCGTGCCGTCATCGGTATTCTTGATCGCAAGATACCCGTCCCGCTCGAAAATCAGGAAGCCTGCAAGCAGACACAGAAAAAACGAAAACATGCGCCGGAATGCATTCCGTTTGGAAAACAGATTCATATTAATCACCCGAACGGTAGTTTCCCGCAAAAAACAAAAAATATCAAACAAAAAATGCGCTAATATGGATTTGACAAGTGTGATATAATTATATAAATAGGGATAATGGGTCGGTGTGGCTGACGGGAAACTGCCCGCAGACAGGCTCCGACAAAATATAATTTCTCCGGAAACGAGGGGGTAACTATGACGGAACAGTCCCGTAAGCCCGCAAAAAAACCGAATATTGCCTGGCGCATCGGCCGGGTTGCTCTTGATATTCTCGGAAAGGCGCTGCTTTGCCTCATGGTCGCCGCGGTGACGCTTGCCATCGTCGCGGCGATTTCCGGCGCGATCTTCTTCGCAAAGTTCACGAGCTACCTGAAGGCCGACGTCATTCCGAAGGCGTATGAGTATGCGGACAACCTCGCGCTCGACGACATTTCGCTGGCGCAGACCTCGATCATCTACTACAGGGACGCGGAGACCGGCGAATACCGTGAGCTGCAGCAGCTCTACGCCTCAGAGCACCGTATCTGGGTCAGCTACAACGACATTCCGCAGACCCTTGTGAACGCTACCATCTCGATCGAGGACAAGCGTTTCACGGAGCATGACGGCGTTGACTGGATTCGAACGCTCTCCGCCGTGCGCAACTTCGTCGGCGGCGACTCCTCCTACGGCGCGTCCACCATCACGCAGCAGCTCATCAAGAACCTTTCGCACAACGACGACGTCACTGTCAACCGCAAGGTGCAGGAGATTTTCCGCGCCATGGCGGTGGAGGAGTATTATTCCAAGAACGAGATCATGGAATGGTACCTCAACACAATCTACCTCGGCGAAGGCTGTTACGGCGTGCAGAGCGCGGCGGAGGTCTACTTCGGCAAGAACGTGAGCGAGCTCTCCCCTGCCGAATGCGCCTCGATCATTGCCATCACGAACAATCCGTCCCTCTATGATCCTTACGTCAATCCCGAGGGCAACCGCAACCGCCAGCGCATCATCCTCAGCGAGATGCACGCGCAGGGCTACCTGACCGACGCGGAATACAACGCCGCCAAGAGCGAGGAAATGCTCTTCCACAACGGCCGCTACGATGAAAAGACCTACTACTGCGCCGCCTGCGGCTTCGAGGGTCCGCGCAGCAAGTATTCCAGGCAGGACGGCGCCTACTTCTGCCCCAACTGCGGCACGCAGAACTACGCCGTGGACGACAATAACGCCTATTCCTATTTTGTCGATACCATCTACCGCGACGTCGTGAACGACCTGTGCGAAAAATACGACATCAGCGAGCTGGCTGCCGTGCAGAAGCTCCTGACCGGCGGCTACAGCATTTACGCCACGATCGACCCCACCGCGCAGGAGATCATCGACCGCATTTATGAGAATCCGGACAACGTGCCCGATACCGTCAGTACGCAGCAGCTCCAGTCCGCCATCGTGCTGATCGACAACGCCACCGGCGACATTATCGCCATGTCCGGCGGCGTCGGCGAAAAGGACGGAAGCCTCTCGTGGAACCGCGCGACGCAGAGCAAGCTGCCGACCGGCTCGTCGATCAAGCCCATCTCGGTCTACGCTGTGCGTCATCACGCCGGCGACGGTCTTTGACGACGCACCGTTCTACGAGGGCAGCAGTTGGCCGCAGAACGATTCGAGAACCTACAGCGGTCACTGCCTCGTGCAGCGCGGCGTGACGAGCTCGCTGAACACGATTTCCGTCCGCACGCTCAACGCTCTCGGTCTGGAAAACAGCTACAATTTCCTCACGCAGAAGATGGGCATTACCACGCTGGTAGAGGATACGGAGATCGGCGGAAAGCACTACACCGATATCGCCTACGCGCCGCTCGCGCTGGGCGAGCTGACCTTCGGCCTGACCGTGCGCGAAATGACGCAGGCTTACGCCACCTTCCCCAACGGCGGCGTTTTCCGCGAGGCGCGCACCTATTCAAAGGTCGTCGATCCCGACGGCAACGTCATTCTGGATAACCAGCAGGAAAGCCACACCGCTATCGGTGAAAAGGCGAACTTCTATATCAACAATCTGCTCAAGGACGCCGTTTCCTACGGCACCGGAACGCCCGCCTATATGTACAACGTCGCGGTCGCCGGCAAGACAGGCACCTCCGGCAACAACCAGTCGCGCTGGTTCGCGGGTTATACGCCCTACTACACCGCCGTCGTCTGGTGCGGCTACGACCAGCAGGAGCAGATCATCCTCTCGAACTCCTGGACAAACCCCGCCATCGTCATGTGGCGGCAGGTCATGGACCGGCTGCATCAGAATCTCGAATACCGCGATTTCCCGTATGCGGACATGGGCTGGTATACGCTCTGCGCTGACTGCGGCATGCTCGCAACGGAGGCGTGCAAGAAGGACGTCCGCGACGGCAAGGATCGCACCGTTTCCGTCCGGCTGTTCGGCAGCGACGTGCCGCAGAAGTACTGCGACTGCCACACGATTGTCAAGGTCTGCAAGGCAAGCGGCAAAATCGCAAACGAATTCTGCGAGAAGGTCGAGGGCAACGAGATCGAAGAGGTCGGCATGATCCTCAAGGATCGCGCATGGGATGAGGACGTGAAGAATCACTGCTCCTTTATCTACGACCCCGAGGATACGAAAGCCGTCTGCGACGTCCACACGGAGGAAAGCACCGGTGAAAGCACCGCCGATCCCTCGGAAAGCACCGAGCCGACGGAGGAATCCTCGGCGCCGACCGAGGCAACCGAGCCGCCGACTGAGGCCACCGAGCCGCCGACCGAGCCCGATCTCTTCCTGCCGCCGCAGGAGAACGACGACTGGTACCGCCGCAGAAGAATCGCGTGAGGGACGGCACATGTGGATTGCAGAAAACTGGAAGGACTATGAGGTGCTCGACACCTCCGACGGCGAAAAGTTAGAGCGCTGGGGACGCTATTTTCTGGTGCGTCCCGACCCGCAGGTCATCTGGGCGACGCCGAAGCGCGACCCGCACTGGCGCAGCTTCGACGCCCGCTACGCCCGCTCCAGCAGCGGCGGCGGCCAGTGGTCGCAGCACCGTCTGCCGGAGCGCTGGCAGATTCGCTACCGCGATCTGACCTTCAACGTCAAGCCCATGAATTTCAAGCACACCGGCGTGTTCCCCGAACAAGCCGCCAACTGGGATTTCATTGACGCGCAGATCAGAGCGGCAGAGCGTCCGGTCAGCGTGCTGAACCTCTTCGCCTATACGGGCGGCGCGACCCTCGCCGCCGCCAAGGCCGGCGCGTCCGTCTGCCACGTGGACGCGGCGAAGGGCATGGTCGCCTGGGCGCGGGAGAACGCGAAGGCCAGCGGCCTCGCCGACGCGCCGGTACGCTGGATCATCGACGACTGCGCAAAATTCGTCGAACGCGAGATCAAGCGCGGCAAACGCTATGACGCGGTGATCATGGACCCGCCCTCCTACGGCAGAGGACCGTCCGGCGAGATCTGGAAGCTGGAGAAGGATTTATATCCCTTCCTGCAGCTTGTCGCCGGCGTTCTGTCCGACGATCCCCTGTTCTTTATCATCAATTCCTACACGACCGGTCTTGCGCCCTCGGTTCTGACGTGTCTGCTCGACAGCATCATCACGCCGAAGCACGGCGGCGGCACGGTATCCGACGAGCTCGGACTGCCCGTCACCGGCAGCGGACTGGTGCTCCCCTGCGGCGCGACCGGCCGCTGGACTAAAACTGAAAGGTAATTTTTCATGGGCAACGCCATTACCATGCAGGAGCTGCTGTTCTCCTACCCGTCCCAGAGCGGCGGCGCGCCGGTCTGCGTCTTTGACGGGCTGAATATAAATATTGAAGAAGGCAGCTTTGTCGCCATCCTCGGTCATAACGGCTGTGGCAAATCCACCTTCGCCAAGCAGTGCAACGCGATCCTGCTTCCCGAGGGCGGCAGCGTGCAGGTCTTTGGCTTGGATACAAAGGACGAGGCGCTGCTGCTGGAGATTCGCCGCACCGTCGGCATGGTCTTCCAGAACCCGGACAATCAGATGGTTGCCAACGTGGTGGAAGAGGACGTCGCCTTTGCGCCGGAGAATCTCGGCGTACCGTCGGAGGAAATCCGCAGGCGGGTGGACGACGCCTTGCGCGCTGTCGGCATGTACGAATACCGCACCCACGCGCCCCATCTTCTCTCTGGCGGTCAGAAGCAGCGCGTCGCGATTGCGGGCGTGATCGCCATGCAGCCGCGCTGCATCGTGCTCGACGAGCCGACCGCCATGCTCGATCCTACCGGGCGCGAGGACGTCATGCGCACCATTGAAAAACTGAACCGCGAGAACGGCATCACGGTCATTCTGATCACGCATCACATGACTGAAGCCATCCGTGCCGACCGTGTGATCGTCATGAGCGAGGGTCGTATCCTGACGGACGGCACCCCGAAAGAGGTCTTCACGCAGGTCGATCTTCTCAAATCCGCCGGACTGGACGTTCCGGCAACCACACAGATCATCTATGAGCTGAACAGGCAGGGCTTTGACCTGCCGCTGGACGCTCTTTCCACACAAGAATGTGCGCAGGCACTTTACGCTGCGTTAAAGCAGACGAAGGCTTGACCACGGGAGGAAACACATTTGGCTGCAATCATTGAGGTGCGCAACCTCTGCCATACCTACAGCGTCGGAACGCCCTTTGAGCACGACGCGATCAAACAGATCAATTTCAACGTGGAGAAGGGTGAATTCCTCGGTGTGATCGGACATACCGGCTCCGGGAAGTCCACGCTCATTCAGCACCTGAACGGCCTGCTCAAGCCGACGAGCGGCGACGTGCTGCTGGGCGGCGAGAGTATCTGGAAGGACAAGCAGACGACCCGTCGGGCGCGGTTTCGCGTCGGGCTGGTTTTTCAGTATCCGGAATATCAGCTCTTTGAGGATACCGTCTTTCAGGATATTGCCTTCGGCCCGAAGAACATGGGTCTGAGCGAGGAGGAAATACGCCGCCGCGTCCTGCGCGCCGCGGACTTTGCGGGTGTGAAGCAGGCGTCGCTGGATAAATCCCCGTTTGACCTTTCGGGCGGGCAGAAGCGGCGCGTCGCAATCGCCGGCGTGATCGCCATGGAGCCGGAGATCGTCATCTTCGACGAGCCGACAGCGGGGCTCGACCCTGCCGCCCGCGCTTCCCTGCTGGACAATATCGGCGCCTATCAAAAAGCGACCGGCGCGACCGTGCTGATGGTCAGCCACTCCATGGACGACGTGGCTTTGATGGCGGATCGCCTGCTCGTGCTCAACGAGGGACAGATCGAAATGCTCGGCACGCCCGCGCAGGTCTTTGCAAAGGCGGAGCGGCTGCACCAAATCGGTCTGACCGTCCCGCAGGTCACCTCCCTGTTCCTGCGCCTGAAGGAGCTCGGTCTTCCCGTAGATCCCGCCACCTATACCGTGGACGCCGCCATTGAGCAGCTTCTGCGTCTGAAGGGAGGCGACGCGGGATGCTGAAGGACATTACCCTCGGTCAGTATTTCCCGGGAAATACGATCGTCCACCGTCTCGATCCGCGCACGAAGCTGCTGATGACGCTGCTGTATATCGTCACGCTCTTCCTGTGCAAATGGTTCGTCTCCTACGGGATCATGCTCGCCTTTCTGATCACCGCGATCGCCCTGTCGAAAATTCGCCCGAAGGCGCTGTTCAAGGGGCTCAAGCCGCTGATCATCATTATCATCTTCACGGCAGTCATCAACCTGTTCTATACCGACGGGCGCGTTCTCGTCGAATTCTGGATCTTCAAAATCACGGCTGAGGGCATTCGGAACGCTTTCTTTCTGGTTCTGCGCATCATGATGCTGGTCACGGGAACCTTCCTGCTGACCTACACCACCTCGCCGATCGCGCTGACGGACGGTCTGGAGTCTCTGCTCTCGCCGCTGAAAAAGATTCATTTCCCTGTCCATGAGCTGGCGATGATGATGAGCATCGCGCTCCGCTTTATCCCCACGCTGATCGAGGAGACCGACAAAATCATGTCTGCGCAGAAGGCGCGCGGCGCGGATTTTGAGACCGGAAACATCTTCCGCCGCGCCAAGGCGCTGATCCCGATTTTAGTCCCGCTGTTCGTCAGCGCGTTCCGCAGAGCGGACGAGCTCGCGACCGCAATGGAATGCCGCTGCTATCACGGCGGCGAGGGTCGGACAAAGCTGAAGCAGCTTCGCTATCATACGCGCGACGTTTTATGCCTGCTGCTCGGCGCCGCGCTGCTCGCGGGCGTCATCGTTCTGCGGCAGTTTTCTCTGTAGGAGGTTTTCGTGCGGAATATTGCTCTGTTTCTGAAATATGACGGCTCGGCCTATCACGGCTGGCAGGTGCAGAAAAATGCCCGCTCCGTTGCGCAGACGCTCGAGGAAGCGACTGCCGCGGTTGTCGGGCATAAGGTGCATCTGACCGGCTGCGGCCGCACGGACGCGGGCGTCCACGCGCGGGTCTACGTCGCCAATTTCCGCACCGAATCCTCGATCCCCTGCGACCGTCTGCCCTACGCGCTCAATACGCATCTTCCCGACGACATCGTCGTCTACGACGCGATGGAGGTACATGACGGCTTCAACGCCATCGGCTCCTGCGTGCGCAAGGAATATACCTATCAGATTTATAATTCGCATATCCGCGACCCGTTCTACGTGCAGCGGGCGTGGTTTTATCCGAAGCATCTGGACGAAAGAATCATGCAGGAAGCCGCCGCTCAGTTTGTCGGCACCCATGATTTCGCCGCCGTCCGTTCGGTCGGAACGGACGTGAAATCCACTGTCCGCACCGTGCACCATTTTGAGGTCGAGCGGCAGGGCGAGCTGATCCTGCTGCGAATCTGCGCCAACGGTTTTCTGTACAACATGGCGCGCGCCATGACCGGCACGGTCGTTTACGCCGCGGAGGGAAAGATCGCGCCCGAGGATATCGGCGCGATTCTGCAAAGCGGCAACCGCACTGCGGCGGGTCCGACCGTACCGCCCGGCGGGCTGTATCTGACGCAGCTTTGGTATGACGACGGGGAGGTGTCCTTCCATGTCCGCTGAAACCGAAGTGAAAACCGAGCAGAAACCGGAGACAAAGAACGGACGCCGCTGGCTGATCTACGCCGCAGTCGGGCTTGCGATCGTGCTGCTTCTGATCTGGTATCTCTGGGCGCAGACCGCTTCTCTTGACAGGCTGAAACGCTTTGTCCGCTACTCCGGCAAGCGTTATGAAAGCTTTTCCGTCAGCGTTCCCGACGCCGGCGCCTGCGTAATCGCGGACGATCGCCTCTATACCGCGTCGCAGGACGGCGTCTCGGCTTACGGCGCAGACGGCAGACTGATCTTCCGCATCGGCGCGCCGTACCGCGATCCCGCCCTCAAGACGGAAGGCGGCTATATCCTCTGCTATGAGATCGGCGGCAGGCAGCTTTCCCTGCTCGATACCGGCGGCAAAGAGCTGTTCTCCCTGCACACGGACGGGCGCATTTATGACGCGGAGGTCGCGCGCAGCGGCGCGGTTTGCGTCCTCACAGAGGGCGACGGCTGCCGCGCCGTCGCGGAGGTCTATTCCAAAAAGGGCGCGCCGCTGTTCCGGCACGAGTCCAAAAGCCGTTACCTGAACGCCTGCGCCCTCTCCCCCGACGCAGATTATCTCGCCGTGAGCGCGCCCGGGCAGGAGGATATCCGCTTTGCAAGCGCGGCGCTGCTCTTTGCGACCGACAGCGAAGCGCTGCAGGCCGAGCTGTCTTTAGACGCGCAGATCATCTACGACATGGCGTTCTTGGACGACGAAAGCGTCTGCGCCGTGGGCGAAAGCAGCCTGCAGTTCTTCACCGCCGACGGAACGCTCCTGCGCGAATACGCTCTGCAGACGGGCAGCCTGTCCGCCTACCGTTTCGGCGACGGCATGACCGCAGCCGCCTACGATCTGCACACCGGCGGCAGCGCCGTCGTCCTGCTCGACGTGCAGGGCAAGGAGCTTGCCTATGCAGAATTTGATCACACCGTACTGCACCTGAGTATCTGCGGAAGCTATCTCAGCGTCCTGACTGATCGGGAGCTTTGTATCTGCGACCGCGCATTGCAGCTTTGCGGCAGTACGGAAAACCAGGGCTGGCAGTCAGCCCTTGTGCGCTCGGACGGCACGGCGATGTGCCTGACCGGTTCCGGCGCAGTTCTCTATATCCCCGGTTAAAGGAGGTACAACATGAAACCGACACTTTGCAGCAGATGTCAGAAAAACGTCGCTGTTATCTTTATCACGAAGGTCGAAAACGGCAAGAGCGCCACGGAGGGACTCTGCCTGAAATGCGCCAGAGAGCTCGGCGTGAAGCAGGTCGATGAGATCGTGGAGCGCATGGGCATTACGGACGAGGACCTCGACGGTCTGAACAACGAAATGATGGCGATGATGGCGCCTGAGGGCGAGGACGAAGACGACGAGGACGACATCGGCAGCCGCACGGCGACCTTCCCCAACATGAGCAGGCTCTTCGGCAAGGCGGACGATCTGATCCCGAAAGAAGACGCCAAGGAGAAGGCGAAAGAGCCGTCTCCGGAAAAGCCGAAAAAACAGAAGCACAAATTTCTCGACATGTACTGCCAGAATCTGACCGCGAAGGCGCGGGAGCACGCGCTGGACAAGATCATCGGCAGGCAGGTCGAAACCGAGCGCGTCGTGCAGATCCTCAACCGCCGTCAGAAGAACAACCCCTGTCTGATCGGCGAGCCGGGCGTCGGCAAGACCGCCATCGCCGAGGGTCTGGCGCAGCGCATCGCCGCGGGCGACGTCCCGTTCAAGCTCCGCGACAAAGAGGTGTATCTGCTCGATCTGACCGCGCTGGTCGCAGGCACGCAGTTCCGCGGACAGTTTGAAAGCCGCATGAAGAGCCTGATCGGCGAGGTCAAGCAGTGCGGCAACATTATCCTCGTCATCGACGAGGTGCACAATCTCGTCGGCGCGGGCGACGCCGAGGGTTCCATGAGCGCGGCGAACATCCTCAAGCCCGCCCTCTCCCGCGGCGAAATTCAGGTCATCGGCGCGACGACCTTCGCAGAATACCGCAAGTATATCGAAAAGGACGCCGCGCTCGAGCGCCGCTTCCAGCCGGTCACGGTCGCAGAGCCGTCGATCGACGAGGCAGTCGCCATTATCCGCGGCATCGCGCACTACTATGAAACCTACCATGGCGTTAAGGTCACGCCGGAGATCGCGCGGCAGGCGGTCATCCTCTCCGAGCGCTATATCACTGACCGGTATCTGCCCGACAAGGCGATCGACCTGTTGGACGAAGCCTGCTCCGACCTCAATCTGCACACGAAGGCAATCTCCGACCTCGCCGAAAAACGCAAGGAAAAGGCGGATTATGAATTAGAGATCAAGATGCTCACCGAGGACACCGAGAACGAGCACTACGAACGCCTCGCGATCCTGCGCTCGAACGTCCTGCGGCTGGAAAAGGAGATTGCGGAGCTTGAAGCGAAGCCAGCTCCCCAGCTCACGATCGAGAATCTGGCGCGGATCATTGAAATGTGGACGAAAATCCCCGCGAGCAAGATCCGCGCGCAGGAATACGAACAGCTCCGCACGCTGGACGAACGCCTGAAAAAGCATATTGTCGGGCAGGACGAGGCGATCGAGGCGGTCACGCGGGCGATCCGCCGCAACCGCGTCGGCATCGCCACGAAAAAGCACCCCGTTTCCTTCATCTTCGTCGGCTCGACGGGCGTGGGCAAAACGGAGCTGGTCAAGCGGCTGTCTGACGAGCTGTTCGACTCCGTCGACAGCCTCGTCAGGCTGGATATGTCGGAGTATATGGAGCGGCATTCCGTCTCCAAACTGATCGGCTCGCCGCCCGGTTACGTCGGCTACGACGAGGCGGGGCAGCTCACCGAGAAGATCCGCCGCAAGCCCTATTCCGTCATCCTCTTTGACGAGCTGGAAAAGGCGCACCCGGACGTGCTGAACGTCCTGCTGCAGATCCTCGACGACGGCCGCATTACCGACGCGCAGGGGCGTGTCGTCAACTTTGAAAACACCGTGATCGTCATGACCTCCAACGCCGGCTCCGACCGCAAGGACGGCTCCGTCGGCTTCGGCCGCAGCGTGTCCGAGCAGACGAAGGAGAAGGCGATGAAGGCGCTGCAGGAATTCCTGCGTCCCGAATTCATCAACCGCGTCGACGAGATCATCTGCTTCAACCGTCTGACGGAAGAGAACTTCCGCGGCATCGCCGCCATCATGCTCGGCGAACTGAAGGACAATCTGAACGAGCACGGCATCAACCTGACGTGGGACGACAACATCATCGACTATCTGGTCAAAAAGTCCTACTCCGTCACCTACGGCGCGCGGAATCTGCGCCGCACCATCCAGCGCGAGATCGAGGACGGCGTCGCCGAGCGCATGATCGACAGCTACGAGCACCCGATCTCCCAGATCAAACTGACGGCGAACGGCGAACAGGTCGAGATCCTTGCCCTATGATCAAAGCGGCGTTTTTCGACATCGACGGGACGCTCGTTTCCTTAAAAAAGAAGGTTTACCCCGCTTCGGTGAAGCCCGCGCTGGAACGCCTGCGTGCGCGCGGCGTGAAGTGCTTCGTCGCAACGGGCAGATCGAAATTTGAAATTTGGTCGGAGCGTCTGCTTGACGGGCTGGAATTCGACGGACTGCTGACCAACAACGGGCAGGACGCCTACGCCTTGGGCGGCTCCCTGCTCTACGGCAAGCCGCTCGACCCCAAAGAGGCGGAAGCGGTGCTTGATTGGGCGGAGCGGAACGGCTGCGCCTGTTGGATGGTCAGCGCGGAGCGCAGCGTCCTCAATTTCGTGAACGCGCGGGTTCTGCAGGCGATGGAGGCGATCCACACGCGGCCGCCGGAGATCGGCGACCTGCGGGCGATGCTTCAAAAGCCGATCTACAAGATCGTCCTTTTCCTCACCCGCGAGGAGATGCCCGCCGTCATGCCCTGCGCGCCCACCAGCCGCATGACGCAGTGGTACGAGTGCGGACACGACATCATCTCCTCAGACGGCGGCAAGCGCAACGCCATGCTGGAGATTCTGCGGCGTTACGGTATCCAACCGGACGAGTGCATCGCCTTCGGAGACTCCGAAAACGATATTGAAATGCTCCGCGCTGCGGGGATCGGCGTCGCCATGGGAAACGCCACGCCCGAGTGCCTCGCCGCCGCCGACTACGTCACCGCCGACTGCGACGACGACGGATTATTGAAAGCATTGGAACACTTTGGGTTGATTTGATTTCTCAAATTGGTTCTGATAGCGGTATTATGGTGTTATCGTTATTATGATGCAGGTGTACGAACGCAGAGAAGGCGGCTGATAAGCAGCCGCCTTCTCTGCGTATTTTTCTGCACAATTCTCCGTCCGTGTCATTGCGAGGCTCCGCAGGAGCCGTGGCAATCCGTCCGTCGCAGGTATGGCACGTGTGCTGTTTTACGATGAAGTGTCCAATGACGGTACGCACAGATTGCCACGACCGACTCCGTCGGTCTCGCAATGACGCGGCATGGTGGTGCGCCGTGAAAAACGCAGGACGCCGCAGAGTCGGAGCATTCCGACTCTGCGGTGTAGTTTTGTTATAAGGTTCTGCAATTCAATTGCGCAGACTGTGGATGGGGGCAGGGATGCGGCCGCCGCGGAGGATGAATTCCTCCGCGCTCTCGGGGTGCACCGCCATCACCGGCGCAGAGCCGAGCAGACCGCCGAATTCGGCGCGGTCGCCGACCTTCGCGCCGGGCACGGGGATGATGCGCACCGCCGTCGTCTTGTTGTTGATCATGCCGATCGCGCATTCGTCCGCGATGATCGCGGAGATTGTGGACGCCGGCGTATCGCCCGGGACGGCGATCATATCAAGCCCCACAGAGCAAACGCAGGTCATTGCTTCGAGCTTGTCCAATTGCAGGCAGCCGCTTTCCGCCGAGGCGATCATGCCCGCGTCCTCGGAGACGGGTATGAACGCGCCGGAGAGCCCGCCGACGTGGGACGACGCCATCACGCCGCCCTTTTTGACCGCGTCGTTCAGAAGCGCCAAAGCAGCCGTCGTGCCGTGCGTGCCGCACCGCTCCAGGCCCATCAGCTCCAGAATCTCCGCCACGCTGTCGCCGCGCGCGGGCGTGGGCGCAAGGGACAGATCGACGATGCCGAATTCTGCGCCGAGGCGACGGCTTGCCTCCTTCGCGACGAGCTGCCCGATGCGGGTAATGCGGAAGGCGGTCTTCTTGATCGTCTCCGCGACCTCGTCAAAGGGCTTGCCCTTGCAGGTTTTCAGCGCGTTCGCCACCACGCCGGGACCGGAAACGCCCACGTTGATGACGCACTCTGCCTCGCCCACGCCGTGGAACGCGCCCGCCATAAAGGGATTGTCCTCCACGGCGTTGGCGAAGACGACCAGCTTTGCGCAGCCGATGCCGCTGCCCTGCGCGGTCAGCGCGGCGGTTTGCTTGACCGCCTCGCCCATGAGCTTGACGGCAGACATGTCGATGCCCGCCTTGGTCGAGCCGACGTTGACGCTGCAGCAGACGCGCTCGGTCTGCGCGAGCGCCTGCGGAATGCTCGAGAGGAAGGCGCGGTCGCCCTTGGTCATGCCCTTCTGCACGAGGGCGGTGTAGCCGCCGATGAAGTTCACGCCGACCGCCTTCGCCGCGCGGTCTAACGTCAGCGCGAGCTTGAGGTAGCCCTCCTCGTCGAAGCTGCCGCCGACCAGGGAGATCGGGGTCACGGAAATGCGCTTATTTACCACGGGGATGCCGTATTCATGCTCGATGTCCTCGCCGGTCTTGACGAGGTCTTTCGCAAGCGAGGTGATCTTGTCGTAGACCTTCTCGCAGCAGCGGTCGACGTCCGGATCGATGCAGTCGAGCAGTGAGATGCCCATCGTGATCGTGCGGATGTCCAAATGCTGCGACTCAATCATTTCTATGACCTGTAAAATGTCGTCTTTGTTGATCAGATTCATGTGCTCACCGCCTCAGATTCGATGCATGGCGTTGAAGATATCCTCGCGCTGGACGCGGATGACCACGTTCCGGCTCTCGCCCTCTTCCTTCAGTCCCTTTTGGAGCTGATCGAAGGGCAGATCGCTCTTTGCAAAGTCGATCAGCATGATCATGACGAAATAGTTCTGCATGATCGTCTGGCTGATGTCGAGGATATTGACGTTGTGCTCCGCAAGATATTTGCTGATAAAGGCGATGATGCCAACCGTATCGGCGGCGTTGACGGTAATGATCGCTTTCATAGTTTCCCTCTTTTGTTCGGAATTTGCAAGTATTATACCGCACTGCGCGGAAATATGCAACATTTTCTATGAAAACAGGTGCAGAATCAGATTCACCGCCGCGCACAGCACGCACCCGAACGCCGTCGGCAGGACGGCGGCGAGCAGGGTCCATTTTTTGCTTTTCGTCTCGCGGTAAGCGGTCAGAAGCGTCGTCGTACACGGCCAGTGGAAGAGGAAAAACACGATCGTGCAGAGCGATTCGCGCCACGTCCAGCCCGCAGCTTGGAGAATATGCGACATCGCGGCGGTGCTCTCCGCGCCGAAGAGGCTGCCGGAGGTCAGAATCATCATCAAAACCGGCAGCACCAGCTCGTTCGCGGGACTGCCTAAAAGGAAGGCGAGCAGGATCGCGCCGTTCATGCCGAGGGCTCTGCCCGGGGCGTCCAAAAACGCGGCGACGCTTTGCAGAAGCGGCGCGCCGCTGACGGAAACGTTGGCAAGCAGCCAGATCAGAAGTCCCGCCGGCGCGGCGACAACAACGGCTCTGCCGAGGACGTAGAGCGTCCGGTCACGCACCGACCGCACCAGCACCTGACCGATTCTCGGCTTGCGGTAGGGCGGCATTTCCAGCACGAAGGAGGACGGCTCGCCGCGCAGCGCCGTGCGGCTGAGAAGCTTCGAGCCGGCAAGCGTCATCCCGACCGACAGCAGCAGACAAAGGGTCAGCGCCCCCGCGCCGAGCAGCGCCGATCCGTGCGAAAAGCTCAGCGAGATCAGAAAGATCAGCGCGGGGAATCTGCCATTGCACGGCACGAAGGCATTGGTCAGCACCGCAATCAGCCGCTCCCTGCGCGAGTCGATGATGCGGCAGCCCGTCACCCCTGCCGCGTTGCAGCCAAGGCCCATCAGCAATGATAGAGCAATCAGAGGTACATTCCACCCTCACCGGAGGGGCATCCGATGAATCGGTAGTAAATTCTGATCCTCTGGATCCGCTTCTGTTTCCCATCTGCTCCGCGCTGGACTTTCCCCTGTTCGACCTCGATCCGGTCGATCAGATGGACGAGCAGTTCCCGCGTCAAGCCCTCTTCCGTTTCCGCTTCGGCAAGCAGATCGAAGAACTGCCGCCAGGAATCACTGTCCGTATCGTCAATCGACAGACGTTTTTCAATGATTTTGATTTCATCTTCCAGCCGCTGAAGCTCTTCGCTTTTGGAGCGGGATAGAAGCTGAAAGGTGGTTTCCGGTATCCTGCCGAGCGCGTAGTCCTCATACATTTTGGAGAGAACCACCGACAGCTCATCTCGTCTGCGCTGCTTCTCCGACAGCCTCTGTCGGCTGTTTTCTTCGTCCTCCCCGTTGTGGTGCGCTTTTTCCGCCGCAAGCTCGTGCGCAAGATTTTCCCGCTGTTCGTCGGTGAGACGAAGCCAGTTTTGAAGATCACGCGAAACGGCATTCCAGAGGACTTCGTAATCTATGAAGTGGTTGGAGCACTCCTTTGCGCCGTACGATTTGTAGCCGCCGCAGGTCAGATTGTAAATCGACCCTTTGCGCCGTGACGGTGCCGTTGTCATGTTCCTGCCGCAATCCGCACACACGGCGATGCCGGAGAAGATATTGTGAAACCCTTTCGTCGCGGGACTTCGACGGGCGACGCATCGGCTGCGCACCTTTCGGAATACGTCTTCGCTGATGATTGCTTCGTGCGTCCCTTCTACGGTGATCCACTCGTCCCGGGGGATGTTCAGCATATCCTTGCTCTTGAACGAGACCTTCTGCGTCTTCCCCTGCTGGAGCTTGCCGAGATACACTTCATTCCGCAGCAGCTTGCAGACGATGGAAGAAGTCCACTCTTTTCTTTCGGAAAAGTCGTCAACGTTCAGGGCGGGATTCTTCTGACAGCGATAGACGGCGGGGGAGGGAACCCCCTCCCGGTTCAGCGTGTCCGCGATGCTGTGCGGGGATTCCCCCATCAGAGCCATGAAGAAGATCCTGCGGACGACTGACGCCGCGTCCTCATCCACGACAAGATGATTTTTGTTTTCGGAATCCTTCTGATACCCATAGGGAGCTTTCGCGCCGACGTACTTCCCGGCTTCCATCTTCGCGTTGAAGGAGCTTCGTATCTTACCTGAAATATCCCGCGCATACATCTCGTGGACTGCCAGGATCAGCGGCGTCGTCATGGCGCGCCCGTCGGTCAGATTGAACGAATCGTAACCGTCCGTCACGCTGATATACCGCACCGCGTGAGAGGGGAACCATTCATCCAGATAATCGGCGGTTCTCGCGCTGTTCCTGCCGAGGCGGGACAAGTCCTTGGTGATGACACAATTCACCTTTCCCGCTTCGATGTCGGCGATCATGCGCCGGAAATCCGGTCGGTCAAAATTCGTCCCGGAAAATCCGTCGTCGATATATTCGCCCGCGATCTCAAAGCCGTTGTCCCGCGCGTATCGGGAAGTGATTTCTCTTTGCGTAGAAATGCTTGAACTCTCGCCTGCCAGCTCGTCATCCCGCGATAAGCGTAGATAAAGAGCCGCGTGAAAGCTGATGTTGTTGTTCTGTCGCGTCTTATTCAATGATTGACCTCCGTTTCCATTGACGCGACAGTCATTTTGTCCCCATCATTGTACCCGTTCTGTGATGAAAAGTCAAGCGTCCCGTTCTGAATTTTCTCGATAAAATATTGTTTCAACAATTCTGTTATGGCATCCTGACCTGCAAAATGACGCTCGACCGTCACGATGCTGTCGTTGAACTCGTAAATTACGATATTATTTTCCATACTATGCACCTCACTTGTAATATATATTCCGGTGGAATGATTTTTGTGAATCAAAAGGGAGAAAGCCTTGCTGTGCCTTCTCCCATGAATTCTTCCTTTTTATATATGCTTCTTCGGTTTTCTTGCCTCGGATTTCTTATTTTTGCTGCAGCTCCTTCCGGTCGCTCTGCCGTCCGGCGTACGCTTCGAGAATTTCCCGCGGAATCCTGTCCACGGTTTTCAGCAGCTCGGCGTACTCCTGCTCCCGTTTGAGACGATCTATTGTCTCCGCGATCCGCTCA
>CAJOMA010000025.1 GCA_905235655.1 uncultured Oscillospiraceae bacterium | reverse complement strand
TACAAGGTACACCGCTGACGCGCAGGCGCATACTATGTCCCCGCGCGCGACAGCTTCAATATAATAGCACGCCCAAACCACCCTGTCAAGCACTTTTTTTGAGTTTTTTCTGCTTTTTCCTGCCAAATCACACCACTTGAAAAAATTTTGATTATCGGCTATCATGAAGAAAAAACGCCATTCGACAGGAAAGGAAGTTTTGTATGAAAAATCGTCTGATTTCCGCCTTGCTTGCCCTGCTCATGCTTCTTGCCGCGATTCCGACGGTCAGAGCTTCGGATTTTGATGATACCGCCGCGCATTGGGCGAAGGATTACATAGACACAGCCGTCCGTCTTAACTTGTTCAAGGGCGTCAGCGAGACGCTGTTCGATCCGGAAGGCACGATGACGCGCGGCATGTTCATAACCGTCCTCGGCAGACTGGAAGGCATTGACCTTGCCCTCTGGAACAGCGAGAACGCGCCGCAGTTTTTTGACGACGTTGCGCCGACGCAGTATTATGCGCCGTATATCAGTTGGGCGGTCTGCAACGGCATTGCCGACGGCATGTCGCCGACCGAATTCCGTCCTGACGCGCCGATCACCAGAGAGCAGATGGCAAAGCTGATTGCCTTCTACATCCAGCACATGCGGCACGAGCTGACCGCGCCGCAGAATACTGAAATACCGGAGACGTTCGCGGACGCCGACCGGATTTCCGACTGGGCGAAGGAATCGGTGGACGTTCTGCGGCAAATGGGCATTCTGAACGGATTGCCGGACGAAAACGGCGAGATCGCCTTTGCGCCGGGAAAATCGTCGACCCGTGCGGAATGCGCGGCGGTCTTCTGCAGGATCAACGACGCTTTGATCCGCAACCAGAATCAGCCTACGCTGCCGACGTCGATCACCCTCCCCGCCGACACCGCGGTAGTCAACATCGGCGGCAGTCTGCAGCTCAAGCCGAGCGTTGCGCCGGATGAGGCAAAGTTCTGCCCGCTCGTATGGCGCAGCTCCGACCCGAAGATCATGGCGGTGGACGCGAACGGGCTTGTAACATGTACCGGCTTCGGCGCGGCGGTGATTTCCGTCTACACGCCGAACGGCCTGCACGCGGCATGCCGCGTTTCCTGCGAGGAGCACTACGCCTCCGCTGACGAGACAAGAGCGGAAAAGTGCCTGCGGCTGTTCGGCGAGGTGGTCAGCGACCCGAGAAGCTACTATGCCGGTGAGGACGGATATTATAACGAAGAGGATTACCGCCGCGCTGCGAAGGATATGGTGGACGTGACGGTTCAGGTGTGGGACCTGAATGACAGCGGCGGAAAGTACACGCGGTATTTCACGATCAAGGTGCACAAAAACATCGCCGCGACCGTCGTGCAGATTTTCCGCGAAATCTATGAAGGCGAGGAAAAATTCCCGATCCACTATCTGGGTGGCTTCAGCTACGGCGGCATCTCGGAGCATACCATCGGCACCGCAATCGACATCAATCCGAACGAAAACTATTATTATAATGCGAAAACGGGCGAGCAGGTCGGCAGCTACTGGAAGCCGGGCGAGGACCCCTATTCCATCCCGCTCGACGGCGAGGTTGCGCGAATTTTCGCAAAATACGGCTTCTCACAGGGGATATGGAACTGGACCGTAGACTATATGCATTTCAGCTATTTCGGAACCTAAAACAACGGGGCTGCCGGCGGCAGCCCCGTTGTTTTAGGTTGATATTTAAGGATTGTAAGGCGGAAGCTCCTGTTTCTGCAAGCCGAGGTCATAGTTTTTGCAGGATATCAGGCAGAAGGGCTCCGCAAACGGCACCATCAGCGACAGAAGGAGAAGCTTCACTGCGTCGTTCGGGCGGCAGGATTCAAAGAGCTTAAATAAGCAGATCGAGCGGCAGACGTTATACGCCGATGCAGCGATCGCCATAACCGCAAGCAAGACGTAGGTTCCTCCGAACGAGCTCAGAGACTCTGCAAGGGCTTCCACCGCCTCATCATAGGTAAAATTCTGAGAAACGTCGACTAAACGTGCCGCTTCTACCAGAATCAGCCCGTAGGCGAGCAGAAAGCCTGCCGCAGCGATCATGGTCGTCGTCAGAAGCACCGTGCGCCACTTCCGCTGTATTCCGCGCCTTCCGTCGTATTGATCGCAGATCCCGCCCAGCGTCCAAGTCCAGATCACAGGCACCCACGCATAGCCGGGATTCAGTGATCCGCGCCGCTTTGCCACCGTATAAAGCGAAAGAGAGCGAAGAACATATTGCACGATCAGCAGCGCGTCAAGCACAAACGTAATCATGCTGATGATCCCAAACAGGTTTCCCAATTCATTGATTTTCATTGCTGTATTGTATCCTCCGTCATATCGAAACTGACAGGTCACGCGCGGAAAACGACCGGCATTCCCTTGACGTGCAGCGGACTGATCTGCACCGTCACCGGATCGCCGCATTTGCAGTCCACGCCGCTGACGTCCGCCGCGCAGTGGAGCATGCCGACCGCGCCGACGACCGGGCATTGCCTGCCGCCGATCAGAACCGTCGCACGCTTCCGCCGCAGGAGCTGCTTCACCGCAGACAGCGCAGCGCGCAGGCAGTCGCGCTTTCTTGCCAGCTCCGGCTGGCAGGATACGCGGAAGCCATGATACCAGCCGACCGGAAGGATGGCGACGCGCGTGTCTTTTTTCGCCTTCCACAGCGCGCTGTAGCCGGTGGTATGACCCTTCGGCAGGGTGCGAATCTCGTCGATATTCGTCACCGCATAGCCGACGGGGTGCAGCTTGGTGCGGAAGGGCATTCTGCCCAGCAGCGCAGAACCCAGCCGCACGCCGTCACAGTGCATTTCCGGATACTTGAGGAATGCCGCAGAATTGCAGCAATGCACCGTGCCCGTCTCCTGCCCCGCCGCGCGGATCGCCTCGACGACGCCCATGAACGCCGCGAATTCCTGCCGCGTGAGCGCTTCGTTGTTGAACGCGCAGTTAAAGTGCGTATAAATACCGCTGATCGCAAGGTGCTTCCTCTCGGCGTAGAGGGAGATCACGCGATCGGTCTGCTCGGGCAGGAAGCCGTAGCGTCCCATGCCCGTGTCGATCTTCAAATGTACCTCCGCCACGTCGGCGCGCTCGGCGGCGATCTGATCGACCAGCCGCGCCGTCTCCTCGCTGCCGACGGTCAGAATGACCTTAAGATCGAGCAGACGGTTGATCTCCCTGCGATCACAGACCGACCGCAGCATGAGAATTTTCTCCTCCGTGAAGCTATTGTCGCGCAGAATCTCCGCCTCTTTCACGTCCGTGACGCAGAAGTGCGTGATTCCCTCTTCGGACAGCGTCTCCGCGAGCGGCAGCACGCCCAGTCCGTAGCCGTCGCCCTTGACGACGGCCCAGATCGGCACGGCGCCCGCCTGCGTCTTCAGTTGTCGGATGTTGCTCGCCAGAACCTCACGGCTCACTACATAAGTCGTCATAGCGCACCTCGTCAGGCGTCTTTCTTCCCGCGGTTTTTGATCCTGTAGACCTTCGCAGCGAGGCTCTTATAGGCAAGCGCGCCCTTCTCTGCGATAAAATAGGACAGCTTTTTCAGGACATAGTCGTATTCGCCGACAAATTCGGTGAATTCGCCGCCGAAGCCCTTCTTGAAGCGGTACAGCCCATAATGGGGATTGTCCTCGGAGATATCGCCGGACACGCCGCGGAAATCGTACACGCGGCAGTGATTCTCAATCGCCCACTGGATCATGTTCCACTGCAGCAGGTAGTTCGGCATCAGGTTGCGGTACTCGTTGGAGCTTGCGCCGTAGAGATACCAGACCTTGTCGCCGTAGCGGATCGCCAGAGTTCCTGCAATCGGCTTTCCCTCGAAGAACGCCATGTAAAGGCGGCACTTGTCGCCGAGGTTATCCAGCATCGCGGAGAAATACTCCGGCGGACGCGTCGCAAAATTGTCGCGCAGACCGGTCTCGACCATGATACGCGCGAAGTCCGGCACCATCTCCTTGCCGCAAAGCCGAACCTCCACGCCCTTTTTGACGGCGAGGCGGATATTGTAACGCCACTTCTGATGGAAGGAGGCAAGGATTTCGTCCTCGCTGCGGCCGTTCAGATACAGGCGGAAGACGTATCTCGGCTGAATCGCCTCAAAGTTCTTGCCGGTATCGCGCGTGCGAAAGCCGACGTCCTCCAGCATTTTGACAAACGCCGTATCGCTCGAGGGCACGTCCGGATCAATCTTGATGACATACGCCTTTTCGCTCTTGGCAAGCTCCTTTGCCGCCGAAATCAGCTCCTCAAAGGTCGTGCGGTCGTCCAGATCGCAGACCGGTCCGCGGCAGGCGTACATCATTTTTTTGCGGACGATCGGCATTTTGCGGATCAGAAAGGCGACGCTGCCCTTGATCGCACCGCTGCCGTCGCGGCAAAGGATCGCTTTCCAGCTCCATGCGGGCTTCTGCTTCGCCCAGAGGGCGCTTTGCGAAAAGTGCCCCTTCGGATGGCTTTCGACAAACGCCTCATACTCCGCAAGATTCTTCTGTGTCACAAGTTCGGTCATTTCTGCATCTCCAAACAGTTTTCTATTCTGTAGTATACCACAACGCTTCTCATAATGCAACGAAAAACCGCGCCAATCGCATGGCGCGGTTTTTGCAATTCACGCTTCTTCATCGCCCTCGTAGGTCTTGTCTGCATCCGCCAGCGAGCGGGCGGTCGCTGAATCATGGAAGGCGTTATCGACGGACGGCGTGATATTTACCAGCTTGCCGCGCGTCACATAGATCGCGTAGCTCTTGAAGACCACGGCGCAGATCGGCGCCTGCTCCATGATTTTCGCGCTCAGCTCGACATATTTGCCGGTGTTTTCCATCGCGGCGTAGCACATGTCCACCAGCGCGGAGTCCTTGATGGAGCCGTACATCAGATTGCCATATCTGGAGAAGAACTCCGTCAGATCGAAGTTCGCCGTCATGCGCGTCTCGCCGTAGTACAGGTCAAAGTCGCCCTTGTCGAGCTTTTTCATGTAAGTGTCATGGTCGACCGCGCTCACGACAATCCGCAGTCCCGCGTCGTTCAGCGTCTGCGCGATATACTCCGCGGCTTCGACTCGCGTGGGGTCGTCGGAGCAGACGAGGAAAATGCCCTGATGAAATTCGTACTCCTCCGAGACAAGCACGCGCGAGTCCTTGAGTCCCGCGTCAAACTTTGCGGGCGCGAAGCTGTACGTCTCGGACAGCTTCGGATCGCAGAGGTCGGAATACGGCGAGCAGGGCAGGACGCTCGGCAGCGCAAAGCCGCCGTAGATTTTGCTGGCGATATCCTCGCGGTTGATCGCGTAGGTTACCGCTCTGCGCAGGGTGTCGTTGGCAAAATATCCGCTGTAGAGATTGAAGCCGATATAGTGCAGGATGGTCGTCGGCGCTTCCCAGACCTCATAGTCGCAGCGATAGCCGACCGAAGCAGGAGAATTGGGATCGCAATAGATCAGGTCGGTCGAGCCGAACTCAAAATTATCCCGCAGACCGCCGGTATCTGTGCAGCTTGCAAGCCGGATGGTGTCGAGATCAATCGCAGGCGCGGCAACGCCGTTCCAATTCGCATTGCGGATCAGCGATTCGCCCGCGATAACGTAGGGGCCGCTTCCGACGGGGAACGGATCGTTCACGGTGGAAGCTTTGACGATCGGGATGTCCAGCATGAGCGGGAGGTTTTCATAGGGCGTCTCCACGTGGATCAGCAGCGTGCCGTCCTCCTGCACCGTATAATAGTCGATGTGCGAAAGGCGCTCCATATAGATTCCGCTGGCTCTGCCCGCGTCAATGCACGCCTCCACGTCCTGCGCGGTCACCGGAGAGCCGTCGGAAAACTTCGCCGTCGGGTCGATCGTGAAAACGTACGATCTGCCCTCGTTATACATTTTGAAGCTCTCGCAGAGCACCGGCTCGGCGCGGAACTGGTTATTCACCGTGAACATCCCCTCATACAGAAGGGAGATCAGCATACGGTTGACCGTCGCGTAGCAGGTATACGGATTCACGCCGTATTCAGGCAGATAGGACAGACCGAAGCCCTCCGTTTTATCCTTCTTTTGCGGTACGGTCTGCGTTTCCTCTGTTGCTTCCGTGCTCGCGACCGTTTCGGTCGGCGCAGGAGGCGCCTGCTGCGTCGCGCAGGCGCAAAGCAGAAGCGCAAGCACAAGAAGCAGTGCGATCAGCTTTTTCACGGGGTATCTCCTTTGAGCATAATCATTGCAGCAAGCGAGCCGCGCTGTCCGCCGACCCGCCGGTGCGACCAGAAGCGATCCGGTTCGCAGGCGGTGCATGCCGCCGCAATGTCGATCTGCCTCACGCCGACCCTGCGCAGGGCGATGGCGTTCAGCTCTTTCAAGTTTACATAATATTTCTGACCCACCGGACGGATCGCCGCGTTTGCAGCGTCGCCGAACGCGGAAAGCATTGCCTCCGGCACGTCGGCGTCCGTCTCAAAGCAGCACGGACCGATACACGGGCCAATCGCCGCGCGGATATTTTCCGGTTTGCTGCCGAATTCCGCGCACATCCGCTGCGCAGCCTTGCCCGCGATTTCCGCCGCCGTGCCGCGCCAACCCGCATGAACTGCGCCGATCGCGCCGCAGACCGGATCGTAGAGCAGAACGGGCGTGCAGTCCGCCGAAAAGACGGTCAAAACGACGTTTTTTTCATTGGTAACCAAGCCGTCGCACTCGTGATCGACCGGCGTAAGCAGTCCCCTGCCGCAGTCATTCCTGCCGACGCGGTCGATGATATCGGAATGCACCTGGCGCGTGAAGACCGTGTCCTCCGGACGAAAGCCGACTGCCTGACCGAGAATGCGATAATTCTCCAGCACATTCTCCGGCTGATCTCCGCGATGCACGCCGAGATTCAAGGACGCAAGGTGTCCCTTGCTCACGCCGCCGTATCTGGTGGAAAAGCAATGCGCCGTGCCCTTCAGCGCGTCCGCTGTCAGGTACTCCAACGCGCCGCTGTGGTTTACATAAAATCCCATTACTTGCTCTCGTCCTTATCGCGGCAGCAGTTCTTATACTTCTTGCCGCTGCCGCACGGACAAGGATCGTTCGCACCGATCTTGACCTTTTTGACCGGCTGGCGTTTGACGGTGTTGTCCGAGGAGCCGCCGGTAGCCGTGATCTTCGCGACCTGCTTGCGCTTGACGTCCTCCTCCGTGCGCAGGCGGAAGATATAAAGTCTGCGCACCGTCTCCTCGCGGATGGCGTTGATCATGCCGTCGAACATCGCGAAGCCCTCGCGCTTATAGGCGACGACCGGATCGGTCTGGCCGTAGGCGCGCAGGCGGATACCCTGCTTGAGGTCGTCCATGGCGTCGATGTTGTCCATCCAGTATTCATCCACAACGCGCAGGAGGATGATACGCTCGATCTCGCGCATCCGCTCCGCGCCGAATTCCTGTTCGCGCTGCTCGTAGATTCTGCGGAATACCTCGTAGAGCTTCTCCGAAGCGTTTTCCACGGTCAAATCCACGTTGGCAAGCGTTCCCTTCGGGAAGTAGACGCCCTCGAGCTTCGAGCGCAGCGTCTCCTTCGGATCGCCCTCCTGCACGCCGAATGCGTCCGCCACCTCGGTGTCGATGACGTGACGGATCATGCCGTCGATCGTGCCGGAGAGGTCTTCGCCGTCGAGCACCTTCTGGCGCTGCTCATAGATGACCGTTCTCTGCGTGTTCATGACGTCGTCGTATTCCAGCACGTTCTTACGCGACTGGAAGTTGCGGCTTTCGACAGTCTTCTGCGCGTTCTCGATCGCGTTGGAGAGGATTCTCGCGTCGATCGGGGTATCCTCGTCGATGCCGAGGCTGTTCAGCATGCCCATAATGCGTTCCGAGCCGAACAGACGCATGACGTCGTCCTCCAGCGACAGGAAGAAGCGCGTTTCACCGGGATCGCCCTGACGGCCGGAACGGCCGCGAAGCTGATTGTCGATACGGCGCGATTCGTGGCGCTCGGTGCCGACGATAAACAGACCGCCGACAGCGCGGACTTTATCCGCTTCCGCATCCACGTCGATCTTATGCTTTGCATAGGCTTCCTTGTACGCCGCGCGTGCCGCAAGGATATTGGGATCCTCCGTCTCGGCAAAGGAGTTCGCCTCCGCGATAATCTCGTCCGGCAGTCCCTGCTTGCGCAGGTCGGACAGCGCCATGAACTCCGCGTTGCCGCCGAGCATGATATCCGTGCCGCGTCCTGCCATGTTGGTGGAGATCGTCACCGCGCCGAATTTGCCCGCCTGCGCGACGATTTCCGCTTCCTTCTCATGGTGCTTCGCGTTCAGGACGGTGTGCGGCACGCCCTCGCGCTTCAGTAGCTTCGACAGCAGCTCGGATTTTTCAATCGAAATCGTGCCGACCAGAACGGGCTGCCCCTTCTCGTGGCATTCCTTGATCTGGCGGATGACCGCGCGGAACTTACCCGCCTCGGTCTTGTAGACCTGATCGTTGTTGTCGATACGGATGACCGGTCGGTTGGTGGGAATCTCGACGATATCCAGTTGATAGATCGCGGAAAATTCCTCCTCCTCGGTCAGCGCAGTGCCGGTCATGCCGGACAGCTTTCCGTAAAGACGGAAGAAATTCTGGAACGTGATTGTGGCAAGCGTCTTGTTCTCGCTGGCGACCGTGACGCCTTCCTTGGCTTCAATCGCCTGGTGCAGACCCTCGTTGTAGCGTCTGCCGTACATCAGTCTGCCGGTGAATTCGTCGACGATGATGACCTGACCGTCCTTGACGACGTAGTCGATGTCGCGCTTCATGATGCCGCGGGCGCGCATCGCCTGATTGATATGGTGCGACAGCGTTGTATTTTCAATATCCGCAAGGTTTTCCACCGCAAAGAACTGCTCCGCCTTGGCAATGCCGCGGGCGGTCAGATTCGCCGTGCGCGCCTTTTCGTCGACGTAGTAGTCGCAGTCCAGATCGTCCTGCTCCTCTTTTTCGTCCGTCGTGGCGAAGACCCTTTTCTTCAAGCCGGAGACGAAGAAATCCGCCATCTCGTACAGCTTGGTCGACTCCTCGCCCTTGCCGGAGATGATCAGCGGGGTCCTTGCCTCGTCGATCAGGATGGAGTCCACCTCGTCGACGATGGCGAAATTGTGCCCGCGCTGCACCATGTCCTGCTTATACAGCGCCATGTTGTCACGCAGATAGTCAAAGCCGAGCTCGTTATTGGTGCAGTAGGTGATGTCCGCCTGATACGCTCTGCGGCGTTCGTCGGAGCTGAGATCGTGGACGATCAGACCGACGCGCAGACCGAGGAAGCGGTAGACCTTGCCCATCCACTCCGAGTCGCGCTTGGCGAGGTAGTCGTTGACCGTGACGATATGCACGCCGAACCCTGTCAGCGCGTTCAGATAGGCGGGCAGGATGGCGACGAGGGTCTTGCCTTCGCCGGTCTTCATCTCCGCGATACGTCCCTGATGCAGGACGATGCCGCCGATGAGCTGCACGCGGTACGGGCGCATGCCGAGCACGCGGTCGGCAGCCTCGCGGCAGACCGCGAACGCCTCGGGCAGCAGCTCCTCCAGCGTTTCGCCGTTCTGATAGCGGGACTTGAATTCCGCCGTCTTCGCGCGAAGCTGCTCATCCGTCAGCCTGGCGACCTCGTCTCCCAGCGCTTCGATTTTATCCACCGTCGGCAGCAGCTTCTTGACCTCGCGCTCCGACCGGGTGCCGAATATCTTATTGAATAGTCCCATGTTGCGTTACCTTTCGTAATGTGTTGCGAGAATTATACCACAATTCTGCACAGAAAAAAAGTCAGTCTGCAAAATGCTTACAGAAAATTCACAATCTGTTATGCGCCGCCTCGTCAAAGGTGATGACGGTGTAATAATGCTTCCCTTCAAACTGCACGCGCTCGTCGATCCGCCGTTTGAGCTCCGCCTTTTGATCGTTCATGGAGAACGGGATCACCAGATCGAAGATCAGATTCGTATGTCCCGGACCGCGCACCATGCGGAAGTCGTGCATGGCAAGCTCAGGACTGATTGCCTTGATCTCCTTCCCTACCAGCTCGCGCATCCGGTTGAGCTCCTCGTCGTCCGTCACGATCGGATCGTAATGAATCACGAGATGGACGCGCAGGTCCCGCAGGGCGTCGCGCTCAATGTCGTCAATGATGTCATGGCAGCTCAGCGGGTCGTCCCGGCTGTCCATCTCCGCGTGCGCGGAGGCGAAGCACTGCCCGGGACCGTAATCATGCACCATCAGGTCGTGAATACCCAAAATCTTGTCGTGGCTGAGGACCAGCTCAGAGATGCTGCGCACCAGCTCCGGATCCGCCTGCTCGCCGAGCAGCGGGCTGATCGTCTCCTTTGCGATCCCGAAGCCTGACCAGACGATAAACAGGGCGACAAGCAGTCCGAAATAGCCGTCGATCTGCAGATCGAAAAAATGCCCGACCAGAATGCCGATCAGCACTGCGGCAGTGGAAAGCACGTCGTTTCGGCTGTCCGCTGCCGTCGCCGTCAGCGCGCCGGAGCCGATGCGCCTGCCGAGCGTATTGCAGAACAGCGCCATCCAAAGCTTCACCAGAATTGAGCCAACCAGAACGGCGACCGTCACGTAGGAAAAAACGACGGTCTCCGGATGGATGATCTTTTCCACGGCGCTTTTGCCGAGCTCTACACCGATCACAAGGATCAGCGCAGCAACGGCAAGGCCAGTCAGGTATTCGATCCGCGCGTGTCCGTAGGGATGCTCGTCGTCCGCGGGACGCTCCGCCAGCTTGAAGCCGATGAGTGTGACCAGTGAGGAAGACGCGTCGGAGAGGTTGTTCACCGCGTCCGCCGTAATGGAAACGGAGCGGGAAAGAATACCGACCGTCAGCTTTCCGGCGCAAAGAAGGATATTGCAGACAATGCCGACGATCCCCGCCAGCTTGCCGTACGCGCCGCGCACCTTCGGATCACCCGTATCCTCAAAATTTCTGACAAACAGACGAAGCAGGAGATTTGTCATAGCAAGGAGAAGCCTCTTTTCAGAAATACTATAGATAATTATACTAAAAGCATCGGAAAATGTACACAGTTTTTTCTGTTTGGTCTTCTCTTTTTCCGATCTTTATGGTAGAATAGCTTTTCAGAGAGTCTTTCAGAAAGGAGGATCGCTTTGAGAAAGCTTTTGATCTATCTGAAACCGCAGCGGAAGCGTATCGTCTGCGCGACGCTGCTGATGGCGATTTCCGTCTTGTGCAATCTTGCGCTGCCGACCATCATGAGCAGCATTCTGGACAACGGCGTTTACCGCTCGGCGGTTGAGAACACCTTCCCCTATACCGCAAAAATGTGCGGCGTCATGCTTGCGGTCGCGCTGGTCAGTCTGGCGTCCGTCATTTTGGGCTACCGTCTGACCTCCCGGATCACGACCTCGTTCACCCGCGACCTGCGCTCGGCGATCTTCCACAAGGTACATACCATGACCTTTGAGGAAATGGGAAAGATCGGCACTGGCGGTCTGGTCACGCGCTCTACGCACGACGCCGGCACGCTCGCCTGGGTCGCTTCCATGCTCAGCGGCAACATCTTTATCATTCCGCTTCTGTTTATCGGCGGCGTCGCGCTGTGCTTCTCCAAGGACGTCACCCTGTCTCTGATCATGCTCGCCATGGTGCCGCTGGTCATCGTTGTGGTCGTCCTGCTCGGCAAGAAGATCACGCCGCGCTGGGAGCTTTCGGACAAGTACTGCGACCGGCAGAACGACATCGTCCGCGAGCGTATCCGCGGTATCCGCGTCATCCGCGCCTTCAACCGCGAGCCGCGCGAGCATGAACGGATCGCCGAGGCGACGCATGTGATGGCGGAGAACATCATCAAAGCCAACACCACGATGGCGCTGACCGTGCCGATGACGACCTTCGTGCTGCACATCGCCGTGCTGCTGATCGTTCTGGTCGGCGGAATCCGTATCGAGACCGGCAGCGATCTGACCCCCGGCGACGTTTTTGCCGTGATCCAGTACGTCGAGCTGGTGCTGAACGCCCTGATCTCCGCCTCGTTCGCAATCATCATGTTCCCCCATGCGAAGGTCGCCGCAAGGCGTATCGGCGAGGTCATGGACGCGGAGGGCACGGCGGACCTCATCCCGGATGAGGACATCCGTTTCACCGGCAGAATCGACTTTGAGGACGCTTCCTTCCGCTATCAGGGCGCGGATCAGGCGGCGCTCAGCCATATCACGCTGCACATCAACCCCGGCGACAAAATCTCCGTGATCGGCGGCACCGGCTCGGGCAAAAGCACACTGGTATCCCTCCTGCTTTCCTTCCGACAGCCGACCGAGGGTCGCGTCCTCTTTGACGGACGCGACGCCAAAACCATTTCCCGCAAGGCGATTCGCCGCAATATCAGCTGCGCCCTGCAAAAATCCATGATCTACTCCGGCACCGTGCGTGAAAACGTGCAGATGGGTCGCATGGACGCAAGCGAGGAGGAGATTCGTCAGGCGCTGGACATCGCACAGCTCACGGACTTCATCTCTGAGCAGAAGGACGGCATAGACTACGCGCTGGAGCAGTCGGGGACGAATCTTTCCGGCGGGCAGAAGCAGCGTCTGGCGATCGCCCGCTGCATCATCAAGGACGCGCCGATCTATATTTTCGACGACAGCTTCTCCGCGCTGGACTTCCTGACTGAGGCCAAGCTGCGCACCCGTCTGAACAGTCAGTTCGACGGCAGGACGCAGATCGTCATCACCCAGCGCGTCACCTCTGCGATGAATTCCGACTGCATTTTCGTCCTCGACGAGGGCAGGCTCGTCGGCGCAGGCAAGCATGCAGAGCTCTTGAAAACATGTAAAATCTATCGGGAAATCTTCGCCTCCCAGACAGGAGGTGGACGAAAATGAAGAAAAAAAGAGAGCCGATGCTGAACGGCACGATCCGGCGCATGGTGCGCGATACCCGTCCGATCCGCAAATGGCTGATTCTGTCCTCGATCCTCTCCGTCGGGATCATCGTCTGCTCCATCGCTACGCCGGACCTGCTGGGCAGACTGATCGACCGGCTGTACGCATGGCTGCAAACCGACCGCTCTTCCTCTCTTCTTTCCGAGCTGACGCCCGGTCTGCTGCTTCTGTTTTTGATTTACTCCGCCAACGCAGGCATTACTTACGGCAACCATTATCTGCTCAACCACGTCGTCAGCCGCTTCTACACCGCCGGGCTGCGCATCCGCATGTCCGACAAGCTGCAGCGTCTGCCGGTTTCCTACATGGACAGGACAAAGGCCGGCGAGATCATCGAAAAGATGCAGGAAGACGTCTCCACGATGGGCAACAGCATTCACGGGATCATCGAAATCCTGATCACCGGCTTCCTGCAAATCCTTGCGATCGCGATTTTCATGTTCCTGCGGAGCTGGCTGCTTGCGCTCGCCGTGCTCGCCGTCATGCCGCTGTCGCTGTGGCTGTCGTCCAGACTCGCCTCCTTGAGCGAAAAGAGCTGGCACGATTCCTACGAGTATTTCGGAAAGATGTACGCCGCCGTGGAGGAAAGCTACACAAACTTCCCCGCGACCAAGGCGTTCAACCTTGAAAGCCACATACAGCAGCACCACGACAAGATCAACGCGGAGCATCAGAACGTCGCGCGCAAGGCGAACTTTCTGCAGAGCATCGTGCAGCCGATTATCGCGTTCACGAACGCCCTCGCCTACATTCTGATCGCCCTGCTCGGCGGCTGGCTGATCGTCTACCGCCATGTTCCTGTCGGGACGGTCGTCACCGTTATTCTGTTTGCGAAACAGCTCTCCGCGCCGCTGGAGCGCATTGCGAGCGGCTTCGGCGAGCTGCAGATGGTCAAAGCCTCTGCCAAGCGCGTCTACGACGTGCTGGATACCGAGGAGGAGGTTCGTCCCACGCGGACGCTGCAAGGAAAGGCGGAGGGCAATATCCGCTTTGAGCATGTGGACTTCTCCTACAGCGAGGATAAGCCGCTGATCAGCGACCTCTGTATCGATGTAAAGAAGGGACAAAACGTCGCGATCGTCGGACCGACCGGCGCAGGAAAGACCACGATCGTCAACCTGCTCATGCGCTTCTACGATCTGAAGGGCGGCAGAATTCTGATCGACGGGCAGGACGCGGCGACGCTGTCGCGCGACAGCACGCGCGATATCTTCGGCATGGTTCTGCAGGACACATGGCTGTTCAGCGGCACCGTCGCGGAAAACGTCGCCTACGGCAAGCCGGACGCGACGCGAGAGGAAATCATCGACGCCTGCGACCGCGCCTACTGCGACCACTTCATCCGCACCCTGCCTCAGGGCTACGACACGGTGATCGGCGAGGATACGACCACGATCTCCGCAGGTCAGAAGCAGCTTCTGACCATCGCCCGCGCGCTGCTTGCAAACAAGCAGCTTCTGATTCTCGACGAAGCGACCTCAAACGTCGATACCCGCACGGAAATTCTGATCCAGAAGGCGATGGATCAGCTCATGAAGGACCGTACCTGTTTCGTCATTGCGCACCGCCTTTCCACAATCGTGGACTCCGATCTGATCCTTGTGCTCAACCACGGGCAGATCGTAGAACAGGGCACGCACCGGGAGCTTCTGGAGCAGAAGGGCTTCTATTACGAAATCTACACAAGTCAATACGCAATATAGGAAAAGGCTCGGGTCAAAAGACCCGAGCCTTCAGACTGTCAAAAAAGTCCGTAACCGTCAAAATCAATCAAACATTTTGAGTATTTTGCGCTGATTGATCTTTTTATGTAAGTTCGGCGTTTTTCAA
>CAJOMA010000024.1:3390-23303 GCA_905235655.1 uncultured Oscillospiraceae bacterium | reverse complement strand
GTTTGAAAAACGCCGAACTTACATAAAAAGATCAATCAGCGCAAAATACTCAAAATGTTTGATTGATTTTGACGGTTACGGACTTTTTTGACAGTCTGACAGCCGCGCTGTGGAGAACCACAGCGCGGCTGTTTTTATGGAATCATTCCCAGAACAACTGGTACTCTTCGGTGCCGGTCTCCTGATCGCCGACGCCTCTCCGGATCAGCGACAGCGCTTCAAACTTGTCGTTAAAATAATAGCAGAACTGAAGCTCGTCCACCGCCTCAAACGCAAAGTCGATCACGTTTTCGTCCGCGTCGCGGACGAGACCGTCCTGCGCGATCTTTTTGCAGGCGTCGTAGCAGGTCTTTGCGACCTCCTCATGGGACAAGGTGGTGCTCAGGATGACGTCGCCCTTGTCGTTGAATTTGACAGCGCCAGGGAAGTCCGCCTCGGTGAAGCCGTGCGCTGTAAGCACGTCGCTGAGGGAGTTCGGATCGAACGGCGCTTCGGAGCTGCTGCCGCCGCCGCAGGCGGCAAGAGACAGGAAGAGCGCAAGGAGCAAGAGACCTGCAAGCAGTACCTTTTTCATACTGTTTCCTCCGTGACTTATCTTATGTATGGATGTATGGATGAAACGGAGTCACGAACGTGACTCCGTTCAAGCTGTAGACAAACGAGACAACAAAGAATCTTCGGGAAGGAAGAAAGTGTGAAAGAAACCCAGGAGGGGTGTCTTTCACGTTCAATAAGAACGGATTTTCAAACGATTTGGAACGTTTGAAAATCCGCTCAGCGTGTCGACAAATATCTTGTCGGCACGCTGAACGGAGTCACGAACGTGACTCCGTTTTTTGCGGGTTCGGGATCAGCCCCACTGGATCTGATAGTCCACGGCGCCGGTTTCCGGATTGACGCCGCTCGGAGAGATGCAAACGCTTCTGTATTCGCCGCCGCTCTTGTAGGCGTACCAGACGACGTCCTCGCCGGAATAGGAGAATTCGATCGGCTCCTTCGTGAAGTAATCGCGAACGATGCCGTCGTCCGAAGCGCTCTGGCAGGTGTAGTAGTAGCTTCTTACGATGTCCTCAAAGGATTGCTGAGACTGGACATAGTCGCTGCCCTGATTCTCAACCGGCTCATCTCCGCCGGGAGCGGTCGTCTCTTCGGGCTTCTCGGTGGGTTTGGTCGTGGGCTTGGTTGTGGGTTTGGTCGTGGGGGCTTCCGTTGCAGCCTCGCTTTCACTCGTTGCGGGCTCTTCCGCCTTGCTGCCGCTGCAGGCGAAGAGGGAAAGGCACAAGGCAAGGATCAGAATCGTGACAATCCATATTTTCTTCATAATAATTCCTCCATTCTATCTTGGAATAATCGGATTATACCACAGGAAAAGAAGAAATACAAGGGGTTTTGCCCCTTGTTTTCGGCAAATAAAAAGCGTAGTCACAAAAGGGACTCTGTGCAGCGCGTCGAAAAGCCTTTCGTCACGCCGTCAGGTTGTTAAAAGTTTCGGAAGACAAGATACGGTATACCCGCAAGGAGTACGCCGCATCCGTAAGGCGGCAGAGCCGCCAACGGCTGCGCACCCCGAGCAAGTCGGGCAATGACAGAAAACGGCGGTGCGGAGCGAATTACGAGAAATTTTCCGCGTCGATAGGCACAGATTGCCACGGTTTGCTCCGCAAACCTCGCAACGACGCGGCGAGGGCGGCGGCGTGCGGCACGTTACAAAAAAGCAAGAGAAGAAGGATCGCTCCTTCTTCTCTCGGAAACGCATAAGGGTTTTGCAATTTGGCAAAAGCTATTTTGCGATCTTGTTCTTCGCCTGAAAGTAGCCCGCGACAGCGGCGGCGAGGCAGATGACTACGTCGATGATGATATCGCCTTTGCTGCCGATCTCCTCCATAAAGGTCGTCTGGTGAATCAAACTGAGCACGAAATTGAACAGTGCGACGAGCGCCGCGGCGACTACAAAGGTAAGAATGGCGTTCAAAATCGGTTTCTTGGACAACATGGTTTCTTCTCCTTAATCGTTGTATTTAGCGGCTGCTTATTTGCCGAAGTAACGGTCGAGTAATCCCTTCAGCGCCTTGCCGTGGCGAGCCTCGTCGCGCGCCATTTCGTGGACGGTGTCGTGGATGGCGTCGAGGTTGTTCTTCTTTGCGCAGGCGGCGAGGTCAAACTTGCCCTTGGTCGCGCCGAACTCGCAGTCCACGCGCCATGCGAGGTTCTTCTTGGTGGAGTCGGTCATGTTGGGCTCAAGCGCGCTGCCGAGCAGCTCCGCGAACTTCGCGGCGTGCTCTGCCTCCTCCCACGCTGCCTTTTCCCAGTACAGGCCGATTTCCGGATAGCCCTCGCGGTGGGCGACGCGCGCCATGCACAGGTACATGCCGACCTCGCTGCACTCGCCGTTGAAATTCGCCTTGAGCTGGTCGAGGATAAACTTCTTGTCCTCTTCGGGAACGCCGTCGAGCTTCGCGCCGATGCCGAAAACGTGCTCCGCCGCCAGCGGCGCGCCGTCCTCCATCAGCTTGAACTTCGCGCCGGGAACGCCGCACAGCGGGCACTTGAAATCTTCGGGCATGTCGCCTTCATGGACATAACCGCAAACGGGGCATACGTACTTTTTCATCATTGTTCCTCCATAATTTGATTTGATATATTTTGCGCGTCCACGCGGACGCATTGGTTACAGATTCCGTAAAAGGTCAGAACGCAGTCGCGCACGGAGCCGCAGGTTACCTTCGCCGCGAGCTCCTGCGGCGGGTCGATCTCATCCACGTCGAGGACGGCGTTGCAGTGGGTGCAGACGAAGTGCGGGTGCGGGAAGGTGCGCCAGTCGTAGCGCTCCATGCCGTCCACCGTGCCGACCGAGGCGATCACACCCTCTGCCTTGAAGGCGGCGAGGTTGCGGTAGACCGTGCCGAGCGACAGATCGGGGATCTCCGGCTTGAGCTGCGCGTAGACCCAGTCGGCGGTCGGGTGCGACCGCGTGGAGCGGATACAGTCCAGAATGGCGTCGCGCTTTTTGCTGTGCTTGCGGGCGGTCATGGCTCCATCTCCTGATTCAAGCTCCCACCGGGCGCGATGGAAACTAACATAACAAGAATCATTCTTATTTCTAATGCCATCATACCACATTCCCCGACCGCGCGCAAGCCTTTTTTGCACGGATTCGAGAAAAACCGTATTGCAATCATAGGGAGAATCAAGTATAATAAAATCAGATTAGTAGGAGCAAGGGAAGGTGAAGGCATTGGGCGAGGTCATTTCCGTCATTTCCGGCAAGGGCGGCACGGGGAAAACGACGCTCTGCGCCGCGATCGCGACGTGTCTTGCGGTGGAGGGCAAACGGGTCTTGTGCATTGATACGGACTTCGGTCTGCGCAATCTGGATATCGCGCTGGGCATGGCGGATCAGTCGATCGTCGCGTTCACCGACGTGATCCACGGCTATTACACCCTTTCCGACGCTACGGTGCACCCGCGGTTTTCCAATCTCTTCCTGCTGACCGCCCCGGTGCGCGAGAATGAGGATCAGATCAGTCCGGAGGACTTCGGGACGCTTCTGGACGATGCGCGGAAGGAGTTTGATTTCTGCCTGATCGACGCGCCTGCCGGAATCGGCGCGGGCTTCCGTCTGGCGACGAAATTTGCCGACCGCTGTCTCGTCATCTCCACGTAATGTGTGATGTGTCGGAAGGGATATGACGTCGCACGGCGGAGCTGCTGAGCCTCGACGGAAAGGAAGAGGTTCGCCTGATCGTCAACCGCGTAACCCCGCGCATGTTCTCCAAAATGGACCTGACCGTGGACGATATCATGGACGAGGTCGGCTTGCCGCTGCTCGGCGTGGTGCCGGAGGATCCGAAGGTCGTGCTTTCCGCGGCGTTCGGCAACGCCTTGATCTTGGCTGCAGGCGGCGGCGCGGCGGAAGCCTGCCTGCGAATTTCCAGAAGACTGCGCGGCGTACCGATGCCCTTGATGAAACTGAGATGAGGTGACCGTATGAATATAACACTTCTGGCTCATGACAAAAAGAAGGAACTGATGGTGCAGTTCTGCACGGCGTACAAGAGCATTCTCGCAAAGCACTGCATTTCCGCCACCGCCACGACCGGCAGACTCGTTGCAGAGGCGACCGGACTTCCCATCACCCTGCTGCTGTCGCACAATCAGGGCGGTCATCAGCAGGTGGACGCGCGCATCGCCTATAACGAGGTCGATCTGGTCTTGATGTTCACCGACCCCAACAGCATCGACCCCTGGGAGGATCAGCAGATCGTCCAGACGATCCACCTCTGTGACACCTACAACGTCCCCGTCGCGACGAATCTCGCCTCCGCGGAAATGCTGATCCTCGGCTTGCAGCGCGGCGATCTGGACTGGCGGGAAATGATCCGCAGCAAACGCAGGTGAGGGCAAGATGGAAGCATACGAAATCATTGAACTGATCCGCACGGCGGAGAAGAAAACGCCGGTGCGCGTCTATGTGCAGGAAAAAGAACCTTGTGAATACGCCGGTGCGGAAGTCTTCTGCGGCGGAAACGGGCTGAAGATCCTCTTCGGCGACTGGAAGATCATTGAGCCGCAGATCCTTGCAAACGCAGAGAAGATCGAATGCGTCCGCGTGGAAAACAACGCCGTCAACTCCGCGATTCCGATGCTGGACGTGAAGAACCTCCATGCGCGGGTCGAGCCGGGCGCGATCATCCGCGACGGCGTGGAGATCGGCGACAACGCGGTCATCATGATGGGCGCGGTGCTGAACATCGGCGCGAAGGTCGGCGAGGGCAGCATGATCGACATGGGCGCGATCCTCGGCGGACGCGCGACGGTCGGAAAACGCTGCCACATCGGCGCGAACGCCGTCTTGGCGGGCGTGATCGAGCCGCCCAGCGCAACGCCCGTCGTCGTCGGCGACAACGTCGTCGTCGGCGCGAACGCCGTTGTTCTGGAGGGCGTGCAGGTCGGCGCGAACGCCGTCATCGCGGGCGCGATCGTGACCGCCGACGTGCCGGAGAACGCGGTCGTCGCCGGCGCCCCGGCGCGTATCGTCAAATACCGCGACGAAAAAACAAACGCGAAGACCGTCTTGATCGACGCCCTCCGCGAGCTATAGTAATATTGAAAAGAAGGGTGCAGACGCACCCTTCTTTTTTGCCTGTTACAGCAGCGCTTCGAGCTGCTCCTTGGTGCAAAAGCCGAGCGCGCGGTTGGCAAGCTGACCGCCCTTGAAGACCAGCAGCGTAGGGATGCTGTCGACGCCGAACTGCATCGCAAGCTCCGGCTGCACGTCCACGTCGATCTTGCAGACCTTCGCCTTGCCCTCGTCGGCGAGCTGCTTCACGATCGGCGCGATCATCTTGCACGGGCCGCACCACGTCGCAAAAAAGTCCACTAAAACGGTCTGCTCCGCCTGCAGGACCTCCTGCGCAAAATTCTCTTTCGTTACGGTAATTTCCATAAATTGCCTCCTATTTGGTTTTGTAGTACAGCATGCAGTGGCAGAAGCCCTCGTAATTCTCGTCGGCGATCTGCTCGCGGAATTCCTTGCACATGCATTTGTTGTCCTCGATGCGCTCGCGGCGGCAGGGGCAGTAGCCGCCGGTTCGCTTCAGACCCTCCTTGATCGTCGCGACGATCTCGGCGTCCGGATTGAGTGTGATTTTCATACGTATCCCTCCATATCATAACCATTATATCATAAAAACCGTCATTTTGGTATGCTTTTTTTGCAAAAAGCAACGCTACCCTCTTGCTTTTTTAGGGGAGCGTTGCTTACACTTCCTGCGCGGACTTTTGCCGGTATTCGTAATAGACGTAATTGTCCGGCGCGGCGGCAGTTCGGCACATGAAGTCGTAGACATCGTCGCGCAGAACCTTCTTCGCCTCGTGCGGGGAAAGCGACGCATCGGGGTAAAACGGCTCGGAGAGAGTCACGGTCAGGCACGGCCAGAGCTTTTTGAAGACCCTGCGCCTGCGGAAGGTCGTCACGAACGCGACGACCGGCGCGTTCTCGCGCACGGGATAGGCGAAGCTGCTGTCAGGGAACGGACGGACCCCGGTGTACCACGGCCAGATATGCGCCTCCGGGTAGATCGTCACGACGCGCTTCTGCTCCATTCTCCAATGCAGGGCTTCCAGGAACGGTCGGTAGCCCTTCAGATTGCCCGGCACCGGAATGCCGCCCAGAAGCTGCACGAAGCGGCGCAGCACCGGCACGGAGACCGCCTCCGCTCCGACCACGATATGCGCGTGGCACGGGAAGGCTGCGATCGTCGGCGTATAGGCGTCCATCATGGTTTGCGTGTGGTTGCCGTAGAGGAAGAATCCCTTGCCGCGCAGGCTTTTCAGCGCCTTGCGATTTTTGATCTTTAAACCGAAGCCGATCTTGCCGATCAGCCAGACCACTGGCGTTGCGATCAGACGGTACAGCACGAATTCCGCGACTCGCCAGAAGGGGTTGCGGATCGCAAAGGGGAAATCTGCGGGAACGGGCTTTGGCTGAATGCCGTTGCCGGCAAAATCGTCGTGAAGCTCGTCTTCATAGTAGATGATCTTCTTCGCCATCAGCGCGCCTTCTTTTCGTGAGTCTCCAGGATCATCTGCTCCATGCGATCCATACAATGATCGAAGTCAAACTGCTTGGTGTAGCCGAGATATGCCTTGCTGCACGCTTCCTTTTCTTCCGGATGCTCCAGCCAGTAGTCGATCCGCTCGGCAAGCGCCTTGCTGTCGTTGCAGGGGAAGAGGTTGCGCTCGTCGAGCGCAAAAAAGCGCGTCGCGCTGCGCTCGGAGTTTGAGATCACCGGCACCAGTCCGCAGGAGATCGCCTCAAGGCAGGAAATCGCTTCGATCTCGATCTCCGCCGGATGGACGTAGAGGTCGGCGCTGTTGATGATCCGCAGGAGGTCTTCGCGGGAGAAAAAGCGGAAGATCGGCGGATGCTTCAGACCTCTGGCGCGCTTTTCCAGCTTCGTTTTCAGCGGTCCGTCGCCGGCGAAGACGAGCTGCAGCTCGTCCGCGTGGCGGCTCTTTTTCGCAGCGTCGATCAGCACCCTGTGCGACTTCTCCTTGCTGAACCGGCCAGTGAACAGGATCACGCGCCTGCCCTCCAGCTCCTTCGGATGCTTGACCTCTATCGGACGAAACTGCTTGTTCACGCCGTTGGAGATTACGTAGGCGTTCGTCTTGCCGCCGCATCGTTCGAAGACGCCACGGATGAACTCCGAGGGATAATGTACGCCGTCGACATAACGGTAAACGTGGCGGTAGAAATTCTTGTAGGTCAGCAGGTTTGCAAGACGATTGTTTTTCATAAAGATGTGCGAGGTGAAGTTTTCCGCCTGGCAGTGGAAGCCTGCCGTGACGGACAGTCCCCGTTCCCGCGCGATTTTCAACACTGCGCGGCTCACCATGAACGGCACCATCAGATGTACGTGATCCACGCCGTCCAGCGCGGCTTCCAGCACCTTGCGATCCGGCTTTGCGATCACAACGCCGTTCTTTTTGATATACGAATTGATCGGTCCCAGCTTCAACGTGGGCACAACGTAAAAATTAGGCTCGCCCATGCGTTCCTGATCGGGGCAGACGACGCGCACGGTATGCCCCTTGGAGCGCAGAGAACGGATCAGATTCATTGCTGCGATGGTCGTGCCGTTGTTCTCACGGCCCAGCACGTCGCAGACAACACAGATTGTCATTCTGATTCTTCTTTCTTTTGTTCTTGCTGATAGCGTCTCGTAAAGTGGAGCGACGCAACAGTCAAATTATATCATATCAGCGCTGAAATAGCAATCACAAGATTTTTTCCTGCTGTTCTCAAAGATTTCAGCGGAATGACGCTTTGGATTTCTCTGCCCAAACGAAGAAAAACAGCCGCGAGAAATCGCGGCTGCTTTTTGCTCATAGAATCTTCGTTCAGCCCTCCGTGCTGACCCACATCGCGGGACGGATGAGCATGGAAGCGTAGGTGTAGTAATTGAAGACCTGACCATCCCGGCTGATGTACACTGCCATATCCTCGTCGCTGTGCGTGTTGCACAGCGTGCGGGTGAGCCATTCGCCTGCGCCGGTTTCAGTGTCGTAGTAACCGGTGAAGACTGCGTCCGTTTTATAGGCGATACAGTCGGGATTGCACTTCATCACGGAGAAGGGATAGTCGCTGCCGCCCGTATAGGGCTCCGTCGGCTCGCCGAAGTACTTGAGCACCTCCTGATAGGACAGAAGGAAGACCCGGTCGTCCGTGTCGGGATCGTCCGCACGGTTCTGCGTCGCCAGATCGGAATACTTCTTCTCTCCCTGATCCTCAAACGAGCCCCACTGCGCCATTAACTCCTCGTTTGCGGACTTGTTTTCCAGATGCGTCGTCAGAATCATGGCGCGCTCGTCCGGCGTGAACATGGACAGGAAGCCGTCCTCGCTTTTATCGTTCAGGAAGGCGCGCAGAGAGCAGTTCTCCCACGTCACGTCCGTCAGGACTTCCTGCGCGGGATTGGTGTTGTAGGCGAAGCTGTCCAGCAGCTTTTCGCTCAGAAGCAGGAGCTTGCCGTCCTGCTTGTCGATCACGCGCCAGCGGATGGGGGAAAGCTGCTCCTGATACTCGTCCTGTATATACTGACCCATGCAGACCAGATCGCCGATCTCCGCCTCGGACAGCGGTACGGTGCCGCCCTTGCCCTCAAAGACCAGATCGAGCCGCGCCTGCGAGCAGGGCTCCATCACGTCCCAGTAGACCGTCGTCTCATCCTCGGGGAAGCGGAACGCGCCGTCCTCGTCGGTGTAATAGGGAACCACATAATCTCCGCAGCGCAGCGTGCCGGGCTCTTCGGTGTTGAAGTCGAGCTCCAAGGGGTCGCGGCCAAAGGGCAGCGTCAACGTGCCGACGCCGTCCTCGCCGATCTCGCACCAGAGCGTTTCGTTTTCTTTGTACATTTCGTCGAGCAGCGTGAGCGGACGGCCGAAGTAGTCCTCATACTCGTTGCCGTCGGGCAGGTATGCGCCGCTTTCGTCGCCGATCCAGCGCAGCATGTACAGACCGACGGGATACTGCGCCGTCTTCTCCTCGGCCGGATCGGCCTGCGTCCCGAGGCTCGGCGCTTCGCTGTCCGCATTTTCGCTGCCGTCCGCGCGGTTTTGAGTCCCGCCGCAAGCCGCGAGCGTCAGCAGCAAAACGAAGACAAGCAATAAACAGAACAGTCTTTTCATAGAGATTTCTCCTTTCTGCTCGGTAATTTCACATTCACTATATCACAACAAAACACGTCTTTCAAGTAACGGCGGAGCGTTTCCGGCAAATTCTTACGGCGCGTCAACCTGTTCGAGTCCTGCGCCCACGAAAAAATCAGCCATGCCACACGGCATGACTGATTTTTTGGTGGACGATATAGGACTCGAAGAGCGGGACGATTTGCTGGATGCGCTAAATGTTCTTAAAATCACTGCAAAATGATAAAAAATCGCAATTATACATATCCAAATAATTATGATAATTGGTAGGTTGTATGCCCATAATTGGCAAATACAATCTATCCTATGGGAACAATTTGGGTAAAAAACTGCCACACAGAACGTATCTCAAAAGGCAAAAAACAATACAAAAAATGTAGGCGTCGCCTGCGAGATTTGGAGGATTCTATGGATAAGTTATTAGAAGGTTTGCCAAACGTTCTGAATGCAAAAGAAGTGTCTGAATGTCTCGGAATATCGCGAGCGTCAACGTATGACCTCTTTCATAGTGAGGACTTTCCGGCATTGCATGTGAACGCCCGTCTGCTGGTCACAAAAGAAAACTTCCGGAAGTGGCTCATTGCACACACGAACAAAGCCGGACTAACAGAGGAACCGCCTCGGCAGGAGAAAAAGGAAGAAGCGCAGTGTCTCTGCTACTTTATTGATGAAAGGGGTTAAAAATGGAAAAGATCACAAAATGCGAGTTCAATATAGACACCTGCTGCGTAGAGATCAAGTTCGTGGACGGCAGTATGCTCGCCATCGACTGCAACGCCGTCGAGGACGTTTATGACATCTGGTCTTGCGAACGATCCGAACTGGACTGGCTGATCTATAACAACCCTTTGGAGTATGCGTACCACGTTCTCAACGGCAGCGTCCGCGACTATCTTAAAGGCAATCACGAACACCGCCTGATGGATTAGCAAATACATAACCCGTGCCCGCCGATGCAAAATCGGCGGGCACATTCAGTTAGTGCGACATTTCCCTTGCACTTTTGCAAGATTACGGTTGGATATACCGGTTTTTCTTGCAAATGTGTCTGATTTTTGCGTTTCGTGTCATTTTTGACGTATAATCACAATGGTTAAGACTTTTTTCTGAAAACAGTTCCGAAAACGGCCTCTGGTTTTCCTATTAGTGGTGGCATACGAAGGAAACCCCAAAACACCGCCCACATAATTTTTTCGGCAGATTTTTATAAATCACAAAAAACTGCCGAAATTTCGTTGACTCTCTCGCGGGTATGGCAGGTTTTCATCGCAACGCTATTCAGCGGACTTTTTCTATTCAGTTGAATAATTGTTGACAAGAATGATTAGAATGACTATAATGATGATTAGAAAGTGAGGAGATTCCTATGTCAATCAGAATGGAAAGCGAAACGCTGGAATTCAAATCTGAAATTGTAAACGATCTATGCAAGGAAATAGTTGCATTCGCCAACACCCGAGGGGGAGAATTATGGATCGGCGTCGCGGACGATGGTACTGCTATCGGTATTTCCGAACCGGATGAGGCATTGCTGCGTATCAACAATATGGTCAGAGACTCCATCAAGCCGGACGTTACGATGTTTGTCCGCTATGAGATCCGGATGCTGGACGGAAAAGAGATTATTGCGGTCACGGTCCAAAAGGGAACGGACCGTCCCTACTATCTTGCGGCAAAGGGATTGAAACCCGGCGGCGTATATGTTCGTAACGGGACATCGACCGATCCGTCTACGGATACGGCAATTCGTCGGATGATCAAGGAAACAGACGGCGACCGATTTGAAGATATGCGCTCTCTGGAGCAGGAACTGACTTTCGTTGCCGCAGAAGCGGAATTCCAAAAACGGGACGTCGATTTCGGTCCTGTGCAGCGGCAGACGCTTGGATTGATTTCACCGGACGGGGTATATTCCAATTTGGGATATCTTCTCTCTGATCAATGCCCCGGCGCGATCAAGGCGGCGACGTTCTCGGGTCTGGACAAGACAGTATTTCAGGATCGACGGGAGTTCAGCGGCTCTCTGTTTCGGCAGATGGAGGATCTCTATGCCTATCTGGAATTGCGCAATCAGACGAAAGCGGTGTTTGAAGGACTTTACCGCAAGGATATACGGGATTACCCGGAGGAGGCACTGCGCGAAGCAATGCTCAATTCCATTGTTCATCGGGACTATTCCTATAGTGCCAGCACTTTGGTCAGCGTGTACGCTGATCGGATCGAGTTTGTTTCTGTCGGCGGACTGATGGCCGGTGTTACCGTCGAAGATATTATGCTTGGCCTGTCCGTCTGCCGCAACCCCAAACTTGCTGCTGTATTCTATCGCCTGGATCTGATCGAGGCATACGGCACGGGGATGCAAAAAATCATGAAGGCCTACAAGGACTGCGACCGTCAGCCGACCATCGAGGTCACGAATAACGCCTTCAAAATCACCCTGCCGAACCGAAATGTGGCTGTTGCGAGTGGTATGGCATCCGGCTCGGAGCAGACAGTCTTAACCTATCTGCAAAGCCACGATTACATCACCCGTTCCGAAGTGGATGTGCTTCTCGGCGTCAGTCAGGCAACATCCAGCCGAATCTTGAAACGGATGCTGCGGGAAGGGCACCTTATTCAAGACGGAAACGGCAGAAGGACAAGATATCGGCATAGATAACCGCCAAAAAATCCAAACGTCAACAACACGACATCAAAAAGGAGAACGAGTATGGGGCTTCTGGAACTGGCAAGCGGCAATTCCCTCTGGCGAGGGTACGATTACTATGAAGAGAAGAAAGTTCTTGCTTATCGGCAAACCAACGATGGCTGCTATGAGGGCGAGGTTTCGGGCAGCAGAAAGAAACCATATACCGTTGCCATCAACCTGGCCCATCCGCGCACTTCAAATTGCGACTGCCCGCATGCTAATGGAAAGCGCGTCATCTGCAAACACATGGTTGCTGTGTACTTCACCGCATTCCCCGCAGAAGCTAAGCGCTTTTATGAAGAAGCGATGAAAGCGGAGAAAGAAGAGGAAGCGCGACAGGAGAATTTGGAAAAGAAACTGATCTCCTGCGTTTCCAAAATGAAAAAAAGCGAAATTCAGGAAGAGCTGTTGCGTATACTCTACGAAGGACCGGAATGGCAATTTGACCGCTTTTTAGAAGAGCATTGGATAGAATGATACGGCGGCCTTCACTTTGAAGGTCTACGCGCACGTGACGGACGGAATGAAGCGGCAGAGCGCAGCCAGAATGGACCAGTTTATCCACGATCTTGACGATGCAGAAGAAAAAATTTAAGGCAAAATTAAGGCAAAAAAATTCCGGCCAAAAAAAACGCCGAACTTTTTGGTGCTAAAAACGGCCGAAAAAACAAAAAATCGGTCTGAAATCGCGAGATTTCAGACCCAAAAGTTGGTGGACGATATAGGACTCTTCCGCGGGCTAAAAAACGTGCCACCGGCACGTTTTTGCGCTCTGCGGATCGCCGCCCTGTTCGAGTCCTGCCTCCACGAAAAAAATCAGCCACACCACACGGTGTGACTGATTTTTTGCTGTACAATGTAGGGCTCGAACTGGCGAGCCCCCTATGGAACCGAGAATTTATGCATCGAAAGCGGCGTTTTTAATGTAAATATACGCACGCTTCTGCATAATATGCACTTCAGCTCGGATTGCCAATCTCGGCATCTTTTTTACGCTACCATGAAAAAGGGATGGTTCTGCTGTCATCGGCTCGTACCATTGTTTTTTACACTCATAATGAATAAGGACAGCACATGTGCAACAAACACGAAACGCTTCATCTTTATCCAGAAAGAGGATTAGAATAACAGCCTGAAGTGAAGAAAAAGATTATTCTCGCATCTGTGCTCTATATCGGTTTCCCCACTCCTGCATGGACATGAGGATGGGGCGCATGGATTCACCGAGCTCGGACAGGGCGTATTCGACGCGGGGCGGGACCTCGGCGTAGACGGTGCGGGTGATGATGCCGTCTGCTTCCATCTGACGGAGGCTCTCGGTCAGCACCTTCTGGCTGATGCCCTCCAAGCTCTTATGCAATTCGTTGAAGCGCCAGGGACGCACCAGCAGATTACGGATGATCAGGAGCTTCCATTTGTTGCCGATGAGCTGTACCGTGGTGGCCACCGGGCAATCCGGCAGTTCGTCTTTCGTTTTCATGTTCGAGCCTCCAATAGTTTCTAAATGCTTGTTGCATGTTAATTATACTGTCTGCGCTCAACGCCGTCAACTACTTACTTTTATGTAAGTATCTGATAAAATAGTGCGTACTTGTTTTCGAAAAGATCCTCCCGTAGAATGAAAGCACAGCGAGAAAACACGCTGAATCCAATGACCGGAGGACACACTCATGGCACTTTCTGATCTGTTTGGCTGGAACAAGAGCTATGCTCCCGCTGCCTGTGGTACTGCCTGTGGCGCAGCCGACAAGCCCGCTGAGGCCCCCGCCGCCTGCGGCGCTGCTGAAAAGCCCGCCGAAGCTCCCGCCGCTTGCGGTGCTGCCGACAAGCCTGTCGAAGCTCCCGCTGCTTGCGGTGCTGCCGACAAGCCCGAGGAAAAGCCCGCCGCCTGCGGGACCGCCTGCGGCGCCGGCGACAAACCCGCTGAGGCTCCCGCTGCTTGCGGTGCTGCCGACAAGCCCGAATGAGCGATTCCCCTGTAGTATTTGCGGCCTTGCGCAAATACTACAGGGGAATGCAACCCCGAAACGGAGAAACCGACGATGAAGAACAAAAACCTTCCCTATTTCAGCTTCCAGTGGCACATCACGGATGAATGTGACCAGCGGTGCAAGCATTGTTATATCTTTTCCGGTAATCCCTGCCGAAAGCACGACAGTATGACATGGGAGCAGATGCAAGATACCTTCTATAACTGCCTCGACTTCTGCCAGGTTTACGACAGACTACCGTACTTCTATCTGACTGGCGGCGATCCCATCCTCCACCCGGATTTCTGGCGGCTTCTGGAGCTGCTTCATGAACACGAGATTCTCTTCACGATCATGGGCAACCCCTTTCATCTGAGCGACCAGGTCTGCCGGGAACTGAAATTCTTTGGATGTCAAAAGTATCAGCTCTCGCTCGACGGCCTGCGCGAGACGCACGACTGGTTCCGAAAGCCCGGCAGCTTCGACTGCACACTTGAGAAGATCGCTTGTATTAACCGGGCGGGCATTCGCAGCGTTATCATGACCACCGTATCCAAGCAGAACTATATGGAAGTACCCGGCATTATCGACGCTGTGGTAGAAGCGGGAGCCAATATCTTCGCCTTCTCCCGCTACGTGCCCTCCGGCGGCGAACTGGATACAAGCATGACGCCTCAAGAGTACCGGAACCTGCTGGTCCTGTGCGACAAAAAGTTCAAAGAATATGAGGCGGAGGGCTGTCAGACCTACTTCAACAAGAAAGATCATCTCTGGACGCTCTACGAGTACGAAACCGGCGCTTTCAAGATCCCCGCATACACCTGCGACGGCAGGATCTACGGCGGTTGCAACTGCGGCAACTGCCATATCACGATCCTGCCCACCGGCGATATCTACGCCTGCCGCAGAGTCGCGGACAGCAAGGTCGGCAACATCTTCGAGGACCGTCTGGCTGACGTCTGGATCACTGGTATGGAAGCGTATCGGAACTTTAACGAGTTTTCCAAATGCGCCCGCTGCAAGCTCAAGCAATTCTGCCGGGGCTGTCCCGCCGTAGCGAAGGGGTATACCGGCGACTTCTACGGAGACGACCCGCAATGCTGGGCCAGTGAAGAGAACGGATTGCTGATCCCCCAAAATGGAGGCTTATGAGCATGAAAGCTGTTTTGCTTGATCGAATTACAGAAGGAAAAGACATTGTATTGTCCGAATTCCCGATCCCCGCGGTTCGCCCCGGCTGGGCGCTGGTGAAGGTGCGGGCCTTTGGCCTGAACCATTCGGAAAAGCTGCTGCGGCTGAATGAAATCCGTGCCAACTATATTCAAAAGCCCATTATCCCCGGCATCGAGTGCGTCGGAGAGGTCGCCGATCCCTCCGACAGCGGCTTTGCCGTCGGGCAGAAGATCGTCGCCCTGATGGGCGGCATGGGACGCTCCTTCCACGGCAGCTATGCCGAGTACGCCCTGCTGCCCCGCAGGATCGTGTTTGCCGTGGAGAGCGAGCTGCCCTGGGAAGCGCTCGGCGCTGTGCCGGAGACGTATTTTACTGCGTGGGGCTCTCTGTTTGAGTGTCTGCATCTGACCGCGGAGGATACGCTGCTGATTCGCGGCGCGACCTGCGCCTTGGGCTATGCGGCGATCCAGATCTCGAAGGCGCTGGGCTGCCGGGTGATTGCCACGACCCACCGGGAGAACAAGCTGCCGCTGCTTGCGGAGGCGGACGAGGCGCTGCTGGACAACGGGAAGCTGACCGGCAGAGTCCACGGCGTGACCAAGGCCCTGGATCTGATTGGCCCCCGGAATCTGAAGGATACGCTGACCGCCGTGGAAAAGGGTGGGTTCGTCTGCCAGACAGGGCTGCTGGGCGGCGTCTACACGCTGAACGGCTTTGATCCCATCAAGGACATTCCCAACGGCGTCTATCTGACCGGTTTTTTCTCCAATTATCCGACCCAGCAGATCATAGATGAGATCTTCGCTTTCCTGAACGAAAGAAGACTGAAACCAAAAGTCGGGCGCACGTTCCGATTGGAGGAAATCCGGGAAGCGATCCTCGCGCAGGATGGGGGTTCCGTTGACGGCAAAATCGTGGTACAATTAAATGGTTAATTTGTGGAGGACGAAGGCTGGATCGAGGCGTCCAGCCGTTACTCCGACTATTTGCAGGCCCACCGGGGCCGGGTCCTCTATCTGGAGCTGGGCGTGGGCTACAACACGCCGGTCATCATCAAGTACCCCTTCTGGCGGCTGACCGCCCGGAACCCAATGGCGACCTACGCCTGCGTCAACTACGGCGAGGCCGTCTGCCCGAAGGAGCTGGGCAAGCAGGCCGTCTGCATCGACGGGGACATCGGAGCGGTGCTGAATTGTTTATGAAATGAAACATCGGGGACGGCTCGCCGGAAACGGTATTGTATCTCGCCTGTTTTTGTGATAAACTACGAAAAGAAGTGCAGACGGCCTCATGATTGCGGTCGTCTCTAAAATTCAATCTTTCCTCAATCTTTTTGCGGGATACTGTCCGGGAAGGGAGGTGCTGTCATGCGTATTTTGCTGGCGGAGGATGAAAAAAGAATGGCGGCCGCTCTGGCGGCGATGCTAAAACAGGAAAAATACGACGTGGATCATTTCGCGGACGGCGCTTCCGCCCTCGCGGCGCTGGAAAGCGGTGTCTACGATATGGCGGTCCTTGACGTGATGATGCCGGAGATGAACGGCTTCGAGGTCGCAAGACGGGCACGAAGCAGCGGGATCAAAACCCCGATCCTGATGCTGACGGCAAAGGGCGAGCTGGACGATAAGGTCACAGGGCTCGACAGCGGCGCCGACGACTACCTGACGAAGCCGTTTCAGACGAAGGAGCTGCTGGCGAGACTGCGTGCGCTGGGCCGCCGCAGCGCGAGCTTTCAGGACGGAAGCCTGCGCTTCGGGGATCTCTCCCTGGATACGGCAAGGGCGACCCTGACCTGCACGGGCACCGGACAGAGTGTGCGGCTCGGAGAAAAGGAGCTGCGCATTTTGGAGTATATGCTCGCAAATCGGGGGCAAATCATGACCAGAGAACAGCTTGCCGTCAAGATCTGGGGCTTCGAGAGCGAGGCGGAATACAACAACGTGGAGGTCTATATGTCCTTTACGCGAAAAAAGCTGGCCTTTGTTGGGTCAAAGGTCGAGCTCAAGGCAGTCCGGGGTCTGGGATATGAATTGAGGGAAAAAGATGTTTAACCGATCCAGAAGAAAGATCATCCTGTCGATCATGGGGTCGCTGGTGCTGCTCTTTGCCGTGACGCTTTCGGTCATTATGCTGGCAAGCTACCGTGAGATCCGGAAAAAAAGCGCGGATATCTTGCAGGATTACATCGACGTTTATTCTCTGGATCAGACGTCGGACAATCCGGGGGATTCCGGCGGACCCGGCGCTCCCGGGGGCGGCGGCCCCGCGCACGGGCCGCAGGACAAGGAGCCGCTGAGCGGAACGCGGGATTTCCAGCTTTCTACCTTTTACTCCGTTTCCTTTGCGGAGGACGGCAGCGTTTTGGTTGTCGACAACGGGATGCGCGGGATTTACAGCGACGAGGAGTTGATTGAGATCGCGCAGGAGATACGGCAAAAGGGTTCGAGCTCCGGGCAAAGAGAGCAGCTCCTCTTCCGGGTCGTGCAGAAGGACGGATATCTGCTTGTGGCGTTTATGGATAATACGGTATCAGACAGCAGTATGCAAACGCTGCTCCGCAATTTTCTGATCGTCGGCGGCGCTGCGATCGTCGTGATGTTCGTCGTTTCCCTCTTTCTGTCCAGGAGGATCATCCGTCCGCTGGAGGAAAACGATCAGAAGCAGAAGCAGTTCATCTCAGATGCAAGCCATGAGCTGAAAACGCCGGTTGCCGTGATCGGAACCAACGCGGAAATGCTGGCAAGGGAGCTGGGAGAGAACGCCTGGCTGTCGAACATCCGGTACGAAAACGAGCGGATGGGGGAGCTTGTCAAGCAGCTTCTGGAGCTCTCCCGGGCGGGGAGCGCGGATGCTCCGATGGAGGCGGTGGATTTTTCCCGCATCGTCACAGGAGAGGTCCTCGCGTTTGAAAGCCTTGCCTATGAACGGAGCCTCACGATCCGCAGCCGGATCGAGGGCGGCGTACATCTGACGGGAAACAGCTCCCGTTTGACGCAGCTCGTCTCCATCCTGCTGGACAATGCGATCCGTCATACCACCGGCAGCGAGATCGAGGTGTCGCTGCGCAGCCACCTGCATTCGGCGGAGCTCAGCGTGGTCAATGACGGTTCGGAGATCCCGCCCGCGCAATTGGAACGCCTGTTTGACCGCTTCTATCGGGCAGACGAGGCAAGGACCGACGACGGGCATCATTACGGGCTCGGCCTCTCGATCGCAAAGGCCGTGGCGGAGCAGCACGGCGGCAGGATCAAGGCCGCCTGCGCGGATGGAAGGGTGCGGTTCACGGTTTCGCTCCCGATCAAAAAATAAGTTCAACCTTCAATTTTATTTCAAGGAACCTCCCTTACAATGCAGACAACGTAAGGGAGGTTTTCCTTTTGTCCGGAGCCGTCGGAAGGCGCTCCAAGGGGAGGCGTCCCTTGAAAAAACAGAAAGGACTGATTCTTTATGACACGGAAACTGACAGCCATTTTACTGACCTTGATCCTGATGTTCACGCTGTCCGCAACAGCCCTTGCCGCGCCGGGCGGATCGCCTCCGGGCGGAGGCTCCTCCAATGTAAGCTGGTCCGGCGCGACGACCATCACCTCCTCCACCACCCAATCCAACCAGACCTATGCCTCCGCCAGCGCCGATCAGAACGCGCTGCTGATCAACACCTCCGGCACAGTCACGATCAACAATCCCACCGTCACCAAATCCGGCGGCACCTCGGCCTCGGATAACTACAGCTTCTACGGCATCAACTCCGCCGTGATGTGCAAGGGCGGCGGCACGACCACCATCACCGGCGGCACCATCACCACCTCTGCGGCCGGGGCCAACGGCGTCTTTTCCTACGGCGCCAACAACGGCACCACGAACGCTGTCGGCGACGGGACCACGGTCTGCATCTCCGACACCGAGATCACCACCACCGGCAACGGCAGCGGCGGTATCATGACCACCTACGGCGGAACCACGGTTGCCAGCAATCTGACCGTCACTACCTCCGGCGGCTCCTCGGCTCCCATCCGGACCGACCGCGGCGGCGGTTGGGTCACGGTCACCGGCGGCACCTATACCTCCAGCGGTCTGGGCTCGCCCGCGATCTACTCCACCGCGGACGTGGACGTCTCCGACGCGACGCTGGTTTCCAACAAGTCCGAGGGCGTCTGCATCGAGGGCACCGGCTCCATCGAGCTGACCAACTGCGACCTCACCGCGACAAACAACGCGCTCAACGGCAACGCCACCTTCTACGACACGGTCATGATCTACCAGTCGATGTCCGGCGACGCCAGCAGCGGCACCTCCGCCTTTACGATGACCGGCGGCACGCTGACCTCGAACAACGGGCACGTCTTCCACGTGACCAACACCACCGCGACCATCACGCTCTCCGGCGTCACGATCGTCAACAACGATTCTGACGGCATTCTGCTCTCGGTCTGTGACGACGGTTGGAGCGGCGGGTCCAACACTGCGACCTTCGTTGCCAACGGGCAGACCATGGAGGGTACGATCCTGGTGGGCAGCGATTCCACCCTGACGCTGAAGCTGACCGACGGCACTGTCTACACCGGCAAGATCAGCGGCAAGATCACCAACGGCAAGGGTACGACCGTTTCGACCTCCGTCGGTACCGTGAGCGTGACTCTGGATTCCACCTCCAAGTGGTATCTCACCGGCGACACCTATATCAAGTCCTTCTCCGGCACCGCGGCCAACGTCATCACGAACGGTTATACCCTGTACGTCAACGGCACCGCGCTTTCCGGCACCTCGGATTCCGACGACAGCGGCGATGACGATACCGACGAGGGCTATGTCGTCACCTTCGAGGCCGACGCGGGCTGCTCTGTCGCGGTCTACGCCACCCAGGACGT